>CALKXD010000109.1 GCA_938003855.1 uncultured Granulosicoccaceae bacterium | reverse complement strand
CATCAATTCTGGCACCGCGAAAATCACTGGAAGATCTGATCCGTGGAAATCGCGACACAACAATGATGAGGGGCTGGCGGGAATCGCTGATCGGTGGCCCGATCTGCTCGGTCCTCGATGGCAAAGGACACATACATTTCGTCGACGGAAAGCTGCAAATCAGCCAATAGTCGCCAGTAACCCGCCTCCGGCCAACAGTCTATCGGTCGATCATTTCCGGCGCTGGCGCTACGGGTAGGCCCCAAAGCGTCGTAAAACAAGCGCGGCGTCGACTATCAAGCCGCTGCGCTACACGGCCGGCACTGAACCCGACGCTGCGGAACAGCGGCGGCATCAACCGCCATCCTCAGCGGCGCGCCACTCCCGCACCGCACGCAGCCAACAATTTGGCTGTTATTCATTGCCAGATTTCCATACACTGCACGCCATACCCACTTGCACAACAGCACGCTATGTCGACAAAACTCAGCAACGTAAATATCGTTTCAGAATCTGTACTGATCACACCCCGTGAACTGCGCAGCGAACTACCCCGCTCCGAGACGGCAACGCAAACGGTGAACACCGCGCGCGACACCATAGAAGCCATACTTGGGCGTCGTGACCCGCGCCTGTTAGTGGTGGTGGGGCCTTGCTCGATACACGATATCGACGCCGCCAAGGACTACGCAAAACGGCTTAAGGAAATACACGACAAACACGCTGATTCTCTCTACATCGTGATGCGGGTGTATTTTGAAAAACCACGTACCACCGTTGGCTGGAAAGGCTTTATAAACGACCCCGATCTCAATGACTCATTTGATATCGACAAAGGGCTGCACAAAGCACGGGAGCTACTATTGTGGTTGGCAGAACTCGGCCTGCCGGCCGGCACCGAAGCACTCGACCCTATCAGCCCACAGTATTTGTCGGATTTGTTTTCCTGGACCGCCATCGGTGCACGCACCTCTGAGTCCCAGACTCACCGCGAAATGTCCAGCGGATTGTCAACTCCTGTGGGATTTAAAAACGGCACTGACGGCAGTCTCGACATCGCCATCAATGCAATGAAATCGGCCTCCTCACCACACCGTTTTCTCGGCATCAACGGCGATGGCCAGGTGACAAGGCTGGAAACCCGTGGCAACCCCTTCGGGCATGTGATTCTGCGGGGTGGATCAGAGCCCAACTATGACTCAGTCAACGTCGCCCTTGCCGAACAGGCACTGGCTAAGGCAAACCTTGCCGACAACCTGATCATCGATTGCAGCCACGCCAACTCGCATAAAAACTTCGAGCTGCAGCCGCTGGTCGCAGACAACGTCTGCAAGCAAATCTCCGAAGGTAACCGATCCATCATTGGCATCATGCTGGAGAGTCACATCGGCAGCGGCAACCAGAAACTCGGCGACAACCCGGACGACCTGACCTACGGTGTCTCTATCACCGATCAGTGCATTGACTGGGGCACAACAGAGACACTAATGGCCTCGCTGGCTGAACAATTAGCCGCCCCGCTGGCACAACGCGTTTCATAATCACACCACTCATGCAAAAAGCCGATCAATCTAAATACTTCAGTGACTACATCCATACGCGGGTTCGAACTATTTCGGACTGGCCGGTGCCGGGAGTACAGTTTCGTGATATCACACCACTGCTGCAGAATCCGGCAACCTTCAGACGGCTGGTCGACTGCTTCGTGCATCGCTACTATGACCACGATATAGACGTACTGGCCTGTATAGATGCGCGCGGATTTATCATCGGCGGGGCCCTTGCCTACGAGCTGAGCACAAGCCTCGTGCCTATCAGAAAACGCGGTAAGCTGCCCTTCGAAACTGTCTGTGAATCGTACCAGCTTGAGTACGGTAGCGCAGAGGTTGAACTGCACAAAGATGCAATATCTGCGGGGCAGAAAGTACTCCTGCTCGATGATCTGATCGCCACCGGCGGCACCATGCTGGCGGCGGCGGCACTCATCACCCGTCTGGGCGGAACCATTCAAGAAGCCGCGGCCATTATAGATCTGCCAGATCTGAACGGCTCCAGTAAACTGCGCGAAGCGGGCATTGATGTTTTCAGTATTTGCGAATTCGAGGGCGAATAGTGTCAGAGACATTCAGCACACATGAAAAGTTTTTTGTATCGTGGGAAGAACTGCATCGGGATACCCGCAGGCTGGCACAGCGTCTGCTGCCGGCCGAGCAATGGGACGGTGCTATCGCGATAACCCGTGGCGGGCTGATTCCGGCCGCCATCATCGCTCGCGAGCTAAACATCCGCCTGATTGATACCATTTGCATCAAAACCTATGACTACCAGGAGCGCGGTGACAGCGAAATAATAAAAAAATGCAATTCTGATGGTACGCGTATGTTACTCATTGACGATCTGGTCGACACCGGCAAAACCGCTCGCGCTGTCAAAGCCGTGGTACCGAATGCACGTTTTGTTACCGTCTATGCCAAACCGGAGGGACGCCAGGAAGTCGATGACTTCATCAAAGAAGTGCCGCAGGACACCTGGATCAATTTTCCGTGGGACATGGAGCTAAACTATTCCAGCCCACTGGTGGACCGCAAAGACTGAGTAACGCTTAAGCCACTGTGCAGCACATCGTGTATCAGGCAGTGTTTCAGTAAAAGAGTTTGACCAATACAAACACCAGCATCCCGGTTGCCATCGTCAATAGCAGATGCCTGCTGACAACAGCGACCACGACCGCGGCGACACTGCCCGCAAACGCAGGGTTGTGAAAAGAAACAAACCACTGTCCATCGGCTATCACGGACAGTGGCGCGGCTAGTGCGCTCAGCACGGCGACAGGCACAAAACGCAGTGCCCGCTGCAGCCGCTGAGGTATTTCTATTCTGCCAAGTAGTGCCAGCACCGGATAACGAACACCGAAAGTTACCACCATCATTCCGACAATTAACAGTACTTCAGTCATGAGCGACCACCGATTGTGCATTTTCAGCCAGGTAGCCACTGGCAATGCCAAGCAGCGAGGCCAGGATCAAGCCCAGGTTATGCGGTAAATCGCGCGCGGCAAGTGCGACCACAATCGCTACCACGGCACATATCACCATAGGCTTGTCGGTGATCAAAGGCACCACGATCCCTATAAATGTAACCACCATGGCAAACTCGAGCCCCCAGTCTGCCAGACCCTGCATCTGATGACCGGCAAAGATGCCCACCAACGTGAATACCTGCCAGTTGAAATACATTGCGCAGGCTGACCCCAGAAAATACCAATGGCCAAAAGCGACACCAGGTGTCTCGCGATAGCGCTTGATCACCACCGCAAAGGTTTCATCGGTAAGCAGGAACCCCAACGGCATCAGCCAGCGCTGAGGCAGGCCACGAACATGCGGACCCAGTGCAGCGGAATATAGTGCGTGGCGTAAGTTGACAATGAATGTGGTGAGTATAATGACGGCTATACCGGTGCCCTGCACCAGCAGGCTGGCTGCCACAAACTGCGCCGATCCCGCAAACACAAACAACGACATACCCACCGTTGCAGCAAGTGACAAACCGGCACTGGTGGCAAGTGCACCAAATAGTATTGCGAAGGGAGTTGCACCGATAACCATCGGGATTGTATCGCGGGCACCGAGCAGAAACTCTACCCGGCGCGATGCGGCATCCACAGACATAAACCGTACATGTTATTCAACCGACCGCTATAAGAGCAGATTCATTACACCAGGTAAAGGTATATCCTGCCCTGTGTGCGGCAGCCGGTATTGCCCGGACACAGATCGCATCACCGGTGTAACGCCGACGGCCGGTGTCAGAGGTCACCTCTGAAGCGCAAGTGGCGTTGCGCCACTTGCGATGATTCAGATCAGGATCAGCTACGGTCAACCACTGAGTGTATTACAAAGCCCTCCTCAAAATAAACCGCAAAGCCCTGATACTCCCAACTGGAGATAGCCGGGGTACCAACCGCACGATGGCGATGGACCGGCTCACCGAACTTTGCCAGCACATCAGCGACGTTGGCACCGCGTCGAGGGGTAGCGATATTCTGAGTGACCGAGTAATTGCCACCCGGCACAGCCAGTATTTCACCAACAGCAACATTAGCGGACAACGTGGCTGAAACGAGGCAGACCGCCTGCAGTAATTTGTATTTCATCAAAGGGTTCCAGGTAAGCGCGCTTGCGGGACGTAACACTACATCGTCCGTCAATATTCAATCTTTAGTCGATAAATTGACGCCTGAGACCACGTTTACGCTTATACAAACTCGACACGACTCAATTAATATCCATTGGGTACGTTACACTTTTGACGAGCGCTTTTTCATAGGAGACATCATGCTCAGGTTTTTCCTCGGACTGATCCTGGCACAGATCACTTCTCTACTAATCTACACGCTGTATTCCGGCGCCAGCGGCATCGAGAAACTGATGTTGATGGCATTCACCGTGACGCTGCTGTCTGGCATTGTCACCTTGTGGTTCGCCACAATTTCACGCCAGTCCGGCGACCAGCGGATTGCTGCACTCAAAGAGAAATTCGCAGCCGAGCGTGAAAAAATCAACGTAAACGCCGAGCGCGCTAAAACCAGACTGGTGAAAAAAACGCAGAGAGAGATCGAGTCCAATGCCCGCCGGGTCAACACCGGAGCCAATTTTAAGGTTGGCGCAGCAGTGGCGGTGGCGGCCGGCTTCGGGGTGATGATGATGTTCACCCAGTTTATCACGCTGGGCTTGCTCACTCTGACGACTGCCGGTGGCGCCATAGGCGGTTATCTGGCACGCACTAGACGGGAACAGGATCTACTTGCCGGCCCGGATTACAAGTTGATCGAAGCAGAGGAAATAGACAGCGCTCCTCAATCCAGCCTGCCCGCACCAGCAGCAACCCACCCGGGCACCGCCAAAGCAAGCAGGGCGACAGATTCCAACGCGGCAGAGCCTAGCATCGTGGATGCGGAAATCGTCACAAAAAAAACCTAGAAACCTGGCGTTGTTGTTCAGCCGGAGTCAGCACCGAACAACTCTCTCATCCACTGATACCCTTCGGGATAGTCGTTGAGATCAAGGACAAACTCCTGTCCGCGCGCCGCTGACCTCAGCTGTACTTTTCCATCTAGAGACTGCCATCGTTTAGGGTCACTGTGGTAGCTCAATACACTGTTGCGTCCCGTAGGGTGCATCCATTCCGGTAACTGCCAGATTGAACGACTATACCCCGCAGCCGTCAGGCAACGTTGCGACTGATACTGACGAAATACACCGCCTCCGGTAAACGCTTGCAATCCATCAATATCGAGCCGCCGGCCTGCCTCATACAGTGTGTTCTGGCCACTGAAATCGCCATGAAAATGTGGATGATACTGCAGGCGCGATGATCGGGATCTGGTATTGATCACTGCTATATCATGGATAGTATTCACCTGTAGCCAGCCAAAAATCACGTGCCGATCCGGTGCCGAAGTGACGTAGCGCCAACGGCGTTTCAGGTATTCGACTTGTCTAAACCAACCAAAAAATAGAAATATATCTCCTGGCCCAACCCCCTGAGACACCAGGTGGCTTTGTGCCGCGCCGCACTGCCCGAACAGCGCTCGCCAGTTGGATTTTCGAGGTAACTGCCGGGCATCAATATCCGGATCAAGGTGAACACGATGGCGACCTTTTACTTTGCCACCACTGAGGTGGCTGATCAGTTTACCGGTATCTATGGTGGAAATTACCGATCGATACTCAAGCGGAGCGCGGCTGTCGGGGATAGCAATAGACTGCATGGAGCCGTCACTGAATATAGGACTGGCAAATCCTCCAGCACTGCTATCAACCCCCTTGCGACTTAAGATGATTTTCACCCGACCACCGCCCTGAACTCACTCAACGCCGGATAGCAATAACCGCTCACCAGTCCACACTGTCCGTCGCCCGCCACAGATACCACGCAGCCACTGAGCGATAGGGACGCCACACCTCTCCGGCCGCCAGCAATTGCGCCGGTGACAGCATTTCGTCAAGACTGTACGCCATCATATGACCTTTTCGCACGCCAAGATCCGTCGCAGGCAGGATATCTGCACGGCCAAGATTAAACACCATCAACATCTCTACTGACCACACACCAATACCTTTAACAGCAGTCAGGCAGCGTACCAGTTCATCATCAGTTGCATGGATTAATTCATCGTCGGGTGGTATCGAGCCATTCTGTACTTTCTCAGTCAGATCCAGTACCGACGCAACCTTGGCTCGCGAGAAGCCGATTTCACGCAAGCGCGCTTCACCCAGTCTGGTAATTCTCGTTGGTGACACCTGTTGCTCACAGCTATCGAGCAATCGCTTGTGAATTGCCGCAGCAGATCGGGTTGATAACATCTGGTAGACAATGGCACGCACAAGCGACTCATACACGGACAACTCTGCCTCGTTACGAATTTCGGTGTTGCCGACCTTGCGCATCAATGAGCCCATCGTCTTGTCCACTTTCCGCAAATGCTTCTGTGCCGCGACGAGTGAATAGTGCACGGGTTTTTCAGACAAAAGTGAAACTCCATTGGACGATCCGTTACCATACTGCCACTGCTCTCTCGCACGGCATTACAGATACCACAGCCGCAAGGCGACACCACTGTCCGCAGCCACAGAAAGACGCGGCACAGGTTCCAGACAGTGACGCTTGCAAGAACAGCCAGACAACCGAACCTCAATCAATTACGCCGCGGCGAGTGATGCGTTGAAGACCCTGAACTACGACTATTTTTACAACTCAGACAAACCATCGGCACTCGACGATTGGCTGGCAGCACTTAGACCACTGATCGAGCAGCGCGTCGACCCGCAACGTCATGGTGATTTACCGCGCTGGATAACGGCTCTGCAGGAGTTACCCGCTGTCACTACCGACGATGTTTTGCTTGACGGCGAGCACGTCAGCTCGCTCACCGCGTCGCTGCCCGCCGACGTCCAACGCTTAATAAGAGAGTCACTACTCAAATTGCACCCCTGGCGCAAGGGACCGTTTCGACTACACGATGTGACCATTGATTCAGAATGGCGCTGCAATAATAAGTGGTCGCGGCTCGCCCCGCATATCGATTTAACGGATCGCACCATACTCGATGTCGGTTGCGGTAACGGCTACTACTGTATGCGCATGCTAGGCAGCGGTGCAAAAACCGTCATCGGCATTGATCCGAACCTGCTGTTTGGCACACAGTTTCTCGCCGTCAATCATTTTATACAACAGAACCGCGCCTGCGTGCTGCCGCTCGGTATCGATGATCTGCAAGATCACCCCTATCCGTTCGATACGGTTTTTTCGATGGGCGTGCTGTATCATCGCCGACAACCGCTGGAGCACCTGCAGGCGCTGGCAACATTGCTGAAAGCCGACGGCGAACTAATTCTCGAGACCCTGATTATCGACGGACCAACGGCCACGGATCTTGTTCCCGAGGGTCGCTATGCCAATATGCGAAATGTCTGGTCACTGCCCACCGTATCACTTTTGAAACAACAACTGATCAGCACCGGCTTTTACGACATCAATTGCGTCGATGTTACTCAAACCCCTCTGACCGAGCAACGAACCACCGACTGGATGAATTTCCACTCACTGGAACAAGCACTTGATCCTCACAACCACGATAAAACCATTGAAGGACATCCGGCTCCGCTGCGAGCCATAGTCACAGCAAAACGCGCCAGCACAAATGCAGACACAAACCATTGACTGCACGACTAGCCGCTCGCAGCCGACTCTCGCCATCGTCACTTGCGCTGCAGCCGCCGCGCTGCCCTCTCTGCCACGGGCATCACGCCCGAAAGCGATGGTGAGACCGGCATGGCAGCGGTTTGGGATTAACTGACACCTAAGGCCGGCACAATTTGTGGCCTTTCATTGATCAACCACTGCATTACGTTATCCAGTGTGCAATAATGCGCGCCGCGCCACTGTACGCTGGACACCTGAGCCAACACTTGACAAGCAATCCAATGCTCAATGCAAGAAAGCAGAAATCGATTGATTTCTCATGTAATTCCGCAACGTTCCGTCGCGGGCCGCTCTGGTGGGCAGAATCCACACCGCCAGAAAACGGTACCAAGAAAGAAATCGAAAACCAGCGGTTTGTCTATTACGACGGCTACTGGATTCGCTACTACCAACCGCCAGCGGAATCCCTGATCGCCCGCAAAAACCTCATTGAATCCCTCACCCGCCGTACCTTTCATCACACCGAGCACGGCATCAATACGCCGGGCCACGCGCTGGAAGGGGCTCGTGCCGCCTATGAGAACGAAACCGACGAACGCAAAAAGCGCGTTAACGCAGCGATGCTCGCGGGCGCCCTGTTCAATCGTGCGACTGACATATTCCGAACAGTTGTTGAACTTGGCGGGAAAGGCGTAAAAATCAGCCGAAGCAACGAACTAATGCAAGAGTGCGGGCAATGCTTCAAAGAAGCCCTGGAACTGGGCAAGCAGGTTAAGCATTACAGCGGTCAGGAAGGCATTGATGAACTCTGGGGCGAGCCTTTCCGCGCTTTCACCGTGCCGATCGAGCAATTCTACGAGTCCCGATTTATAAAAATCGCTCAGGCAATGCACAACATTGATTGCGTCGCCGATCGCCTTAAAGGTGTACTCGCCCCGCTGTTATCGTTCGCCGATGCCGACAAGCTCATTGACCACTTCGCCACCGCGGCGAAATACGAGTGTGAAACCATGCGAAGCGATTCGGTCAATAACTTCATGATCTGGCCGGAATTTATCTCTGCCAGCGAGCAACTGGCCGAATTCCCCGGCCAACCGTACCGTGACCCACACATGCCGGCCTGGTTGCACAGCACCGGCACCAAACTGATTTACGACGGCAAAAGCCTGATTGAATGGATTGCACTCGCCCGTGTGCCGATGCCCGCCAGCACTGACCTGTTCAGTGCGGAGTGCGACGAGTTTAAGGCCGCTACTTTACGGGTCACCCGGCCACTGAAGCAGCAACGACGCTAGTCCTCCCCGGCCTTTCTTCGCAGATCCGTCCGCATGTCGCCCTCACTCATACCGCAATGCGTGCGTACTGCCGACGGCAGCCTGACGCTGAAAGACGCCGACTGCGCAGAAACCTACCATTCAACATTCGGCGCGCTGACTGAATCGCAGGTGGTATTTCTGCAAAATTCCGGCGTCGAAGAAAGGCTTCGGCAGCAGCGTCCCACCCGTATCTTTGAAGTCGGATTCGGTACCGGCATGAACTTCCTGCTCAGCGCCACTGCGGCTCTCGCGTACCGCTGCGCGATCAACTACACATCGGTTGAAAATCGATTACTACCCCGTGAGTCGATTTCCACTATTCTGCGCGATACTTTCCCCGATGCACACGACAGTATTCAGGCGACCGAGCACACCATCGCAAAAACACGCAACCAACAACAAAGCCCGGGCGCCAGTCAGATCAACCAGTACACGCAATTGACCCTGTTACTCCAGGACGCTTTGCAGACAGACTGCGGCACTGCCACCTTTGATGCCATCTACCTGGACGCTTTCAGCAGTAAAAACAATCCGCTGTTGTGGCAGGCCAGCTACCTGGAGAAATTGCATTCGATGCTGGCGGTAGAGGGAGTATTGGCCACCTACAGCGTAAATCGTAGTTTTCGTGATGCGCTGACGGTGAGCGGGTTCGACTGGAAAAAGCATCGTGGGCCGCCCGGCAAGCGAGAAGTACTAACCGCCTGGCGTCGTCAATAGCCCCGCTGCTTGAGATCCTTAAGATAACGGGCAACATTTTCGCGGGCTGTGGCCTCAAACTGCTCTCTGAACCAGTGCGTATTGTAAAAGTGCTGCCGGGCCACCAGCTTGCTCATGAACTCGATCTGGTTCGGAAAAAACTCGCTGTCCGTCAGATAATCCAATTCTCGACGCACGTTTTCTCCATCGGTATTAAAAAGCTCCCATCGCTGACCAAAGCTCGATAAATCGATGTCCACCATTATTTGCTCATCAGGATCAACTGGGGGTCCCAGATGACGGGTCGCCATTACCAACCGGTAGACACGGTCGCGAAGATCATCCGGCAGTGCGGATTCGCTAACCTGCAGAAATAACTCGGCACTCATGCGCTCGTTGTTATCAACTGGAAAATTAAACACCGCATCGTGGAACCACAGTGCCAGTTCTACCGCATCCGGATTCAGGCACAACGAACGTGCCTGATCAAACACAGACAGACAAAAGCCGATGTGATCCACAGTGTGGTAATACCGTCCGCTTTCGCTGTAACGCTCCAGCAGTCGAGCACCGATACCTGCGTCAGCGTCACCGGTCAATGTGTTGCGCTTCCAGACAGCGTCGAAGCGACTGCTTTCCAATTGCCTTGCCATATTTCTCTACAGGGTCACAAAACCCTCGGTTTGCCTACAATTTTACACCAGCGCCACAACCTCTGTGGACGTTTTCAGAACCCGGCAAGGTGCTTGCAACACCTTGTAATCATTGGGGACCCACTGCGATATCTCACGTGGCGGCTTGGCAATACACCCGACAAGGTAGTTGTACCAGCTAGCAGTACGATCAATAATTGCCTTCCCTCCATCCGATAGCTGCCGCTATTCTTTATACAACTATTCCCTCCAGTAATTTAGATACGGATCACAACAAATGAATGTAACAGTTTATGGTTCAGGCTACGTGGGCCTGGTCACCGGATCCTTGCTTGCGGATGTCGGCAACCATGTACTCTGCGTTGACATAGACGAAAAGAAAGTAGCCGACCTCAACAACGGTATTATTCCAATTCATGAGCCCGGGCTCGATGCCGTGATCCTGCGCAACGTTGAAATCGGTCGGCTGAGCTTCACCACCGATATGGATCGCGCTGTCAGCCACAGCGAAATGCAGTTCATCGCCGTCGGAACACCGCCTGGCGAAGATGGCTCAGCCGACCTGCAGCATGTACTGGCAGTAGCACAGACCATCGCTGAACGTATGGACGGTCGCAAACTGGTGGTTACTAAATCGACCGTCCCGGTGGGTACATCAGATAAGGTCGGCGCGCGTATTCAGGAAGTGCTGACCAAACGCAATGCCAACTTCGAATACACCACTATATCCAACCCCGAATTTCTCAAAGAAGGCGCTGCCATCGAGGATTTTCGCAAACCTGACCGTATCGTGGTCGGCACGCAGGAGCCGTATGCGATGGAGCAAATGCGCAAGCTCTACGCGCCGTTCTGCCGCAATCATGATCGACTGATTTTTATGGACATTCGCTCATCCGAGCTGACTAAGTACGCCGCAAACTCCATGCTGGCTACCAAAATCAGCTTCATGAACGAACTATCAAACCTGGCTGATGCACTCGGTGCCGACATCGAAAATGTACGTATCGGCATTGGCTCCGATCCGCGTATCGGCTACAGCTTTATTTATCCCGGTTGCGGTTACGGCGGCTCATGCTTTCCGAAAGACGTCAAAGCTCTGGTCGCCACCGCGCGCGAAGTGGGCTACCACGCAGAACTACTCGAGTCTGTAGAGAGCGTAAACGAGCGACAGAAGCACGTGCTTTACGACAAACTGAGCAAGCATTTCAAGGGTGACTTGTCCGGCAAAACCTTCGCTCTGTGGGGTCTGGCGTTCAAACCCAACACCGACGATATGCGCGAAGCCCCCAGTCGTGTGCTGATGGAAGCTCTGTGGGAGCAAGGCGCCACGGTACAGGCGTATGATCCGGTTGCGATGGACGAGACTCGTAAGATCTATCCGGGCCAGAACAACCTCAAGCTGGTCGACTCGGCAAACGATGCCACACAAGGCGCAGATGCATTGATCATCTGCACCGAATGGCATGAGTTCCGAAGCCCCAACTGGAGCGGACTGAAGAAAGGCCTCACCGAGCCGGTTATCTTCGACGGACGCAACCTCTACGAACCCGAGGTTTTGTCTGAGCACGGCATTACCTACTACTGCATCGGACGCCGTCAGGCTGCCTGATCAAATCGCGGGTGCGCCATGCACCCGCACCCTGACCCGGACAAGGCTTGCTGTCCGGTTAGAGCACGGCTCCCCGAACCTGCAATCCCTTCAGCACGCTCCCCCGACATCCTGATACGATACACCTTCGCCTCTGGCGCTAATTTCACTGTATTAATCATGGATTACCGGGTTGACGCCTCCCCCTGATCTGCCGCAAGTCGATTGGCACAAACGTGTCTGGCTACTCGCCGCTCCTATCATCTTATCCAACATCACGGTGCCACTGGTCGGTGCTGTCGATACCGCTATTGTCGGCCATCTGGATGAAGTCGAACTGGTCGGTGCAGTTGCACTCGGCGCTTCTATCTTCAGCCTGGTGTTCTGGACATTCGGTTTCCTGCGCATGGGTACAAGTGGCATAGTGGCACAGGCACTCGGAGCTCGTGACAGCACTTCCATTGGCACTACCCTGCTGCGATCGCTGCTTCTAGCGTTTGCGCTCGGCGCCCTGGTCATTGCCCTGCAGCAACCGCTGTTGTCAATCAGTCTGCGGATGTTCGATGGCACCGCTCGACTCGATGAACTCACCACGCAATACTATGCCATTCGCATATGGTCGGCACCGGCAACCCTGGGCAACTATGTTGTCCTGGGCGTACTGATAGGCCTGCAGCGAACCTCGGCAGTATTTGTTTTTCAGCTTTTTTTAAACCTCTTGAATATCGTACTCGATCTGCTGTTTGTCCCCGTATTGCAGTGGGGTATCAGCGGCGTCGCGGCGGCATCAGTCATCAGTGAGTACGCCGCCTTTGGCTTCAGTCTCTATTTGATTCGCGATACGCTCCGCAAGGCCATACAGCACGTGCAACTCGACAAGCTACTGCAACGCACTGAACTGCGCCGGCTGCTCGATCTAAACACTAATATTTTTGTACGTACACTGTTACTGGTGTTGTCGTTTTTCTATTTCAATGCGGCCAGTACCCGCCTCGGTGCGACGACACTCGCCGCCAACGCCATCCTGATGCAAATGCTGCACATCTGCGCCTACGCACTCGACGGCTTTGCCCATGCAGCTGAAACGTTGGTAGGACACGCCTGGGGCAGCAAACGAAAAACAGATTTCAATCAGGCAGTGATCGTTTCAAGCGTACAGTCCTGCGTTGTCGCCACCGTGCTTTCACTCGTGATATTTGCTTTTGGTGACCACCTTATTTTGGCATTCACCAATCAACAGGACATTATAGAGATCGCTCGACAGAGCCTGCCCTGGCTGATTGCACTGCCATTGCTATCGGTCTGGTGCTATCAACTCGACGGTATTTTTATAGGCACAACCCACACAAGCGAAATGCGCAACGCAATGATCATCTCGGCGATCCTGTTTGTAGTTCTTACTGAGTGGTTGTTGCCACACCACAACAACCACGCCCTGTGGCTTGCCTTTTCCATCTTCATGGTGCTGCGAGCCGCGACACTGCTACTATTTCTGCCACGAATCTACAGGTCTATCAACGCGCATGCAGCCTGAAATCAACAAGTCTCTGCGTCATCACAACAGCTTCGGTTTCGACGTCACTGCAGAGTACTTTACAAGTGTGGGCTCGGTGGCCGAACTCACCGAAGCACTTGAATGGAGTCGCCGAAAAGCACTCCCGGTATTTATTCTGGGTGGTGGCAGCAATACTGTGTTTACCAAAAACGTCGCGGGCCTGGTGATTCATGTCGGTATTACCGGCATCCGGACCACGGCCGCCGATGACACTATTTCTATAGATATCGGCGCTGGTTGCAACTGGCACAAATTGGTTGTCGACACCCTGCAGCAGGGCTACTACGGATTGGAGAACCTGGCACTGATTCCGGGGCTTGCCGGTGCTGCCCCGATTCAGAATATCGGTGCCTACGGGGTTGAAATCAGCGATCGTCTGCACAGTGTCGACGTCATCGACAGACACGACGGTAAATCGCTGACACTGAGTCATTCAGATTGCGGATTCGGTTATCGCCACAGCCTGTTTAAAACCGACGCGGGGCGGAATTTCGTTATTACCTCAGTGACGCTGAACCTGTCTGCCACCGACCACACCAGCGTCAACTATCAGGCGCTGAAAGATGCACTGCAACAACGTGGTATCACGACGCCAAACGCGCACGACGTCTTCAACTGCGTGTGTGCGGTGCGTGCATCAAAGCTGCCCGACCCACAACAAATCGGCAACGCCGGTAGTTTTTTTAAGAACCCGACACTAAATAAACAGCAATTAGCGCAACTACAGAGTAACTGCGCCGGTATCCCGGTCTATCCGCAAGCGGATGATCACTTTAAAATACCTGCCGCCTGGCTGATCGAAAAAGCCGGCTGGAAAGGACACCGGTCCGGTGCAGTCGGAGTGCATAATCGCCAGGCGCTGGTGCTGGTAAACCATGGCGGTGGTAATGGTCAGCAGATTGCAAGGCTCGCTACTGACATTCAACAAGACATCAAGACAAAGTACAATATCGAACTGGAGCGGGAACCCGGACTCTACTAACTGCCATCGCTGTGTGGCACCTCGGCTAGAACTCATCCATCAGTGAAGAACAATTCGTTGACGCAAAATAGCAAAAGCATGAGTAACCGTTTAATCGTTAATTTACTTGGAGCGTGGAAGGGCATTTCAAGCCCGTTTACCGGTAAACGACTGGAACTCAGCCCGTATCTGCACGAAAACGAAATGCAGCCATTGCGGGAGAAAATACAGGGATGCCTGGAATCAAAAGGCGGACAGGTATCAGCGCGAGCACACGCAGCAGAACTCGGGCAGGCTTATCTCGGCCTTAACAACGAGGGCAAGCAAAAGTACCTGCGCATGCTGGTTGAAGAATTCGGCATTGATCATGACAAAGTCCGCGAAACCGCCGAGGCCTTGTTCTCCGATCTCGATGCCGACACGCGCAGTATCGTTGAGCAGCAACTTCGCGAGCAACTCCGCCCACCGTTCCTCACGTTACTTACGCAATTCAATGCACTTCCACAGGGGGTGAAATTTCTGGTCGACATGCGGTCCGATCTTCTGTCACTCAAACGCAAAAATCCGGAACTCAGCCCTATCGACGGAGAATTGCGCCGCCAGTTGTCCAGCTGGTTTGATATCGGCTTTCTCGAACTCAAATGCATCGACTGGAATGCCCCGGCATCGCTGCTCGAAAAGCTCATCGAGTACGAGGCAGTGCATCGTATCGAATCGTGGAATGACCTGCATCATCGCCTGGCAGACAACAGACGTTGCTTCGCTTTTTTCCACCCCAGTATGCCGGACGAGCCACTAATCTTTGTCTGGGTCGCGCTGGTATCGGAGCTATCCAGCAACGTCGATAAATTACTCGACACGACTCAAAGCGAAGAAGTCAGCAGTGACGTCAACACGGCCATTTTTTATTCTATTACCAGCACTCAACACGGCCTGAGCGGTGTCAGTCTGGGTGATTTTCTAATCAAAAGGGTTACCGATGAACTGCGCCGTGAACTACCGCAGCTGGTCGTTTTCTCGACGCTTTCGCCGATTCCCGGTTTTGCCAAATGGCTCACTATGGAACTGGAAAACAACGACACACAAGTATTCAGCGACAACGACCGCAAGTTGGTTGCCAGCAGCACAGATCACAGCATCGAGCAGTTACTCAATGAAATGGACTGGCTCGAGAATGTCGCGATCGCCACCGCCATGCAAAAAATATTGCAGCGTCTGGCAGCAAAATATATCACGCAGGAAAAAAACGGCAGTACCCGTGCACTGGATCCCGTGGCACATTTTCACCTGTCAAACGGCGCTATCGTCGAGCGCATCAACTGGCTTGCCGACACCAGCGTCCGTGGCAAGGAACAGTCCTACACGATGATGGTTAACTACCTGTATAACCTGGACAAGATAGAGTCGAATCATGAGCTCTATATCAAAGACGGCAAGATTGCGAAATCAAAAACCGTCGAAGCCCTTTGCTCATAGCTGCGAATCTCAACAAGCGCTCTGCGCATCACGCAATCCCCGGAAACCGGCTGTCAGTCAGAACTATAGTGCGTTAGTACCCGGGGTGTGTCGCCGGTAATCCCACCCCGGACTTCTCGCGAGCTTCTAGGGCGAAAAAATCTCTACTTCTATTGATCGCCGATACGGTACGGTAATATCGGTGCTATCGTCGATGTAGTCCGCCTGCACAGTTATCGTACCGGCACCCTGAATCGTCAGCAGCCCCTTTGTACCGGACAGATTGCTCAGTGTCAGCGAGGAGCTCGTTGTCGAGGATACCGTCCAAATGGAATCTTCGGTCACGTCACTGGCAGTGCGGTCTTCGAAACGAACAAATGATCTCAGTTGCAGTGTGGTCGCTCCCACAAAAACCCGCCGGATAGAATTTCCAGAGGGATCAAAGAAAAAGTCCACTACTTCGGTCGAACTGCCTGAAAGGACAGCCAGGCTCGTCGTGAGTCCACCGCAGGCAGCAGTGACAGTCGCCGATCCGGTGCGTGACGCCGTCACTAACCCTTTCACCGGTAGTGTATTGTCTATCGTGCCAAAACCGCTGACGTCACTGGTAAGCGACCAAGTGGCATTGTTGGTGATACCAATGGTCTCTTCGCTGTCAGTGAATGCCGCCGTAGCCAAATACTGCACAGACTTGGAGGGCGTTAGCTGGTCTGCCGGCACCGGCAGAGTTATCTGACTCAGGTTATCAAGCACCGTAACCGGTGTTGATCCCGTAACCCCATTACGAGCGGCTGTTACCGTAGCCGCACCGGCATTACTCGAACGAAACAGACCGTCGGTGTCAGTACTGCTAAAGACCCCCACCCCGGAAGCCGCCGACACTGACCAATCCACCAGTCCAGTTATATTGCGAAGTTCTGCATCGCCGCCATAAACCCCCATCGCTGTAAACGACGCACTGCTACATTCATTGATCAAAGCATTGTCAGTGGACACCCGAATTTCCGACAATTCTGCAGACGACACGCGTATGTCGACTTCATCGCGCAGAGGTCCGAGTTCGCCCACTATGCGCACCGTACCATCGGTCAGCCCGGTTACGATGCCACTGTCTGATACTGTCGCGACGGCAGAGTTACTACTTCGCCAGATGGCCGTGTCGCTGACATTCTCGCTGGGGATGGCGCTGTCATCACCAGCCAGCAGCCGCACTTGCAACTGACTGCCGGTTTCCATCACCTGAGCCTCAGTGTTGATCGCCACGGTGGTGTACCCACCGCGCGCCACTACCACACGGGTTTCCAGCTCGCGCCCATCTCTGCCCGCATCACAGGCCGACAGCACCATAGCCAGCAGTGCAACAGTCAATGCTCTCATTGCAATTCTCCCAGCCCGGTCGGCTCCATTACCCAGCGCACCCCGAAGCGGAAGCTGTTAACCCCGATCTCATCATCGTACTGGTGGCGGGTAAATCCTCCATCCAGTCGCAGCTGTGGCGTCAGCTTCAGTGATAATCCGATCGCCCCGCGAATGCCGGTGAAGGCGTGATCGTCACTGGAGTTTGCGACATCGCGGAAACCACTGTCCAACGCCATCGCAGAGGCACCAAACAGCACATACGCTGAAACATCATCAAGTGGCGGGGATTCAAGCCTCAGATTTACCGCGAGCATCGAAGTCACCGACAAATCCAGGGTATTGATCGTGTCATCGCTTAGCCCGGTACCGACTTCAAGCTCCACGCCAACACCCGCCATCACCCAGTAGCCAATCGATAACGCGCCGACATAAGTGGTGAACTCACTATTCGCCACTCCGAAGGTTTGTCGATCAGCGGAAGCTGCGAAGTAAAGATTCTGCGTTTGCGCCACAGTGGCGGCTGGCAACACCAGGAGCAGGAGAAATAGTAATCTGCGAGGATGCACGATGGTGGAATTCCAGTTATCGACCCACGCAGTGTACCATTTGTTTAACCCTACTCAGTCAAAGTGTAACGTTTCCCAAACAGTAAAAGGTCGTCTGCCCGGCAGGCCCCCGTTTACCCCTTGAGCTTTTCTCGCAGCATCTCATTCAACTGGCCCGGGTTGGCCTTTCCGCGAGACGCTTTCATCACCTGTCCAACAAAGTAGGCCAGCAGTTTCTCTTTGCCCTGACGATACTCAGCCAGTTGCGATGGATTGGCTTCAATGACATCGTCAATCATCTTTTCGATCTCGGACGAATCAGAAATCTGGCGCAACCCTTCGCGGTCGATAATCGCGTCGACATCGGCATCGCTGCCCCACATATGATCAAGAATCTGTTTGGCAATTTTCCCCGAGATAGTGTTGTCATGTATGCGCGACATCAACCCGCTGAAGCGGTCTGCAGTCACCGGCGACTCGGGTAGCTCAAGACCGTCTTTGTTCAGCCTTGAAAACAATTCTCCGCCAATCCAGCTGCTGACAAGCTTCGCGCTCGCGCCACTGGTCGCCAGCACTGACTCGAAATAATCTGCCGTGGCCCGGTCGGCTGTCAGCACACCGGCATCGTACTCGGAAAGCTGAAACTCACTGACAAAACGGCCGCACCGCGCCTCTGGTAATTCCGGCATCGATTGACTGAGCTCCTCAATCAGGGAGTCCTCGACAACTACGGGTAACAAATCGGGGTCGGGGAAGTAGCGGTAGTCGTTTGCTTCCTCTTTGCTGCGCATGGATCTTGTTTCGTCGTTATCGGCATCATAGAGCCGGGTTTCCTGCACGACTGTGCCACCGGACTCAAGCACATCTATCTGGCGCTCGACTTCGAAGTTTATCGCCCTTTCCAGAAACCGAAACGAGTTGACGTTTTTTATCTCCGCACGTGTGCCCAGCGTTTCAGTGCCCACGGGCCGCACCGATACGTTCGCATCACAACGAAACGACCCCTCCTGCATATTGCCGTCACAGATATCAATGTAGCGCACGATAGAATGTATCTTGCGGGCGTAGGCCACCGCCTCCCTGGCACTGCGCATGTCGGGCTCGGAGACAATCTCCAGCAACGGCGTACCAGCCCGGTTCAGATCTACACCGGTCTGGCCGTGAAACAAATCGTGCACTGACTTACCGGCATCTTCTTCCAGGTGGGCACGCGTCAGCCCGACGGTCTTTACCACGCCATCATCAAGGGTAACCTCTACGGTACCCTGTCCGACGATTGGCAGTGCCATTTGCGATATCTGATAGCCTTTGGGAAGATCGGGGTAGAAGTAGTTTTTACGCGCAAATACACTACGCTTGCCAATTTCCGCATTGGTCGCAAGGGCAAATTTTATCGCCATGTGCACCGCCTCGATATTCAATACCGGCAACACTCCCGGCATGCCCAGGTCCACCGCATTCGCCTGCGAATTTACCTCGGCGCCGAATTGCGTAGAACTAGCAGAAAAGATCTTACTGCGCGTCGCAAGCTGCGCGTGAATTTCAAGTCCAATGACAGTTTCCCACTGCATGTCATGCTCCAATCGCACTCGACAGAGTACTGGTTAAATTAGGGTTCAGTGGTGGTTTTTAAGCAAAGTCAGCCGGCACTTGCCTGTGCCAGTCGGTGGCTTGCTGAAAGCGATGCGCTGCATTAAGCAAACGCTGCTCACTAAAATAATTACCCACCAGCTGCAACCCGACCGGCAATCCGTCAATAGTCCCGCAGGGCAACGAAATACCGGGCAGACCGGCCAGGTTGGCTGGAATGGTGTAAATATCATTCAGGTACATCGCCACCGGGTCACTGGTTTTTTCACCCAGTGAAAACGCCGGCGTCGGTGTGGTGGGACCGAGAATCATATCAACCTCTTTAAACGCGTCGGTGAAGTCCTGCGAGATCAGATTGCGAATCTTTTGCGCCTTGATGTAATAGGCATCGTAGTAGCCCGCCGACAACGCATAAGTACCGATTAATATCCGCCGCTTCACCTCCCGGCCAAAACCTTCCCCGCGCGAGCGCTTGTAGAGGTCTTCGAGATCAACGGGATCCTCGCAGCGATAGCCATAACGCACGCCATCAAAGCGCGATAAATTAGACGAGCACTCCGCCGGCGCCACCACATAATAGGCCGGCACCGCAAGGTGCTGGTTTTTCAGTTCTATGTCGACAAAAGTCACACCCAGTTTTTCGTACTCGGCTATCGCGGCCTGCAGCGATGCGGCAATCGGTGCTGCCAGATCCTGCGTAAAATACTGCTTTGGCAAGCCAATCTTTAACCCGTCCAGGGGTTTATCCAGACCAACGCTGTAGTCGTCGACCGGCTCATCGATACTGGTTGAATCGCGCTCGTCAAATCCGGCCATAGCATCGAGCATCAGCGCGCAATCTTCAGCGCTGGTGGCCATCGGTCCGGCCTGATCCAGGCTCGAGGCAAAAGCGATCATGCCATAGCGGGATACCCGACCATACGTCGGTTTAATACCGGTGATGCCGCAGAATGCGGCAGGCTGACGAATGGAACCTCCCGTATCCGTTCCGGTACAGCCCGGCACCAGCCGTGCTGCGACCGCAGCCGCACTGCCGCCGGATGACCCACCCGGCACGTGCGCGGTATTCCACGGATTTGCAACCGGCCCGAAATAGCTGTTTTCATTCGACGAGCCCATGGCAAACTCGTCCATGTTGGTTTTGCCAAGGCAAACAACCCCGGCTGCATCCAGCTTGCTGACAACGGTCGCGTTGTAGGGAGGTGCGAAGTTTTCCAGCATACGGGACCCGCAGCTGGTACGAACACCCTCGGTACAAAAGATATCTTTGTGCGCAATCGGCACACCGAGCAACGCGGCGTTATCACCGCTGGCCAGACGCTTGTCTGCGGCACGTGCCTGATCCATCGCAGACTCGCCCATGACACTGATGAAGGCATTCAACGCAGGGTTGCTGCTTTCAATCCGCTGCAGAAAAGTTTCGCACAGCTCCACACTGCTGTAAGCGCCTGATTTCAGGTTTTGCCGCATCTGGGCAATAGTATCTTTATGCATTTTTCAATTATCTGTACAGACCGCGATGTGCGCGGACCGACGGGTTACCGCAAGGACTAATTGCGGACGAAATAGAACGGGATGGCGACTTTACTCGATAACCTGCGGTACCAGGTAATAACCGCCATCGACAGCCGGTGCCTGCGACTGGAAAGCCTCGCGCTGATCGGACTCAGTAACAACATCCGGCCGAAGCCTTTGAACCGCGTGTAGCGGGTGTGCCATCGGCTCGACCTGCGAGGTGTCGACCTCATCCATCTGACCGGCCAAATCCAGCACATTGGTCATCTCTGTGGCAAAGCCAGCCACCGACGCATCGTCGATCTCAACGCGCGCCAAATGGGCTACCTGCGCAACGATTTTGGCATCCACGGCCATGGAGAACTCCCGATTATCAAAGCCCGCAACTTTAGCACATTCAGCCGCCGTCAGCCGACCACGCAGACGCTGCAGAATCAGTCCCGTATGGGTAGCGGTCGTCGACCGACCTACTACACTACTGTAATGAGACTTACGCGCATGAGATTAGGATGATACAAGGATTTTCTCGCACCAATGGTGTTGCCATTGATGTGGGTGCATTCGCCACACGGTTTTACTGTGCGGCCAATGGGGTGCTGATGGACGCACCCTCTGTTGCACTGCTTGATCTCGACACCATGCACGCTGACCATCGAGCCATCCGCTGTTACGGGCACGCCGCCATCGAACAGTATCAGAAGTCACCTGCGGGCCTGCGGCTGATCAACCCTCTGCAGGCCGACACACGCAACAATCTCGGTTACAGCGCCGCCATGCTCAGCAATTTTCTACAAAAATCAATCAAGCAGAAACTGATCGCACGCAAGCCACAGATAGCTCTGACACTCCCCTGCGGCATTGACTCGTTACTCGCCGAACAGCTGCACCGGGCCTGCTTCGATGCCGGTGCCTCGAGAGTCCATCAACTCGACAATGGTATGGCCATCGCCCTCGGGCTAGCCGCCGAAACAGAGCAGCGAAATCCCTCAGTGGCGATCGATTTTGGCAGTCGCGGCTCACGCGTGTATGCGGTTGACAACGATGAGATCATCGCCGCCACATCATTGTTTTGTGGCGGCGACTACCTTGATCAGCAACTCGTCGATGGCATCCGCAGTCAGTTCGGCGTTTTAGTCACGACCAGCGAGGCACGCAACGTAAAACACCAGGTTGGCAACGCTATGCCGGCCGGCTATAGCCCGCAAGTGGGTTCGTCGTACCTGCTCAGCGGCCTGGAGATTGCCACCAATCAGCAATTGAGCTTCAGGGTCAGTACCGAAAGCATCGGTAAAATACTGCAAACCACCATGCACCGGTTGTCAGCTTCAATTAACAGCGCCATCGCTGACCTGCCTGACTCACTGCAGGGAACCCTGGCAGAGCACGGTGTCATGCTGACGGGTGGTGGTGCACAATTGGCGCAGATTGATCAACTGGTGATGGAAGCCACCACAGTACCGGTCGAGATCGCCAGGCAACCGACCACCACCACCGTGACAGGATGCGGAGTGTTGTTTTCCCGCATTTACGACGACTCCCCTGTCGCCCAACCTGCTTGACCATTGCCGACACCGACACTTCGACATAGACTGGTGTTTTATAGCGGTGGGCAAATAACCAGTGGAATCTCGTCTACAGACAGTTGAACTGAAACTGATGGATATGGAGTTGGCTGTGGAGCAACTAAACCAGGTGATTATCCGCCACGAGCAAACAATCGAGCAGTTGTTGCAGAAGGTTGATGCTTACCGCGCACAGCTGCAATCGCTCGACACGCCGATCGCCAATCTCGCTGACGAACCACCGCCTCCGCACTACTAAGTGGACTTCGAATAACAGGTTACTGCGGCTTCAGCACCAGTTGCTGATCCACCAGCTCCCACACCGGCACGGTCAGGTTAAGTCGGGCCTTTTGATCAGCGTACACACGACCGGCCAGATCATAATGTGCCGCATCACAGCCATCGACAAAGCCACCTGACCAGGGCTTACCCTGAAAAATTTCCGCTGCAGCTGGCTTATAGGTCAACGCACAACCCATCCCGGTACCCAGCCCCAGCGCGACAAACCAGTTGTCGGTGTGTGAGCGCTGTGCATTCAGGGCTGACTCGGGCTGCACCGATGCCTGACTGAGCGGATCCCGATACAGCACCTCGTCGGCTGCGATCAATTGCGCTTCAAGCGCACTTGATCGGCGCACAATAATCAATGGTTTGCTGAGCCACTCCACTATCCGTACCTCGCCGATCTGCATATCGCCTACCGGAAAACTGATCTGCTCGGAAAGAGGTCTGGTTTGCGTCTCCCTGCCAAACGGTGAAAAAAGTACCCAGACGGTCATTAGCACAGCCAGCCAAAGCATGATCTTCACCGACAGTCGCAGAGCGAGCCGGCGCGGGTTATCAGCGGGTAGACTTTCAGGTGGCAAAACAGCTCTCGACCATTGACTTGCAGAATGACGCCGACAAGAATATACGTATCGCGCAGCCAATGGAAACCGCAAACCGCGCGCATTCATTGCAGACACTACAGCCAGCCATCGCACCTCATTATTTTGAATCGTGACACTCAAGCCCCTTTCTCCGGGACATAGCTGCCCGGCCGGCCGCAACTATTTAAGGTCCCCGAACCCTCTATGAGCCAGGCAACAGTCTCCGAGCTAACACCTGAGGTAGTGATTGCCCGCACAACGGCTACGGAAATGCTGGCCGAGCATCTCGCCCACCAGACCAACCTGTCGATGGTTGAAGGTGACGCCATCGGCGCAGCACCGTTCTGCCTGCTGTGGCTGGATGGGCGGTTGCTACTGCGGGATAAAAGCACCCGTCAGCCAGCAGATATCTGTGTTGACTTTGTACAGGGCAGGCATCGACATCGCCGTCAGTTCGGTGGAGGTTTCGGACAGCCGCTGGCTCGCGCCATGAACATCAAACCGGATGATTGCCCATCGGTTTGCGATGCCACCGGCGGGCTCGGCGGCGACGCATTTGTATTTGCCACTCTGGGTTGCCAGGTCTTATTGCTGGAGCGTTCAGCAATCGTTTTTGCGTTACTGCAGGATGGCTTGCGCCGAGCGCGTGAATGCAGCGACACCCGCGACATCGCACAACGCATGACCGCCTGCCATCTCGACAGCCGCGATCTACCCGCCTGCTGGTCACGACCAGACAAACCGACAACCGTCTACCTCGACCCGATGTACCCGGATAACAAAAAGAGAGCGGCCGCTAAAAAAGGCATGCAGATCCTGCAACGGGTACTGCCGCGGGGTATCGATGATCAGAACGACGAAGCAGATTTACTGACTGCCGCTATCGCCACCGCGAGATCACGCGTGGTGGTAAAGCGGCCACTGCGTGCCCCACCCCTGCCCGGCCACCGGCGTGTCGGTGATATTCGATCGCCGAACACCCGATATGATCTGTATCGCGGTCAGGGCTGATCACTCGCGGCTTAACCGGCTGCCAAAGCCTCTACCGGCAACAGTACCAGCCCCCTCAGTAAAAGCGGCTAATCCCTGAAATTAGTGTATTGCATGGGAATACCCAACTCGGATTGCTTCAGCATCGCAATCGCCTCCTGCAGGTCATCGCGTTTTTTTCCGCTGATACGCACCTGCTCACCCTGTATGGCTGCCTGTACCTTGACCTTCGATGCTTTCATTGTTTTGACAATCTTCGAGGCCGTTTCTTTATCGATGCCCTGCCTGACCAGAATCACCTGTTTGGCGTGCTGGCCACTGCGCTGGATTTCACCCTGATCGAGGCAGGATATATCGATTCCACGCTTGGTTAGCTTCTGCAGCACAATCGGTTGCATTTGCTGGATCTGGAAATCACTGTCAGCCGACAGTGTCATGGCCTCGTCGGTTAATTCAATTTTGGCGTCAGAACCCTTAAAGTCAAAACGGTTGGAAATCTCACGATTGGCCTGATCCACAGCGTTAGCGAGTTCGTGTGCATCGATCTCGGACACCACATCAAATGAAGGCATGCTCTCTCCAGTCAGTGTATAAATCGCTTATGATACCTTAACTGTTCCGCATCCGCCGACATCGCCTGGCAGGCGCCCTTTGCTGTCGCCACTTACCCGACCGCTCAGGACCTATCGCCCGGTGTCGGCCGTTGCACCACTCGCCAGGTAACCTCCCAATGACAACAGCAAAGACAGACGGCGATCTGCACGATGAGCGCACTGACTACCAACGCGACCAACTCAATCGCAGAGACCTGCAAGCCAATCCTTTTCAGATGTTCTCCAACTGGATGCAAAACGCGCTGGACCGCAAGCTCATTGATGCCACCGCCATGTCGCTAGCCACCACCACAGCCAGCGGCTTGCCCAGCGTTCGCATTGTATTGCTCAAACAATACGATGAATCTGGACTGTGCTGGTACACAAGCTACGACAGTCGCAAAGGCAGAGAGCTTCTCGAAAACCCGCGGGCCGCGCTATTATTTTACTGGCGGGAGCTTGAGCGGCAAATCCGTATCGAAGGCACTGTCGAGAAAACCTCTGCCGAGCAATCTGGTGACTATTTTGACTCCCGCCCCGCTGGCAGTAAATTCAGTGCAGCAGCGTCACCACAATCCCAGGTGGTACCCGATCAACACTGGCTGATGACCGAAAAGCAAAAGCTCGAGGAAAAATACAACGCCGAAACACTACAACGGCCCGAAAACTGGGGAGGGTATCGATTGAAGCCGCACAGTTTTGAATTCTGGCAAGGCAGGCCCAGTCGCCTGCACGATCGCTTTCGCTACACCCTGAACGCTGAGCAGAGTTGGTCGATTGACCGCTTAGCGCCCTGACCCTGCGATAATGGTAATCCCGGTGACACCCGGTACATTCGCAACAGGCTCAAAAGCCTTAATCGGTCGCGGCAAAAAAAAACGCCGATCAATGCTGATCGGCGTTTGCTGTGACATTACTCGATGGGCGCTTCGCCCAACATTCCCAATAACAGGGCGTACAGTTCTTCGCGTCGGTGATTGTATCGATACTCACTCTCTTTCAAGTGGTAATAGAATTTTTCTCTGCGCAGTCCTTTGAACTTGCTCAGCCTGAGCCGCAGGAATAAACCGAACGCCTCAACCCGCTGCAAATCGTTTGCGTGGTAAGCTTTCTGAAACGTGGCACTTTTCAGTTTCAAGCGCATGTCGCGACGTACATCTATGCCAATTGAATACTCGCGCCACTCGGCACTGTCAGCCGCCACCACAATATTATTATCACCGATAGAAGGCGGATTAGCGTTCGGGTTCAGCAGCGCGCAATACACCTGCTCTTCCTGAACAAACAACCGCACGCCTATTACACCGTCACTCTGGCTCTCCAGATAACCCGAAGGTTTTTCCTGCGGATCAACCGCCTGTGTCCCGGCATTAAGCCCGGGTGTACCAGAGGCGTTGGACTCCGACCATTGTGAGATACGATCGCGAAGTTTCAGGTAGATTGAATTTACAGACCGTACATTCACACCAGTTAACTTGGCGCATTGTACGGCTGTGAGGTCCATTGCGAACAATTCCAAGATACGGCGAAAGCACTGCTCGTCCAATTTGGAATGCTTGTAATACCGGTTCTTAACTGCGTACATACTCTTCCCCATAGACTACTGCTATGGCCCCGCACCTGCTACTGACGTCAGGAATCGAGGCTGCGTTATGGCAAGTCTAAGCGACATACTGATCATCGCTTGTGATTCATTTCACATTCATGAGATGCTAACCTAGCGCACAACTTCTTTTTAGTCTGTTTAGGTTCAGACCTCCCCGAAACCTACGCACAATGCTCCTATAACTTGCCCGCCTACTGCAAATCCAGAGATTAGCCATGTCTACCGCTTTGTTCAGCGAACCGCAAACCCCTCTTGAAGAGTCAGCCCGTATGTCGCTGGTTCAAGAGTTTTTAAAGTTCCTGCCAGACGAATCAGTGCTGCATGTCGATGAAGACTTGCTGCCCTACGAATCAGACGGTTTGTCTGTTTACCGGCAGAAACCACCGGTTGTCGTCCTACCTGAAACCATCGAGCAGGTTCAAACCATACTGCGTATCTGCAGCGCACGACAAATTCCTGTTGTTGCACGGGGCGCAGGCACCGGGTTATCAGGCGGAGCACTGCCGCTGGTAAACGGCATAGTACTGGGTATGGCCAAATTCAATAAAATTGTGCACATCGACGAACAGGCACGAACCGCAGTTGTACAACCCGGCGTGCGTAATCTAGCAATCTCGGAGGCGGCATCTGACTTCAACCTCTATTATGCACCCGACCCGTCCTCGCAGATCGCCTGTACCATTGGCGGAAATGTGGCCGAGAACTCCGGCGGGGTACATTGTCTTAAGTACGGCTTAACCGTACACAATGTGCTACAGGTAAAGGCAATTACGATACAAGGCGATCTGATAACGTTGGGGGGAACCTGCCTTGATTCACCCGGGTATGATCTCCTCGGCGTTCTGCATGGCTCAGAAGGCATGCTTGCCGTCACCGTCGAAATCACCGTCAAACTTCTGCCAAAACCCTCATCAACCAAACTGCTGATGGCCGCCTTCGACTCGGTTGAGCAGGCCGGTGATGCAGTGGCCGCTATTATCGGCAGTGGCATCATTCCAGCGGGTCTCGAAATGATGGACAAACCCGCCATCATCGCTGCTGAGGCTTTTGCACAGTGCGGCTACCCGACCGACGCCGAAGCGCTTTTCCTGTGCGAGCTTGATGGCACCGCAGAAGAAGTAGCCGACCAAATCAGCAAGGTAGAAACACTGATACGCAACAATGGCGTTACCCGCCTGCATGTAGCAGGTGATGAAACAGAACGACTGCTGCTATGGAAGGGACGCAAATCGGCATTTCCAGCGGTCGGACGACTTTCCCCCGACTACTACTGTATCGACGGCACCATCCCGCGACGACACCTGTCCACCGTTCTGCAACGTATGAATGAATGGTCTGAACAGTACGGGCTGCGCATCGCCAATGTCTTCCACGCCGGTGACGGCAACTTGCACCCACTGATCCTGTTCGATGGAAACGTCGAGGGCGAGCTCGAGCGCACAGAAGAACTTGGCGGTAAAATACTGGAACTGTGCGTTGAGGTAGGCGGAACGATTACCGGTGAACACGGTGTCGGCATGGAGAAAATCAACCAGATGTGTGTACAGTTCGGCAGTGATGAGATTACCCAGTTCCATGCCCTGAAAAATGCTTTCGACCCAGACGCACTGCTCAACCCGGGTAAGGCAATACCTACCTTGAACCGCTGCGCCGAGTTCGGTGCGCTGCATGTTCACCACGGTGAATTACCCCACCCCGATATCGAGCGTTTCTAATTTCTATGACTTCAGCAGAGCAAAATCAGGACATCGGCGAGCAACTGCAACAACAAGTTGCCGAGGCCTATAGCCGCGGTCAGCCACTGAACATCTGCGGCGGCAGCAGTAAGTCCTTCCTCGGTGTAGGAAGCAACGCTCATCCGATACACACCACCGAACACCGTGGCATTGTCTCGTATGAACCCACAGAGCTTGTTATCACAGCTCGCAGCGGCACGCTCCTCTCGACACTCAACCGGGTGCTCGCCGACCAAAACCAGATGCTGCCGTTTGAGCCACCCGCCTATAGTGCAAACGCCACACTTGGCGGCACTATGGCCTGCGCACTGTCCGGACCCGCACGGCCCTATGCCGGCGCGGCCCGAGACTATGCACTGGGCTGCCGCATTATCAACGGTCAGGCCCAGTCACTGCGCTTTGGCGGTGAGGTTATGAAAAATGTCGCCGGCTACGATGTCACCAGACTGATGACCGGAGCAATGGGAACACTGGGCCTGATACTCGACTTCTCCCTGAAAGTGCTGCCACTGCCCGAGTATCAGTTAACTCTGGCCTGCCCCTCCAGCGTAGAAGACGCTCTGCATAAAATGCAGGCGCTGGGGGGTAAATCTCAACCGGTAACGGCTGCCGCATGGATTGACGGGACACTCTATACCAGACTGGCTGGCGCGCGCAGTGCTGTGATTGCATCCGCAGCCACACTAGACGGTGACCCCTTAACTGATGATCCAGCAATCAGTGCGCAGTTCTGGACAGACCTGCGTGAGCATCAACACAAATTTTTCCAGCAAAGCGCGCCGCTATGGCGCATCAGCGTACCGCCTCTGACACCCCCACTGGAAATAAAAGGCGACTGCCTATACGACTGGGCCGGCATGCAGCGCTGGTTATTCAGTACCGATGACGCTGCCACTATCCGCAGTACTGCGCAATCTGCCGGAGGCCATGCGCAACTGTTTAGAGCCGATGATCAACTCAAAGCCCTGGTCGGTGTTTTTCACCCACCCGGCGATCACCTGATGAATCTTCACCGCAACATCAAGCAGGAATTCGACCCGGCCGGACTCTTTAACCCCAGCCGACTGTACGCCGATCTATAACTGTCAATTAACCACGTATGCCGTGCCGTCAGAACTAAACAGAACCAACCATGCAAACCTCGCTGTTAGAAAAATACAAAGCCTCAGACCTTGGCCAGCAAGCCGAGAACATCTTACGCAAGTGTGTGCATTGCGGGTTCTGTCTGGCAACCTGCCCCACTTATGACCTACTCGGTAACGAACTCGACAGCCCCCGCGGTCGCATTTACCAGATAAAGCAGGTTCTGGAAGGCGTAGAACCCTCAAAGAAAACACAGTTGCACCTCGATCGCTGCCTGACCTGCCGCAACTGTGAAACCACCTGCCCGAGCGGCGTTGAGTACGGTCACCTGGTCGACGCAGGTCGCGCCATCGTCGAAGAAAGCGTACCACGCAGTTTCAGTCAGCAAGCCCTGCGAAAAACCCTGCGCACCGTGCTGCCATACACCAATCGTGTGAAGCCGTTGATAAAACTGGGCCAGCTGTTTTCTGCCATCTTACCCAAAGGCATTGCCTCACACGTGCCGCCGCGGCAACAGGCGGGCCACTGGCCCGAAGCACGACACGACCGTAAAATGCTGGTGCTCGACGGCTGCGTCCAACCCGCAATGGCCCCTGCCATCAACGCCGCTACAGCACGCGTTCTGGATACACTCAAAATCAGCCTGGTTGCTGTTAAAGAAGCAGGCTGCTGTGGTGCCGTGAGCTTTCACCTGAACGCTCAATCGGAAGGTCTCGATTTCGCCCGCGCTAATATTGATGCCTGGTGGCCGCATATTGAGGCAGGCGCCGAGGCTATCGTCACGACCGCAAGCGGTTGCGGTGTGTTTGTCAAAGACTACGGCAACTTGCTGAAAGATGACCCGGACTATGCCGGCAAGGCCGCAAAGATCACTGACCTGTGCAAAGATATCAGTGAGATTATCGCCGCCGAAGACACCACGGCACTGATAGACCAAAACCACGCTAAATCGCCGCTGGCGTTTCATCCACCCTGCACACTACAGCATGGTCAAAAGCAAATGGGCACCACTGAATCCTTACTGACTTCGCTCGGGTTTAACCTGGTCAACGTTAAAGACGCGCATTTTTGCTGTGGCTCTGCCGGTACCTATTCAATAACGCAGAAAAAGCTGTCAACCAGCTTACTTAAGCGAAAAATTTCGTCGCTGCTTCAAAACAAACCAGCAACCATAGCGACGGCCAATATCGGCTGCCTGCTTCACTTGCAATCGGCGGCCGGTGCCACCCCGGTGGTCCACTGGATTCAGCTGCTAGACAAGCAAGCCGCAAAGTAAAACCAAGGTATCTGCGTGCACGGTGCGTTGCGCATCATCAGGAACTACATCCGGATACATTAGCTGAACTTTGTTTTCCCCCGACCTGACTGTGCCTGCGCAAACCTATTGCCGCTGCACGCGTCCGGGGGTACCACTTCGTCGGCGTTGCGGTTGTTCGGTGAGGTGTGTATCGACCTACCCGGTAAACACCCCGATCCCCTCGACGCCTGGAGGTGCGTATCAAAGGGGATCGGGCAAGACACACCGTGAGACTGGGTATAACCAGATCAGATACCGTACACAATACCGATTCTGGTCGAGGTATCAGATTTTTCACCAAGTGTTCCAACGATATCGGAGTTGTTGCGACTCAGCAGTCCCACCGACAATGACAAACGCTCGGACATTCTGAAGTCAAGGCTGTTATCCCAAACAGTGTAGGTATTGCTGTCTGCAATTTCGGCGTTGAATTTCGAGTTAAACGACACGTTATCACTAAGGATATTACTGTAGCTGAGCCCCAGGAAAACCAGCCCGCCACTGGCATCCAGTTCGGTGAGTTCGTTGACGCCGTCAGCGTCGGCGTCAAGGCTCAGGTAGTCAGTAGAGTGAGCCCCGATGCCAATCTCACCATCAAACCGGACCTTACCGTTGTCAATGAAATTACGACCAACACCGACCGTGCCACTAAACCGCCCGTCTATATTGCCGTAGTCGTCGGAATCAAATCGTAAGCGACCAAAGCCATACATAACATCATTAAATTGTCGATCCAGCTTATACCCCAGATCAAACCGGTTTGCTGTTTCGTTGTCATTCTCTTCAGCGTTGAAAATACTGCCGAACATATTGTGACGATAGATAGTGGATTGCCGTGAGACATTCAGTGAACCGCTGATATTTCGAGTGTCGCTGTTTCCTGCTGTAATCACAGCACCAAACGCCGCCGCGCCCGACCAGGAGTCAGACAAGCCATCTTGCGCGATAACCTGTGAGGCTGAAACTAAGGAGAAGGCCACTGCCAGGGATAGAAGAGATTTTTTCATTGATACACCATTTATTGTTATTAGAGTTACTAACTATTTATTTTTTTTATTGTGATGACACGAAACTACTGAACCCGGGTGTTTAGAACCAGCACCGTGTACTCCCTCAGAATCAATTAAGTCGCCAGCCAAGACAATAGGCGTTACAGTAATTTACAATTCAATGACAATCGCTTGCAGCCCTCCCCTAACCGATAACACTTGGCTTGCCTGTACGCAGCGAATACACTGTTAAACAATAGGTTGCCGTCATAAAAGCTGAATCATCGTCGCCAATACCGGCGTCGTTCATTCGTCGGTTTTTCGCGTTGCACAGTCCGGACTGTGCGTTACCAAAAGGATAACCGGACAGATGATGTGCTGCGGATAGTTCAACTCACGGTGCAGACAGCGCCACACTCAGGCGATCAGTAGAGGCCACTGTAAAGGGTACTGTCCCGCTCAACTTAACGCGTAAGCCAAGCGGACTTCACCGGCAGACGCAGGTCAGTACAGAGACATCAGAGGAAGCAATGAAAAGAAGAGATTTCGGAAAAATCTGCGCATCCATGGCAGCAACTGCCGTCGCCGGGGGGCCGCCGGTCGCGCTGGCCTCACAACGGGAAAGCTACCCGCTGTCCGGACTGCACACAGAGAACCACCAGACTGTCACAGGTGAAACACTCGAACCCGGTGTCCCTTACGTCTTTTTCTACCCCTACATATCCACACCCTGCTTTCTGATCGATCTCGACACGGAGGCCCGATCCGGGCCGACACATCACGATCCCCGCACCGGCGAGCCCTACACGTGGCTGGGCGGTGTCGGACCCAACAGCTCAATCGTGGCTTTTTCGGCAATCTGCAGCCACAAGATGAGCCACCCCGCCCGTGAGATCTCTTTTATCAACTATCGACACGATGCCGTGTCATTCTATAGCAATGCCGGAAAGTCAGAAAAAAAACAGCGCGTTATTTCGTGCTGCTCCGAGCGTAGCGTGTACGATCCTGCCGACGGTGCGCGCGTTCTCGGTGGCCCTGCCCCGCAACCATTGGCCGCGATCGAACTCAGCTACGATAACAACACCGGCGCTATATCTGCGGCGGCCAGCTATGGTGGCGATATGTATGATCGATTTTTTGAAAAATTCGGCTTCAGAGCCGCGATAGAACACAAGGTCAATGATCCGGCTGAGTTAGTTGGCAGCAAGACTCTGGTGCGGAAACTAACTGACTACAGCCGACAAACCATCAAATGCTGAGCAGATCAGACTTTATCGGCATTGACGACACCACGCACTTATGCGCAGGTGGCGAAGCACCGATGTTACGCAGTCATCAAAGCGCTATCGAGCAATTTACGCACGATAAAGCGATGGGGGAAATGGCCCGAAGCCGTCAGGCCGACATCATCGAGGCCACTCGCACACAGTGCGCTGAGTTGCTGTCCGTCGACGCCTCAGACATCGGCTTCGTCAGTTCGGCCTCTGAGGGCATTAACATCGTTGCTTACGGGCTCGACTGGGCAGCCGGTGACAACATCGTCATCGCCGACGTGGAGTTTGCCTCGGGCATCTATCCGTGGCTGGCACTACAGTCACGTGGTGTCGAGTTGCGCATTGTAAAGCACCGGAACTGGCAGATATCTCTAGACGATATCTCGGCCCACATCGACAACCGCACCCGGGTAGTGCTGATAAGCCACGTTAGTATGTTTACCGGGCAACGCATTTCTCTGCCTGCCCTGTCGAAACTGGTTAGACAATCCAACGCAGCGCTGGTGCTCGATACCACCCATGCAGCGGGGGTTGTTACTGTTGACGCAAGCCTGGCCGATGTCGTCGTCACCAGCTGTTACAAGTGGCTACTCGGTATCCATGGCACCGCCGTGTTCTACTGGAACCGACACCGTCTGCCGCAACTCAAACCGCCATTTCTAGGCTGGAACAGTGTTAGCGCAGCGGGTGGATGGCAGCAGCCGACGCAGATGTCTCTGCATCCCGATGCGCTGCGTTTTACACCGGGTAATCCCGCCTTTCTGAGTATTTATATTCTGCACAACGCACTGAATACTCTACTCAAGCTGGGGATAGACAACATCGAACGTCACGCATTGTCCCTGACCGGGCAACTGTGGACGGGCCTCGCATCCCTGGGTGGCTGGGAGATCATGACACCATTCGACGAGCCATCGCGTGCCGGTAACATCTGCCTGATGACCGATCGCGTCGCCGAAGTAGCCGCCGCCCTGAAAGCCAGAGACGTACTGGTGTGGGGAACCTATGCCGGCGACGCCAGACTTAGAATATCCTGCCATGTCTATAACACCCCGGCAGATGTCGATATCTGCCTGCAGGCACTCGATGATTTGCCCGCCCGATAACCCGATCATCACCCACAATAACGGTATTGCGCAGCGGCCGCTCAACGTTATCAGACAAGCGGGCAACTGGCGCTAATATTCTGTACAAGCCAATAGCCGCAGCACTTGGAAAAATGGTATTTTACCCAGCGCGCAAGCCCCGTTACCGAGCGCGCAAATGCTTTATCTCTTACACACTTACCGGACGGACGCATGCGCAATTTTATCCTTGAAACACACTTTGCTAAATGGGAATTCAGCGCTAAGCATCACCTGACCGCCTCCGATGCGCAAAGCCTGACCATTCGACAACTGCTCGACCTGGCAGACAATCCGTCGCTGTCTATCGATGACGTCTACCTGGGTTACACCGAGACCTTCGGTGCCCCTACATTGCGTACCGCCATTGCAGCCACCTACGACAACATGACCGCCGATAACATTCTCTGCTTTGCCGGTGCCGAAGAAGGCGTGTACACCGCCATGCGGGTGCTGCTGAAAAAAGACGATCACGCCATCGTAGCGGTCCCGAACTACCAGGCCGCTGAGACTATTCCGCTGGATATCTGCGAAGTCACCGGGGTCCCCCTGCATGCCGACAACCACTGGCGAATGGATCTTGATGAATTGCGCCGCGCTATCAAACCGAACACCAAGCTGGTATCAATTAATTTTCCCAACAACCCCACCGGCGCTATCATGCCGGCAGACGACTATCGGGAATTAATTGCACTGTGCCGGAAACACGGACTGTATCTGTTTAGCGATGAGGTCTATCGACTGGTCGAACTCGACGAGTCAAAGCGGATAGATCAAGCCGCCGATGTTTATGAAAAGGCACTATCACTGAACGTGATGTCAAAGGCCTATGGACTGCCGGGCCTGCGTATCGGTTGGATAGCCAGTCAGGATAAAGACGTACTGCTGAAGATGGAACGTTACAAGCACTACCTGTCTATATGCAATTCAGCGCCCAGTGAGCGGCTGGCCGAAATCGCACTCGGTGTGAAAGATAAAATTTTGCAGCGCACCCGGGCCTTGCTGCAACACAACGCAACATTACTCGACAACTTTTTTGCCGACTACCCCGACTTGTTCGATTGGCAGCGACCGGATGGCAGCTGCATAGCTTATCTACCTTTCAAAGGCCGTGGCGACGTCGAGAATTTCTGTAAAACTCTGGTTGAAGAAAGCGGAGTATTGCTGCTGCCAGCCTCGATCTACCACTCCGAGCTCATAGAAGCACCGGATAACTATTTTCGCATCGGTTTTGGACGGCAAAATCTAGAAGAAGGCCTCGACGCGTTTCGTGAGTTTATCGATCGAAAACACAATGAATTATAGCCTCACAGTCACCGATGCTGGCAGTCTGAAGAGACAGTATTACTGCGGTCAGTCTTACACCAGAGTCCACAGCGCAACTCGCGAGGTCTGCGACAATTGCAGCACGCTACCTTAGCGACACGGCAGCAGGGTAATGGTCAGATCTGCGCCATAGATATTGCGCCAACAGAAATAGACTCTCAACGTTTGATCGCACGCAGTACAACAAATTTTTTATTCGCGGCGACAGCCCGGCAATTGCCAAACAACCTTTTTAAATCACCGGCATAGGTTAGATGGCGATTTGCCACTATCCATAATTCACCATGCTGCCTCAGGCAGCGCTTACTCTGACGAAACATTCCCACAGCGATCTGACTGCCGACAATATACTGCTGATGAAATGGCGGATTGCACAGGATAAGATCCAGCGATTCCGGTTCACTATCTGATAATCCGTCAGCCGCCTCGAAAGACGCGGTCGACTGCGGAAACGCCTTTTGATAATTCTCCCGGGCCGATGCAACCGCCATGTAGGACTCATCTATAAATTGCAGTTGCGCCGCTGCGTGTTGCTGTTGATAAACAATACCAAGTACGCCGTTGCCACAGCCCAGATCCACCACCCGTTGAGCGTCGGGCATCTCACCGTAGTGCTGTAATAAAAAACGTGACCCATGGTCGAGATGCTCTCGTGAGAAGACCCCGGCATGATTAATCAATTCCATATCAATCTGCGGATCAGTATAGGACGTGGGATTCGGGTTTTCTCCAGCCACAATCGAGTCGTCCGGTGTGACCTGCAGCAAACGTGCTTTTTTTAGCGCTCGCGACGGTACCGTCGATCCAATAATGGCCTCAAAACACTGATAGGCTGTGCGCGGTAAATGCTTAACCATGGAAGCGGCGACCACCACCGACCGGGCATGCAAATGAGGCTTCAGTTTGTGCAAATGATCTTCCAGAAAAGCATTCGCCTTCGGCACTTTGATCAGCACTAAATCAAAAAGCCCCTCAAGCGGCTCCATGGAAGACAGCAAGGTGTGCTCTGCAATCATTCCATTGCGCCCGCAGTTATTGGTAGTCGCCCGGTGACTGATGACTGAATCCGACCAGCTGACCGGCGCATACCGATTCAGCGCACAGGTCAATGCCCCGAAGGAATCATTAACAATCAATACCCGTGGCGGGGGGTTGGCGGCAAGCAGATTGTTGTCGCTCAGGTGTTGCAGCAGATACTCGTCTGCAGCATCCCAGGCGCGTAGGTGTTCGTCCTCACGCTCTGACCAGCGCGCGAGTGTTAAGTCACCGAACGGTGTATTGAGAATATTCAAACGGCGGCGGCTCCAGCGGGCAGACCCGCGATTCTACCTGCCCTGTCCGACAATAGCACTCACCCTTGGTACAAGGCTGACGGGCTACCGCAACCGAACCGGGCGACAAACAATCACCAAACAGATTGACGTTACAGCCGCGATGTTTTACTTCGTCGAGCAAACACAGTTCTTGCCGAGTTCCTTTGCATCATACATCGCAAGATCGGCAGCACGACTCAGCTCTGCAAGGGAATCGGCATTTTCCGGATAGGCAGCCACACCGGCCGAGACAGTTACCGTGGGCAACAGCTGATCACGGTATCTGAATTCATGCTGTTCAATCACGTGGATAAATTCCTCCGCTTTGGTCAGAGCCTGTGCGGCAGTTGTGTCAGGCAACAGGATAGAAAACTCCTCGCCCCCGGTCCGGCAACAGACTTCATTGTTGCTAAAAAAGCGGCCAGTTAACTCCCCGACAATGCACAGCAACGAGTCACCCGCATCATGGCCAAATTGATCGTTATAGCTTTTAAAATTGTCTGCATCAAAAGAGATCAGAGCCACCGAGCCGGACTCGCGCTCAACCTGCGATAACGCAGACCGGCAACGCTCAAGAAAGTACCGGCGGTTGAACAATCCCGTCAGCGGATCGCGGGTGGATTGCTCGTGTAACTCATCACGCAACTTTACATTGGCAATGGCCATACTGATCTGCTCGGCGCAGCGCTGTGCAAACGCCACCGTGACGTCATCAATCGGCAACAGATTGTTTTCACATTCCCGCTCTGTAAAATCGATGTGCAGCATACCGACGGTATCTCCCTGCGCGATAATCGGCAGGCAAAGGTAATGCGCCTCATCGCGAGAGTTTTCATCAATATTGACGTGATTGCAGGGAAATTTCACGACGCCGTCACCGTATTGAAAAGTGCGTCCACGGCGCAGTGACCAGCAATCCTGTGGCTGTATGCTACGAGACAATTCTGTGCGGCCCCAAACCACCGCGCCATCAAGTACGTCTCTCGAATTGCTATAGATAAACAGCTGCCCGCTGGTATCGGGAATCATTCCCGACAGCGCCTGGCTGACGATCTCGTAGAGTTCATCTATAGATTTACAGCATTGCAGCCAATCACTGAGCTCAGCCAGGCCGCGCGCTTCCGCTTTGCGCTCCTGCTCCAGCGTCAGCGCGTCACGGGCGCTCACCTCTGCGGTCTCGGCACGCTTGATGGTGCGCGATAAAATGTCCTGATTGTTTTTGGAAACCGTGATGTCAGAATAAGTCACCACATGACCACCCGACTGCATCGGCCGAACATCCACCGCCACCACGACACCAGCAGCGGTTTTGCGCTCGATGCTAAACGGCTGCCGTTTCAGAAGGTTTGCTTCAAGGCCGTTTACCATTTCCTCTGTGGCTTCACCACGATCAACCAAGCGCTGAAAATAGGTACCACGACTCATGCCGACAACCAATGAGTCCATGCCCTGATTCAGCATGCTGTAGTAGCGCGAATTAACCAACTCGCAAATGCCATCGTCCGACCAGACGATGATACCCTGCTCCATTGACTCCAGCACCTCAACGCTCAGCTCTTGCTCGCACCGCAGTTCCAATTCGGTACCCACGGCTGGAAACTCAAGGGTATTGGCAAAACCACCCGGGTGAATCTTCGATGCTGACTTTCCTGCCACCTTCTTGCCCCATGGACTGAGTTTTCACGGACTCACAAGCCACCGCGCATTCTTACCGCAACTCCGGAAAGTAGCGTCTACCGGCACACATTACTTTAGCTTTTTGCGGACAGCATCAACGTTATTGGTCGCGCAAAAACCACGTGCGCCGGGTAAACCGACAGACGCAATGGCACGCGCTACGGCGGGCACTGTGACTCAGCCGGCACCCGCTGATACACTGTTAGTTTTTTCTCTGTGCTAATACAAAGGCCTGCAATGACCACCATACAGACGCGCTGGGACAATTCCGTTTTCTACACTGATAGCGAAGATCCAAAGATTTCTCAATGTGTCACGAGCATGGAGCAGGAAATCGCCACGCTTGCCAGCCATTGCCAGCACTTCTCGCCATGGATCGATGCTGCCCCGCCCGAACCCGCTGACTACACCGACATCATCGAGCAATTGTCAGCCTGCTATACCCGAGAGGTTACGATTGGCCGGCAATTTCGCAACACCTCGATGTTTATCCACAGCTGTCTTAGCGTGAACGCGCGCGACACTGCCGCCAGCACCTGGCTTCCAATGCTGCAGCAACTTGGCGCAAAGCTCAGCAGTGCCACCCAGCCAATGTACGGATTTCTGGCTCGCGCAGCCACAGATCTCATTGAGATCACCAACGCACATCACACGCTTGGTGACCTGCACTTTAGATTGCAGCAAATGCGCGCCATCAGTGATCAGCTGCTACCCGTGGCACAAGAACAGCAACTAACAAAACTGGCAGTGACCGGTTTGCATGGCTGGGGCAACCTGTATAAAAACCTCGCCGGTACCTTAAAATGCTCAGTTGGCGAAGAATCGACCGGTCTGGCCAATGCCGCCAATTACCTGAGCTCAATCGAACGCCCTAAGCGCGAGCTAGCGTGGCGCGGTATCAACAACGCATGGGTTGAGCAAGAGCAAGCTGTTGCCGCGATACTGAACAATATCAACGGCTGGCGCATTGAAGAGGCCGCCAGCAGATCACACACCCGTGCGCTTGATGCGCTGGACCGCAGTTGTCACACCAGCCGTATAAGCCGCCGCACCCTCGATACCATGATGGACGTCACCTACCAGCGTCGGCACCTGCCGCAGCGTGCACTTGGCACAATGGCCAATGCACTGGGGATTGACACACTCGGCCCCTGGGACTTAATGGCTCCAGCGCCAGTACAGGCCAGCGGCACCATAGAGTTTGCCGAGGCTATAAAAATCATTGCCGACTCCTTCGCCACCTTCTCAGCAGAGATGGGTGCGTTCGCCATTGAAATGGCCGAGCGTGGCTGGATTGACTGCGAAGAGACTGACAACCGCAGTACCGGTGCTTATTGCGGGTCTTTCGCCGAACCACGCGAGCCACGCATTTTTATCACCTTTACCGGCACAATGACCAACGTCATTACGCTGGCCCATGAGCTAGGGCATGCCTGGCACAACCGGGTTATGCAGGATATCCCCGAGGCCAGAACCGGCTACCCGATGACGCTTGCTGAAACCGCCAGTATTTTCGCCGAGACACTGGTGCGGGATACCCTGCTCGAGAATGCACAGAACGATGCCCAACGGCTTGAGATATTGTGGGCAGAAGCCTCTACTGCGGCAGTATTAATGCTCAACATACCGGCACGGTTTGAATTCGAGCAGCGGTTGGTCGAAGCGCGCCACAGTAAATTTGTCACCGCAGAGCACCTGAAAGCAACCATGCGCGACAGCTGGGCCATGTGGTACGAAAACTCATTAAGCGAGTACGACGAAATGTTCTGGGCCAGCAAACTGCATTTTTCGATTTCAGGCTTCGGCTTTTACAACTATCCTTATCTGTTTGGCTACCTTTTCAGTCTGGGTATCTATGCGCAGAAAAACCAGCACGGCACGCAATTCGAAAAACTCTACCGCGACATCCTTCGCGACACTGGCTCTATGACCGCAGAGACGCTGGTTGAAAAATACCTGCAGCAGGATATCAGCGAGCCCGGGTTCTGGAACAACAGTCTCGATATCGTAGAGGCATCTATAGAAAAATTTGAAGCTCTGGCAAATAGAATCGCAATCAACAACTGACTCTTAACGCGGAAATCCGGAGCATGACTGCTCCGGATTCTTACAGTTGTCGAGCGGGATTGTCCAACAGCCTGCACTGACGATACGCTATTGAGGCGACTGGCTTACCGCCCTGCCCTCGACTTCAACAACCGTACCTGCCCGATCAAGCATCGACCCCGCAAAGATCGCCGCCGCACCGGCGATGGCTATACCCCACCAGCCTGTTGTGGCGATTGCATCCCACAGGGTATCGGCATTGGTGAAAACGATCAACGCAATACCAAGCAGTGCCGTTGTGCCTGTTAGCACCAGTTTGTTGTAGTGACTATGAAGTGCTATTACCACCAGAATGGCGACAGTTACCAGTGCAATCAGGCTCTGAAATGCAAATATCGTATTTACAGCCAGGGCCATGATAGTCAGTACGGCAAGTATGCTGGCACATCGGCGTGCAGTTACGTTGCTCGATGCCGCATGCAATAGATCGGCGGCCAACAACAAGGTACAGACACCACAGGCGATTATCGCCCAGCTAAACGACAGTACATTCAATAACAGATCGAACAATGACAAGCTTACCAGTGAAATTGCCAACGCTGTACCCATCGTTAACAGCACCGATGCTAACGAGTTTGCCGCTCTTCCCTGCATCACCTGACGTACACAGATATAGAGACTGACACACAATGCCAACACCAGAAAACCACTGACCTGATACAAAAACAAACTGCGTGCAACGACAATGACCGGAGCCACAAACAACAACGCGATAGCAAAACGTCCTTCGGTCGTTTTTAATGCCAGCTCATCGGGTGCCTTGCGCAAGCACAGGTAACAAAGCCCGACAACCGACGACAGTGCCAGCAATCCGGCCCACATCTCCTGACGCAGCGGCACCAGCAGTACCGCACTGCTTAGCAACAACGCAACACTTAGCCAGTGCCTGACCGGACGCGCCAGCACAGACAGTCCAAACCAGACGACCGGCAGCAATACAGCAAAGCCTGCAGCCGCCGCCAGTGTCAGGCTGGTAGCCCCCGGTGCCTGCCAGAGTGCAAACTGCGGATAAGAATTCGCCAAACTATCCAGCGGTACAAGCGAATAGATCAACGCACCGAACACGGTAAAATTAACCGGCACCGACAACAGCGCCAGACCAATAAAAACCCGGCTACCACGTTGCTCCCGCAGCAGCATACTCATCGCCAATCCCGCTGCCGTTAACGATCCGGCAAACCCCAGAGAGGTATAGAATCGATGCAAGTCATTGCCAACCTGTACCCCGTCGAGCAGAAAGAACCCCATACCCGCCGCCACCGCCAATGCGCCGAATACCCGCAAGGCATCTGAGACAGATCCAAAACGCCGCACCAGCTGAAAGATCGTCTGTTTGGATTCCGTGGTAGCGGCTGTGTTGTCTTCGGACGCAGAGACGACATTTGCTGTCTTGTCGACCGGCTCAACGTGGTCAGCGAGGCGGTGTTTCAATCGACAATCATCAACCATACCGGCGCTACTCATGACTGTTTCCTCCGTTCGAAGCCAGTAATTTATCAAGCTCCCCTTCCAGCTCGATACTCTGTTCGCGACTTATAAATTCCGACGCCAGGTCATCTATATCGCTGTCCATCGGCGCCAGCGTATCGGTAAGAAACTCCGCTTCACCGACCGAAACTTCCCAGCGCTCGATCACATCTTCGACGCCACCACCATCACGCCCTTCCATCGACTGAACAATACGGCGGGCCTCTGCAGCGGACTCACGAGTTCGCATTTGATTGCGCTGCTGCTGCAATGTCTCCACGCGCTGTTGAGATTCCTCAACGCTGCGTTTAACACTTTGCTCGATCTTCTCGTGGTCAGCCAACTGCTGCTGCACTGCCGCCAGTTCTGCTTCACGCTGCTTTCGACGTTGCAGACACTCAAGCGCTTTAGGTCGATCCGCCTCGGCCACGGCCCGAGCGCGATCACTCCATAGATCTATCTCGCTGCGCAATTCAGTTAGGCGGTTGCGATGCCGGTTGCCATCTTTCTGCAGGCCCAACAAGCGAACTTTTGCCCGTGACACGGCCAGCCGGCTATCACGCAGAGCAACATCCACAATCGCCTGATGATTTTCGATACTGGCGACGGTGCGATCGACCGTGGCAGACACGGTAGTAACAAATCGTTTGAATAGACTCATGGAACCCTTCCTGTGTTGAATGTGGCGCTAGTGTCGGCTGAGGAACTGTTATTCGCCACCTTTTTAAAAAAGGTCTAATATAATTGGCTCACACAGACTAAATAACTGCACTTCCATGGCTCAAGCCTCTCGACTCGTACAAGAACTGAAAAATCAGCTGAAACTGCACGGCGTCACCTACCGTGAACTAAGTCACGAACTGGAACTCTCCGAATCGGCGATCAAGCAGATGTTTGCCAGTGGCAACATGACACTGACCAGGCTCGATAAAATCTGCGCTATTCTGTCTCTGGAGATTGGCGATCTGGTGCAGTTGAGTGATCAGTCCGCTCGTCAGCTACAGGCGTTATCTCTGGATCAGGAAGCCGAACTGGTCAGTGATCCCAAACTCCTGCTTATGGCCTATTGCCTGGTAAACCACTGGAGCTTCAGCGAGATTCTGACGCGCTACACGCTTACGGAGGTAGAAGGGATTCGCTATCTGGCACGGCTCGATCGGATGAAACTGATTGAGCTGCTGCCGGGTAACCGGGTCAAGCCGTTAATTGCCAGTAACTTTGCCTGGCAAGCCGACGGTCCGATAGAGCAGTACTTTCAAAGGGAGGTTCAAGGGCCTTTTTTCCAGTCAAACTTCGCCGAAGACGGATGCTTGCGGCTGGTAAAAAACGGCGATATCTCCGTCGTCGCACGGCAGAACCTTCTGGAGCGGCTGCATTCTATCGGACAGCAGTTTGACGACATCGTCCGCGAAGAACGCAAGATCGCCATAGAGCAACGTCAGGGCACCACCATGGTACTGGCGATCCGCCACTGGATGTTCGAAGCCTTCAAGGAACTGGAACGCGAAGAGTTTACGCAGAGTGATTCGACTTAAGGCCGCACCGGACCGGTAGCCGCCAAAGACGTTTTCAGCACCGTTGCCAACGACAAGCCGACGCTCTTGCAACAACGCCATTACCCGACTACCTATCGGATAGCCTGTTTATCGGACATCTCTGCTAGCGGGCATCTTCCGTCAGAGCATCGTGCACCAAACGGTGAAAATGATGCAGCGCATGCTCACCACTACCGGAACGCGCCGCGTCGGTCATTATCGGGCCTTGCTCATAACCATGCGAGTGCAAACCCCGTTGCACGGACTCACACAGACTGATGTCTTCAGGCACCAGTACATTGGCCGTGTAATCTGTACGCGCCTGATTAGTAATGCTATCAGCGGTGAGACTGTGGCCTTCAAATTCCGTCACGTCCAGCGATATAGGACGCACCGCAAACACTGATAATTCCCGACTCCCGGGCAAAACGTTAAATGTAGTATTCGGCCACAGAAACCAGAAGGATGCCCCTTCACCAAGCTCATCATCGGCCAATGAGTATGCGCTGTTCTCTGCCCGTGTATCGTTGCCAAGCTGGCGAGACCATAAGCCAAAGGTGTCCTGCTTATACGCATCCATGCAGATCAACTCTGCAAACGCCGGATGCGCATGATCGCAGTGGTAACACTCCACGTAGTTGTCTACCACCACCTTCCAACCCGCCTTGATTCTGGTTTCACCTAACTGGTTTGCCTGCGGCACGCTGACCTCATCCAGCCAGGGAATACGGGATCGCATATCCGCCTCTAGATCACCCGCCGAGTCCGCCAGTGATATTGCATTGTCGTCGAGATTAACAAAAACACAGCCGCAGAAGATTTCCAGTCGCACTGAGCGCAACCCGAAGTCATCCCGATTAAAATCTTCACGATCCTGACTGAAACGTGCACCGCGCAGCCGGCCATCCTGCTCATAGGTCCAGGCGTGATAGGGACAGACGATTACCGACTTTACATTGCCGCTGCCGGTCAATAGCTCGTGAGCGCGATGCCGGCAAACATTATAAAATGCGTTCAGGTTGCCGCTTTTGTCTTTTATGACAAACACATTCTGATCAAAAATGCTCAAGGTGACGTAGTCACCCGCTTCTGCAAATTGCGTTGTGTGGGCGACGTACTGCCAGCTGCGCTGAAAAATCTTTTGCTTTTCCAGTTCGAAAATATCGGCATTGGTGTACCAACTCGATGGCAGCGTCCAGGACTCGGTTACCAGTTCGGTTAACGGTTTTTTAAGCAGCGGTAAAGGGTTTTCAGTCATTGTTCAGCGCATCACCAGAGTAACAGGCCCGGTCGTGATTTGAGTCCGGGTACAAGTCAATGCGTCGCTATTGTCCTCTGACAGAGCCTGGTAACAAGACTGCCTCGCCGGCGGCGATCTGACTCCGTGTTTAATCAGAGCTCTGTCCAGCCCACCCTGGTTACGGGTGCACCGCTTGCATCGACAGCGCCGATTCTGCGACGCTACGGCCATCATAATTGACCCAATCGACATCGGCAACTTGACGATCGCCACCGCGACAGGCAGATACCTGCCGCTATCTGACACACGAGGTCGGCAACTCCTACGATTCCGTGATGTGGGCGGATTGTCAGACCGGAGCTAACGGCTGGCTGGCCTCTTTAAACGTAGAATTCAGCAGCCCGTCAAGTGTTCCAGAAAATCCCCCGGGGCTGAAGTTTTGGCGATTTACGTATCAGCACTGTGCTTCTTTCCCAGACGCTTGTTTTCGACCGTCGACTAAAACGCATGCATCATCACCGGAATACCGTCGAAACGATAATCCTCCTTAGACCTTTGCGGTCAGCACATAGCCGTCCAACTTCGGCATTTCAACGCCAGTGATAAGCGCGCCCACTGCGCCCGACAAACGCCGGCCCGATTCATCTTCCGCATCCACCTTTTTGCGCAAAGCATCCAGAGGCCCCGGCCCGTTGCCGGCACTCTGCGGGGTAATACCCATTTTGCCGAGAATGCGCTCGATAGGCGTTCTCGCGACCAGCGAATCATCAGCATAGAACACTATTTTGCCTTTGTTTTGATCCGCCATATCGGTGGCTTCAATGACATCAGAACTTGAGCTCAGCACTTCGTGAATCACTTTCTCGACATCATTAATCAACAGTGCACGGACGTCTGCCAACTGACCCATGGCCGTCACCGTGTTGCTATGCGTTTCCCCAATTTCACTCCACGCCAACCGGATGATGCCATCGACCTCCTGAACCAGAAAGGCCCGCGTGCTGCCATTGAATCGGGTAACAATCAAGATGTTTGAGGTATTCTCGTTTTCTTGTTCGTGGCCGGATTATTGAGGTATGTCGATTACCGGTACCGCTTTACCGCGAATGTTTGCGGCGCCGGCGACACACTCATGAGGGTTGGGCACTGGCATCAGCGACGGTAATACCCTCAACTCACGGACCTCAAACGTTTTTACCGTACAGCGGCGTCATCACGACCTCTTCTTCATGCTGCAGTCTGAGACCACAGAAACGATCGCCTTTTGTTAGATTCTCTCAATAACGATTTCGGCTGCGCAGGACTGTTTATAGAGCATTCAGTCACACTGATATGAAAAATTCTTCGGGCTTCCTGATCTTTCAGATTGATCGCAGCCAGGTAGGGTAATGTCGACAATCACTTAATAAACGCACCACAGCACGCGCCCCGTTGCAGGTGCGTCTGAGGTAACATCGAGACCACTGTGGACACAGGGCCCACTCAAAGCCCACACAAACCGGTAACATAACCCTGCCAGGACAGGCAAAAACACACTTGCAACCCGACGCAGGGTCACCATCTTGCTAACAGGGTGTTGTTCAACCCCGACTGAGGCGTCACGTCTCACCGCTGCCATGCGTCACTAAACCCTTGTCGAATACCGGGCAAAGTGACGGCATTTAACCACCGCACCGAAACCCTGAATATCTTGTTACAAACACTGTCCGGGATTCCGTCTATGATCTTCAGTTGCATTTGCATCCAGGAGCGAAAGCCATGTCACAACGCCCTCTAAGCCTATTTATCAGCCTGTTGCTGCTCAGCACTACCCTCATCATCAATGGGTGTGCCACCACGCGGGTCGTCGACCCCGACTCCGAAATTCACTACGACGCCTACTACGATTTTTCAGACAAACAGCAAATTGTCGATCATCTGAGCCAGAATCTGGTCAACTTTGTCGATGGCTCAAACAACCGGCCTGTGGTCATCAGCTACGGCATTGGCAACGAAACATCAGAGCATATCAATACCGGCGGCATCAGCGACGACATCCGTCTTGCGCTGGTGCAATCGGGCCGTTACCAACTGATCAACGAGGCGCAACGCAGTAACATTGACCGGGAGTCGACACACCAGCAAAGTGGAAGCGTGTCACCCGCTGATCGCATTCTGCAAGGCCGCCAATTGGGTGCTGACTATATTCTGGCCGGCACCCTGCGCTCGATCGTCAAGAAGCAGCAACGTCAGTTTCGACTCAACAAGAAAAAACTGGTGCACTACAGCCTCAACCTGGAACTGACCAATACAGAAACCGGTGCGATCAGCTGGGCTGATAAAGTCGAAATCGCACGCGAACAATCACGGCCCATCATCGGCTGGTAAGTCAGTGCTGTTTCTGTCGCACCTCATAAAGCGCTGTTTACTGTCAGCAATCGTACTGCCAGCACTGCTGCTGGCCGGATGCAGTACCTCGGCGTTGTATCAGGCACGCGAGCAGTTCTACAGCGGCGACAGTAACGCGGCACTGGCAACACTGGCCGACAGCAGCGTGGTGTCATCGCAGGATCTGGTTCTCTACTGGCTTGAAAAAGGCTTGATTCTGCATGACGCCGGCAACTTCGAAGCCAGCACCCGTGAACTCCTGCAAGCTGCAGAGTACCTGGCAGACAACGACTACATCAGCCTGAGCGAGCAAGCGCGTACTTTGCTTGCTAATGACTGGGCAGCCCGGTACCCGGGTGAGTACACTGAGCGGTTGTGGATTCACAGCTATTTAATGATGAACTTCCTCGCGCTCGGCAAGCCCGACAGCGCCGCGGTTGAAGCCCGCAGAGCGCTGGAGCAAATAGACTCTCATCACCAGGTGCTCGACAATGACAACTTCAGCCGGGCATTGATCGCGCTGAGCTTTGAAGCCGCCGGGCAACTCAATGACGCCTATATAGAATATCGTAAGCTCGCCGTTCGCACCAATCATCCACCCGCACTTGATCAACTACTGCTGGCACAGGCAAATCGTCTGGGATTTGCCAGTGATGCAAGAGAAATCCGACAGCGCCTGGACAGCGCCGGGATAGCCATCAGGCAACCGGCCGGCAAAGAAGCCATTGTGTTTGTAGCGAGCGGGCAAATCCCTCACAAGAGCAGCGGCACTTTGCTCACGAGCAACAAAACCCGAATCGCTTTCCCCGAATACTACATACCTCGCCAGCAGACGCCAGCCATACTCAGCAACGTAAACGGAATCCAGTGCGACTGCCTGCAAGTGAGCAGTGACCTTGGCCACCTGATCAACGATTCGCTGCGGCAGCGCGCCACTCGCGTTACCGCAAAAGCCCTGATCCGAGCCGCCTCCAAGGACTCGGTGGCAGACGCAATCGCTGACAAAGACGAACTCGCCGGTGAACTCGTCCGACTGCTGTTCTTCGCGCTGGAAGAAGCAGACACTCGCAGCTGGCAGAGCTTACCGCGACACCTGACCCTGCTGCGCATCCCCCTGCCGTCCGACGACGCGGTAATTTCTGTCACAAGACCCACCACCGTTGCCGGCGTTGACAAACCGGTAGTGTCACTGCCCGAAGAGGTATCGCAGACCGGTAACTTCCGGTTCTACCACAGGCGGCTGACAAACTAACCGACCCTTCAATGCCTGCAGCAAGCCCTAGAACGGCCTCACCACCACCAGGATGGTAATAATCGCAAAAAGAATAAAGGGCACTTCATTCAGCAGGCGCAGTTTTTTATCAGAGACAGCCGCATCCTGTGCATCAATCTTTTTGCCAATGCCTACGAAGATTCCGTGAATCGCGGTAATCCCCAGCACCAATACGAGCTTCACCCATAGCCATTTCGACGATGCAATTGCCGGATTAATCATCACCAGAGAGACACCGAGAATCCAGGTTGCCAGCATTCCCGGGGTAAGTATGATGCGGCGCAACTGACCCGAGGCCTTCTGCATGCGATCAAACAACTCGTCTCCAGGCTTGCTGGCAAGCTGGTGCAATTTATAGCGAGGGTAGATCAACAATGCCGCCACCCACGAAACCACCGCAATAATATGAAACGCCTTTACCCAAAGATATAACACTGAACTGGACACCCTATTAAATTGATTATGGTGACCGATCTCAGCGCAAAAAGAAACGCCTCGCTCAACATCCGCTGCCGGATCACACATTTCGACTGTTGCCGGATTCAAAAGTGCCCGACAATTGTTACCGATAGCAAGCCCTGCAACTCAGTCATCGGCGCTTTAGCTGACTACACTTTCTCAAGCTTGATCAACCCTGCAACCAGTTGGTCAAGTTCAGCCTCGGTGTTGTAATAATGCGGCGCGGCACGCAACACCACCGGTAACTCCCGTGATTCCGAATCAAGACGTGTGCTGTCCGGGTTCGACACACCAATATTAATTCCCTGCTGACGTAGCTTCGCCACTGTTGCCACAGGATCTCTACCGCCAATTGCAAAGCTGACGATAGCACAATGCTCTGAGCCCGCATCGAGTATTGTGGCTCCGGCCTTTGACTCAAGCAACTGGCGAAGCGTACCTGCAAGCCCCCATGCTCTTTGCTGGATATTCTCCAGTCCAACAGACAATGCATAAGAGACAGCAACACCAAGGCCCAGTCGCAGCGCGCAGGAACTCTCCCAATTTTCAAAGCGGCGGGCATCAGAACGCAGTTGATACTGATCGCTGGACACCCAGGGGGCGGCAAAGTGATCAAGCATGGCCGGCTCGGTGTTCAGTAATACACTCTCTCGAACATACAAAAAACCGGTACCGCGCGGGCCTCGCAAAAATTTACGGCCGGTCGCGGAGAGGAAATCACACTGCAATTCACGGACATTAACCGGCATCTGACCTACTGCCTGACACGCATCAAGCAGGTAAGGCACTTTATAGCGACGGGCGACCTCCCCGACCGCCACTGCGGGATTCACCAAGCCGCCATTCGTCGGTATCCAGGTAATGGCAATCAACGCAACACGGTCATCCATCATTTTTTCCAGTGCCTCGACATCAAGCGCACCGGCATCATCATCGGGCACAACATCAATCACAATGCCATCACGGCTGGCACGATGCAAAAAGGCAACATAGTTTGCAGCGTACTCCGCCTGACAAGTCAGTACCCGATCACCCGGTTTCAATTCCAAAGAATAAAACGCATGACACCAGGCGGCCGTCGCGCTCTCAAGCAGGGCTATTTCCTGCTTGTCTGCTCCGATCAGAGTGGCGACAAGATTGTAGACATCATCAAGCTCAGCGGCTTTTGCATCGGCCGCTTCATAGCCCCCGGTCCGGGCCTCCAGCATCAAGTGATCAGTTACCGCCGATAACACCGCATCAGGCATCACGGCTGAGCCACAAGCAAGCAGATGCGCACGGTGCTGCAGACCAGCAGTATCCCGACGGACAGTTTCAATATCGATCATGGCAGCGCTTCCAGACTATTGTATAAGGCCCGCAGTGGCCAACCGGTTGAAAGCCCGGTCATCAGACAATCTACAATTTTGATACTACCGCAATTGACAGCCGCTGTGCGCTCCTGTGCTTTCTTTGCTATGACGCGCTGAACTGATAAAAAATATCCCAGGCATCCTCGTGCGTTGCAACAAACCCGTGAGACAAATAGAAGCGATTGGCAGGGCTATCACGCAGCGCCCCGAGTCTGATCGGCAGGGCCAGTTGAGCAGATTGCCTCTTTAACCTGTCGATGACATCCGTACCCAACCCCTCACCTTGCCGGGATGGGTGAATATACAAATCATCAACCCAGAGACAATCCTTGCTTAGCTTGGAGGTATAAAATCCAACAAGCTCACCATCGACAAGAATCTTGCTGGTGTTACTTGCATTGAATCTGGACAGCAACCGGTCTCGTGCTCTGACCGGATCAAAGCGTCCTACCGCTTCCAGGCTCTCCCGCATGGCCGCCACACGAATATCGGCGAGCGTGTTTTTGTCGTCATCGTCGGCCTGTAAAAAGACAGTTGTCATCAGCGCATCTCAACCTGCAATGAGGCGTTATCATCGGCAATAAAAAAGGGGGTTGCAATAACTGCGCTGACAAAAAAATACCCGTACGCTGCCAAGGCTACCCGATCAGAATAGAACAGCGTTGCCAGACAACCAGGCGTCTATAGGTTAGATGCATAATCCCGGGCACAGCCAACCACACGCCAGCCAATCAACAGGAGCCACCCCGATGACGGCTCGTACGACGTCGATCTGCAAGATCCCTAGACCGACTCACCGGCCAGAAACAACCACGTTTCAACAACGGTATCCGGATTCAGAGAGACACTTGATATACCCTGCTCCATCAACCACTTTGCCAGATCCGGATGATCTGATGGTCCCTGCCCGCAGATACCAACATACTTATCCGCTTTATTGGCAGCAGAGATAGCTAACGCGAGCATTTTCTTTACGGCAGGATCCCGTTCATCAAACAAATGCGCTATCAATCCGGAATCCCGGTCCAGACCGAGGGTCAACTGCGTGAGATCATTTGAACCAATTGAAAACCCGTCAAATTTCTCGAGGAATTCTTCCGCGAGTATGGCATTACTGGGCACCTCACACATCATCACGATGTTAAGGCCATTCTTACCACGCTCAAGACCGTTTTCCTTCAACAGTTGCAGTACGTCATCGGCTTCCTGCAACGTGCGAACAAACGGAATCATAATCCATACGTTCGTCAGACCCATTTCATCGCGCACTTTTCGAAGCGCTTCGCATTCAAGCTCAAAGCACTCACGAAAGGACGATGATATATAGCGTGACGCGCCACGAAAGCCGATCATCGGGTTTTCTTCGTCGGGCTCGAACAGATCTCCACCAATCATGTTGGCGTATTCATTAGATTTAAAATCACTCATTCGCACAATGACCGGATGCGGGGCAAATGCGGCGGCAAGTGTTGCGACACCCTCAACCAGCTTTTCCACATAGAACCTGACGGGTGAGTCATAACCCGCGTAGCGCTCGTTGATTTTCGCTTTTACAGGCTCCTCCATCATTTCGTAGTTCAACAGCGCCTTGGGGTGTACGCCAATGGTATTGCTGATCATAAATTCCAGTCGCAGCAACCCGACCCCGTGGTTAGGCAGACGCTGAAAATCAAACGCACGTTCCGGATTGCCAACATTCATGGTAATTTTAAAGGGCAGATCCGGGAGTTTATCGAGCTTTATCTCATTGACGTCGTATTTCAACTGCCCTTGATACACCTTACCGGTATCCCCCTCGGCGCAACTTACCGTCACGTCCAGACCATCTTCGAGTAGTTCAGTCGCGTTATTGCAACCCACAACTGCGGGCACACCCAGTTCTCTCGCTATGATTGCCGCATGACAAGTTCGCCCGCCACGGTTTGTGACAATAGCCGCCGCACGCTTCATGACTGGCTCCCAGTCAGGGTCAGTCATATCGGTGACCAGCACATCACCGTCCTGTACCTTGGAAAGCTGATCCAGACTGGGGATGTTACGCACTTTACCAGCGCCGATTCTTTGTCCGATGCTGCGACCGGTCACCAACACTGTCGAGTCGCTCTGGTTAAGCGAGTAGCGCCGGATAACATTTTTATCGCTGCGGGATTCTACGGTTTCCGGACGCGCCTGCAATATATACAGCGCACCGTCATTGCCATCTTTGCCCCACTCGATATCCATCGGCCGGCCATAGTGCTTTTCGATGGTCACAGCCATTTCGGCAAGTGAGGTGACATCAGCATCGGTCAGAGAGAACATCATTCTCTCTACCTCCGTGGTATCTATAGTTTCAACAGCAACGCTGTCACCGTACACCATTTTTATACGCTTGCTGCCGCGGTTACGCCGCACAATCGCAGGTTTACCCTGAGCCAGGGTATGCTTGTGTACATAGAACTCGTCCGGATTAACAGACCCCTGCACTACGCATTCACCCAAGCCCCATGACGAAGTAATAAACACAACATCTTCGAACCCGGTTTCGGTATCAATTGAAAAAAGCACACCACTGGCCCCCACATCACTGCGAACCATACGCTGAATTCCCGCAGACAACGCTACATCGGCATGATCAAAGCCCTGATGCACCCGATAAGAAATAGCACGGTCATTATAGAGTGATGCAAACACCTCTTTAATACGCATTAAGACCGTGTCGATTCCCTCTACGTTCAGGAAAGTCTCCTGCTGCCCCGCGAAAGAGGCTTCCGGCAGATCTTCGGCCGTCGCCGAGGACCTCACAGCCACGGAAATCTCTGCTGTGCTATCGGCTTGTAACTTCGCGTAGGCTTCTCTCACGTCTTTCTCAAGCGCTTGCGGAAAGGGCGTGTCCAGGACACGCTGACGGATACGACTACCCAACTCGGTCAGTTTGTCCACGTCTTCAACATCGAAGTCCGCCAGCAACGCGTTAATATCCCGATCAAGATTGTTGTGCGCCAGAAACGCACGGAACGCTTCGGCTGTGGTGGCAAAACCACCAGGCACCTTTATGCCGGCATTAGACAGGTTGCTTATCATTTCGCCCAGAGAGGCATTCTTGCCACCAACCACAGCAACATCATCCATACCGAGTTGATCAAACCAGATTACGTAATTATTCAAAACCATTCTCTTGTTTAATATTCAGGTTGCAAACCGCGCACAATTTATCACTGTTATCGCTACCACACAGATTACAATCATGGCCTGTTCCCAGATCAAACGGCCAACGTGACAACAAGCTACCCTGCAGTAGAAAGACTTCAAATTGACTACAATTAGCGCAGCACTTCTCTGCGAGTAGCAACGGTCAATAGCGTTAGACGTACACTTATTATACCGACCGGCGCATCAGTCATTCCGTTACCAGGACCAACCACTCATGCAACAACGCTATACCTTTGTGATTTCCGATCGCACCGGTCTGACTGCCGAAGCGCTCAGCCACAGCCTGCTCAGCCAATTTCCACAAGTTAAATTTGACGTCGAAAATCTGCCGTTTGTTGATACCAAAGAAAAAGCACTGAATACTCTCGCGCTTATCAATCGAACAGCAGCGGAGCAAGGCGTAAAACCGCTGGTGTTCGCCACCCTGGTTAACGATGAAACCCGCGCTATCATCGCCGGCGCCAACGCCGTGTTCTTCGATCTTTTTGACACATTTATCGGACCGATGGAAAACGAGCTTGGCGTGGAGTCGTCGCATTCAGTCGGGAAATCGCACGGTGTTCTTGATTTTGCTCAATATTCAGCGCGCATGTCAGCGGTCAACTTTGCTATGACCACAGATGACGGCATGGAGACCGACCACTACGCCAGAGCAGAGGTGATTGTTATCGGTCCGTCACGTGCCGGTAAAACTCCCACCTGCTTATATTTGTCACTGCAGTTCGGTGTGTTTGCCGCCAACTACCCGCTGACCGACAGTGATTTGACGTCCGTTAACCTGCCACAACCCCTGGCAGACCACAGCGATAAACTATTTGGTTTAACGATCGACCCGTTTCGATTACAGCAAATCAGGCAGGAGCGGTTCTCCGGAGACTCCTATGCTTCTGCAAAGACATGCCAGTTTGAGGTTGCACAGGCCGAGGCCATGTATCGGAACTCATCAACGCCTTATGTAAACACGACGAAGAAATCCGTTGAAGAAATTGGTGCGTACATATTGCACAAGGCGGGACTACGCCGGAAAATCTAACCCATACCCACCACGGCACATTACCAATGGTCAATTGTTCAAGCGGGGTTTTAGCGCAGCGCTGGCTGATATTTGCAAAAAAACAACAAGAAGTACCACCGGAACATCACTCTGTGTCCGACTGACCGCAAATATCACCCAGGCACTGAAAACCCAAAAACGGTAACCATACGACTATTGCCACCGAATCTGCAACTGGCACTATACTCATCTTCTATCAAGCAACAATTTTTGTGAGCCCAACGCCTTAATGAAAATCCTAGTCACCGGTACAGCCGGGTTCATCGGCTCAACACTCGCCCATCGTTTTATTGATCGGGGGGATCAGGTTATTGGTATCGACAACATCAACGACTATTACGATACCACGTTGAAACTTGACCGATTACAACGTCTCACCCCACGCGACGGGTTCATCGAGCAGCGCATTTCTATTGAAGATCGCGAAGCAATGGAAAAAGTGTTTGCCGAACACAAACCCGACCGGGTAGTCAATCTGGCAGCGCAGGCAGGGGTCAGATACTCGATCGAGAACCCCCACGCCTACGTCGAGGCGAATATTTACGGCTTTATGAATATTCTGGAAAACTGCCGAAACCATGAGATTGAGCATCTGGTGTATGCGTCGACCAGCTCCGTTTACGGCGCTCATACCAATATGCCGTTTTCCACTCACGACCATGTCGACCACCCGGTCAGCTTGTACGCGGCAACCAAAAAATCCAACGAATTAATGGCACACACTTACAGCCATTTGTTCAACATTCCAACCACTGGCCTGCGGTTCTTTACCGTCTACGGGCCGTGGGGCCGTCCGGATATGGCGCTGTTCATGTTCACTCGTAAAATTCTGGCCGGCGAGCCAATCGATGTGTTTAACCACGGCAACCATCGACGGGACTTTACGTTTATCGACGATATAGTAGAAGGCGTGGTTCGTTCAGTCGATAATGTCGCCACAGCAAACGCCCAGTGGGACAGCGATGCACCTGACTCTGCAACCAGTGCCGCTCCGTACCGGGTTTACAACATCGGCAATAGCGAGCCCGTCAATCTGATGCGATATATCGAAGTGCTGGAAGAATGCCTGGGTAAAAAGGCAGAGCGCAATCTGCTGCCACTGCAACCCGGCGATGTACAAGACACCTACGCAGACGTTTCTGATCTGATCAGAGATGTCGGCTACAAACCGGAAACCACCGTTGAAGACGGCGTAGCGGCATTTGTCGACTGGTATCGCAGCTACTACAAGTGCTGATAATCACAAACCGCATGCATCGACAGCCAACAGCGCCTCACTGAAAACTCGACAGGTTGCATGTTGAGCCGGGCTAGCCAGTGCCTATCCAGAAACAGGGTGTCGCGAGGATCATTCAGGTGCGTGAGATTTTGCCTACCACAGGTAGGTGCTTAGTTATCCTTAAGTAACTACCTGTGGTAGACAAAACATTGCGTGCCTGCATGGTACGCAGTAGCATTTGTTTCTGGATGGGGCACTAGCTAATGCCTATCCAGCAACAAGCGCTACCGCCTGTTGGTTTCTTCAAAACATGCTGAATACAAAAAAAGGGAGCCTTGCGGCTCCCTTTTTTACTGACTAACTACGCTGAAAAGTCGACTTAGAAGTCTTTAGACAGCAGTACGCGGTAGTCAGATACGTCACCAGAGCTATCGCTGTCATCAGTGAAAGCGTTGAAGCGAGTGCTGATAGTCATAGCACCGCCGAGTGAGTAGCTTGCATCGAAGCGAATCTTGTTGTCGCCATCGTTTACGTCGCCAGCTTCTGCTTCGTAGCTCAGAGCCAGAGTTGCTTTACCGATTGAGTAGCTACCCTTTGCACTGATTGTAGAACGATCGTTATCGAAATCTTTGAAAGCAACACCGATTGAAGCGCCGCCCAGACCGAAAGTAGCACCGGCAGACATTCTGCTGTCGTCACCAACAGTACCAAAACCAAGGCCTATGCCGAAACCACCAGCGCTGAACTTGATACCTGCGCCGATTCGATCGCTACCGCCGCCCAGCTTATCACCAGCCAACAGACCTTCTGGAGAAACGTTAACACCGATTGTGGCGCTACCGAATGTACCTGTGTAGCTGATGCCACGCTCTTCACCACCGATATCAGACAGGATATCGTTAGCTACCTGACCGTATTCAATCGCATCTGGAACTTCACCGATTCGGATGTCACCGAAGTCACCCTTGATACCCAGGTGGATGTTGTCGCCGTCACCGCCGCCACCGTTCGCCAGACCAAAGTCAGTACGGTAGTTAGCATAGCCTTCAAGACCATTGTCGAGAGTCTGGGACGCACGAACGTTGATAGTCGAGTCATCTGAGAACATATTCAGGTTGCCAGCGTCGCCGTCTGCGTCGCTTCCAACCAGGCCAATACCCAGGTAGCCGGTCAATGTTACATCTGCTTGTGCCATTGGCATTGCAACGAAACCTGCCAGTGCTAAGGCTGCTGCGGTCTTAGTGTATTTCATGTATTTCTCCAGTCACGTATCTGAGGTGTGAAAATTTATTGTTTTTACAATGAGCCGCTCTAGCACGGCTGCGCCTTTTTGTAGAACCCATACACACAAAATGTTTTCTGGCTCTACACATTGAGACCCGAAGGTCAAAAGCATCAGCGAGTTGCTTGGGCGAAGCCGCCACCAGCGCCTCAAGCGACACAGTGTGTGATTCAAATGCTAACGAGGTATTTGCATAAAAACAACATTAATTTGTGTTTTTATTGGTAATTTTCGTTGCTGTTGTGAAAGACTGTAAATTTTTTCGGCGCACCTCATCAATTAAAGCCTTTTAAAAATAGTGA
>CALKXD010000108.1 GCA_938003855.1 uncultured Granulosicoccaceae bacterium | reverse complement strand
GCATGGAATATTCCTTGCACCGTTGGCCATCTTAATGAAAGCTTACCAACGGAAATGTCGAAGCATGAAGGGTTTAATTCTCGCAGGTGGTTCCGGAACGCGTTTGTACCCCATTACGCAAGTGGTGTCTAAACAACTGTTGCCCGTCTACGACAAGCCCATGATCTTCTATCCGCTGTCTACGCTGATGCTGATGGGGATACGTCAAATTGCGGTAATCTCCACTCCGACAGATATTGAGCGTTTCCGTCAATTGCTTGGCGATGGCAGTCAATTCGGCATCGAACTGGAGTACATCAGTCAGCCGAGTCCGGACGGCCTGGCGCAGGCTTTTGTGCTGGGCGCGGATTTTATCGGGGATGACAGTTGCTGCCTGATACTGGGTGACAACATCTTCTACGGCGCGGGGCTGGAACAGATACTCGAAAACGCAGCGCTGGAACTCAATGGCGCCACTGTCTTTGCGTATCGAGTGGCCGATCCCGAACGCTACGGAGTGGTTGAATTCGATGCGGTAAACCGGGTTCTGTCGCTGGAAGAGAAACCTGCGGTTCCAAAGTCGAAGTACGCGGTTACCGGGCTCTATATCTACGATAACTCGGTGGTGGAAAAAGCAGCCGGACTCAAGCCTTCGGCACGCGGTGAATACGAAATTACCGATCTGAACAATATCTATCTGGATGAAAAACGTCTCAACGTTGAGTTGCTCGGACGTGGCCACGCCTGGTTGGATACCGGTACCCATGCTTCACTCCACGAGGCGGGGGCCTATGTCGAGACCATCGAAGCGAGGCAGGGTCTGAAAGTCTGTGTGCCTGAGGAAATAGCCTGGAACAAAGGCTGGATCACTACTGAGAACCTCAAGGAAAGTGCTCTGCGGTATGGCAAAAGTACCTACGGAGTATATCTGCAGAGCTTGATCGATGAGCGTGAAGCGCAGCCACTGCATGTGCCTAACATTCAGGCGGCTTAAGCTGGAAGATTTCACATTCCATCGCACAGCTGAAGAGCGGTGTCTGCAACGACAAATTGAATATACGGTGTTCATTTGTGATCAATAAAAAGAAAAAAAATAACTCAGAGTCAAAGGCGCGTGAGATGTTCGATGCGTTGTTCACTGATAAGTCGAGCCAGACTATCGAAGCCAGTCAATATCTGGCTAACCTGGATTCTTTAAATCATCGTAGCCTGTCCGGCTGGGTGGTGAATAAGGCCGACCTGGACGCGGCGGTCTCCTTTGATGTGTTTCTGGGAGACATGAAAGTCGGTGAGGGTACGGCAGACAACTATCGGGAAGATCTGCAGAATGTTGGCTATGGTAATGGCAACCACGGGTTTCTGGTGGGGCTGTCCAGTCGAGTCTTTACGGCGGGTTCCCACGATCTGACACTGCGCGAGAAGGCTACCGGTGTGCTGATATCCAGCAACAAGTTTGCAGTGAAGAACAAGGCAGACTTTATCGCCGAGGTTGTAGGCTTTGGCACTCGCAACGTGCTGGCGCAAATCTGGACTGGTGGCGGTTCAAAGAGACCGACCAGTGTTGAAGTGCTGGTGGATGGAAATCGTCGTCTGCCGTGTGCCCTGACCAACAGCGCCGGTGAAAAATTAAACTACGAAGCGTTGCTTCCGGAAGAGTTGTTCGATGGCATGCCGCACGCGTTTGAGATCATTGCCAATGATGCCAATGTGTCGAGCTCGGCGTACGTCGATATACTGCCGGCTCAGTTGACTCACGAAGAGCATCTGACCGATAGTCTGGGGCATCCGGGTTATATAGGTTTGTCGCGCAACGCGGCTTTTCGGTATGAGTCACTGGCGTTGCATATGGACAGTGTCAGCGGTGAGGCGACCACGCCTGAACAGATCGCAAACCTTTGTCGTGCGCACAAAGAGGTGGTCCGGGGGTTTAACAAGCGCCGCGATTTCGCCAGGCTTGTTTTACCTGAAGTCAGTGAACCTGATGTATCGATTGTTGTTCCTGCGAAAAATAAATTCCCCATTACCTATCACTGTATTGCGTCGTTAATTCTGGCGCACAATAAAGCATCCTTTGAGGTTATTCTTGTCGATGATGAGTCCTCTGATGAGACCACCGCCGCCGAGGAGATCATAGAAAACCTGGTAGTAGTACGCAATGCCAAGAACCTGGGTTTTGTACTGGCAAACAATAAGGCAGCACAGCTGGCCCGTGGCAAGTATATCTGTCTGCTGAATAACGATACTGAAGTTACCGGTGGCTGGATAGATGAAGCGCTGGAGATGTTCGAACTCTACAATGACGTCGGGGCAGTCGGTTGCAAGCTGGTTTACCCTGACGGCAAGTTACAAGAGGCCGGGGGTATTGTCTGGGGCAGTGGTGCACCGTGGAACTATGGCAAAAACAAAAATGCGTCGCATCCGTCTTTCAATTACAGCCGTCAGGCAGACTACCTGTCTGCTGCAGCGCTGTTTGTTGATCGCGCCGTGTGGGAAAAAGTCGGCGGGTTTAGCGAAGAGTACGCACCGGCCTACTACGAAGACACCGATCTGGCTTTCAAGATCAGGCAGGCTGGTTGTAAAACGATTTATTGCCCGACCTCTGTGGTGGTTCACTATGAGGGTAAGAGCAACGGTACCAGTGTAAAGACGGGTATCAAACGCTACCAGGATATCAACAGCAAGACATTCCGTGCGAAGTGGTTTTCCGATTATAAATCAAATGGTGTTGAAGGCACGACGCCGCATCGTGAGGTTGATCGAGAGAACAACTTCAGAGTGCTGGTTCTCGATGCCGATACCCCGCGCAGAAACAGTGATGCCGGAAGTTACGCTGCAATTCAGGAAATGAAACTGATGATGGAGCTTGGCTGCAAGCTCACGTTTATGCCAGCGAACATGGCGCACATGGGCAAGCACACCGAGTACCTGCAAAAGCTGGGGGTTGAGTGTCTGTATTATCCTTTCTATCAGTCTGTTGATCAGTATCTGGAAATGCGTGGAGATGAAATCGATGCGGTGTATATAACCCGTTATCACATCGCAGCCAATAACCTGGATTCTATTGCACGATACACCCGCGCTAAAACAATTTTCAACAATGCTGATCTTCACTTCCTGCGTGAGCTGCGGGCGCAATTACAATCCAAAAGTACTGATTTCTCCGGACCACTGGCCACCAAGGCTGATGAGCTGGAAGTAATCAGTGAAGTTGATGTTGCGATCTGTTACACCGAAGCCGAGCGTGCGGTTATTACTTCGCATGTACTTAAAGAAGACAACATCATGCGTTGTCCGTGGGTGGTAAAAACACAAAAAGATATCAAGCCGTTTTCAGAGCGAAAGGACATAGCTTTTCTTGGTGGTTACCGCCATCAGCCAAACGTCGAAGCGGTGGAGTTTTTCTGCAAAAACGTCATGCCGGTGTTAAGCAAGAGCATGCCCGATGTTGTCTTTCGGGTATACGGCAGTAGCCAGCCGGAAGAGTTTCGTGAGTATGAGTCCAGCAATGTTGTGATGCATGGCTTTGTTGAAGATCTCTCTGACGTGTACAGCAACGCGCGATTATTCGTCTCGCCGTTATTGTCCGGCGCCGGCCTTAAAGGCAAGATTATCGATTGCATGGCGGCGGGTTTGCCGTCGGTTATAAGCCCGATCACTGCTGAGGGCACCGGGCTGGTACATTCGCAAAGTACTTACATCGCCGACAGCGTGGGCGAGTGGTGTCAATGTATAGAAGCCTTGTACAGCGACGAGGCGCTTTGGCAGAAGATGTCTGACAATTCTCTGAGTATCGCAGAATCGCTGTATTCACCGGCGGAAGGATTCAAACGGATGAAAAAGATTCTGGAGGCAGTCGATGTATATTCCTGTGATCAGGGGAAAGGAAAATTTAAGGAGTATATTGTATGAGTACGGTACGAAATGTCATAGTTCATTATCACCTGTTTAAAAATGCCGGCACCTCGATTGATCATCTACTGCGCCGCAATTTTCCGGATCGCTGGATGTCATATGATGGCGAGACCCCGGGTTGCATTATCGCAGCGTCAGAGCTCGCCAGATTGATTGATGATAACCCCGGACATGTGGCGTTCTCGTCTCACCAGATCGTGCCACCGCTGCCGGTGGTTGACGCTAATATATTCCCCATTGTTTTTCTGCGTGACCCGATAGACCGGATAAAATCGGCTTACCTGTTTGAATGGAAAAAACAGCTTGGTCTTGATCAGCCGAAGGGTTCATTGGTTGAATTTATCCAGCAGAAGTTTACTTATGTGCGAAAGAGTTCTGTCGAAGACTTTCAGGCGATTCGCATGTCGAATGCCGATAGCAGCGAGTTCGTCGGTACCGCGGGCTCTGACGATGAGATCCTTGACCGTGCCTGCAGTTTTATTAGTTCACTTGATTATGTCGGTATCGTTGATGAGTTTGATCGCTCTAACCAGCTGTTGTCAGAGTACCTGAAGCCAGCGTTCCCCGAATTCGCTGCCAGTGAAGTAAAAGCCAATGTGCTGCAGGATATCTCAGTATCCAACACGCAGAAGAGGCAGGCGATTCGTGATGAAATCGGTGATGAGCTATACGAAATGATTGTCGCCAGAAACTCACTGGACGAAGCCTTGTATCAGCATGCCAGAAAGCACTTTGCAGCGCTTTGTGCCAAACAGTTGCCAGTGGAACAGAATCAGGCTGCTTGATTGGATAATGGCAATATAAGCTATGGCAACATCACTTGCGCACCAACCAGAGCAAGCCTGCAGGGAATCAGAACTCGTCAATCAACTGCTGATTGATCCGAGCCGCGCAAATTTTCTCCGATTGGCTGACTACTGCGAGACAAACGAGCGGGCTGAAGACGCCCGTGAATTTTCTCTGGGTATAGTGCCGCCTGATTTTCTCCAGAGGTACAAGCTGGAACGACAGCCGGTAACAGCGGTGAATCAAGCGGCTGGTCATCAGCGCAGGCTTGAGTATCGGGAGGAACTCTATCGAGTCAACCGACCGTTGAATGATGATGCACAACGTAATTCGGTGTTCGATATCCAGTCAATCCGTACCTGTCTCAGTGCAATGGATGAGTTCCACGATGCCAGTCTGGTGACCAACGGTACCGAAAACCTGCTGATCGATAATTCCGGTCAGTACATCGGTCAGCACACCACTCGCAACTATTGTCTGCTCGATCAGCACCCGCAGCGTACTGACACGCCGCAACAGCATCTGTCAGGCCTGACTGTTGCGTTGTTGCCGCGTAACGCGCACAACTTTTATCATTGGATGGTTGATGTAATCACTCAGCTCGAACTGCTCGAATCGAGTGGCGTTGCGCTAACAGATGTTGATCAATTTGTCATTAGTTGCACGGGTAATGAGTTTCAACTGACGTCGCTTAATATGATTGGTATACCTCTTGAACGTGTGATCAGGAACGACAAGAGTTTCTCGAGTTACCGGTGCGACAGACTGCTGTTACCCCTGCAGTTTAATCGTATGGGCAGATCGTTGAGTATTCGAAGTCTGGCCTTTTTGCGGCGCAAGATGCTGCCACTGCAGTGTCCGGTAGCGAGTATCGGCAAGCGCATTGCGATACATCGCAACGCTCGCGGTATTGCCAACATCAGCCAGGTAAATGAACAACTGGCAGACTTCGGGTTTGATATTGTCACACTGGAGAACCTATCGCTGCCAGAACAGATCAGCGTATTTCACAATGCTGATGTTGTGTTTGCGCCGCACGGCGCAGGGCTGGCGAACCTGACCTATTGCCGTCCCGGGACCCGTGTGCTGGAAGTGTACGGGCTGCAAATTCAACCGTGTTTCTGGCTGATGTCTGAGCTGCTCGGCCTTAAGTACCACAACTATAATTTCAGTGAGAATACCGTGTTGGCTGAATCCGACAACAATCGCAATCTTGAAAAACGATTGCAGAGCGAGATATCCGTTGATCTGAGCATACTGCAAAAATTACTCAGCGACACAGTTCCCGGAGCAAGGTGATGCAAAAAAATGTCGCATTCAGCTGTTTTGTCGATGCCAAACCCAAGTTTGAAAAAGAAGCTGTGCGCTGGCTTTGGTCACTGGTCCACAAGCTGAAGGTTGATCCGCAGGACATCTATATCACCTGTGACAGTGGCATCAGTGATGAATTTCGCGCCAAACTTGACGCTACCAGTGGCCTGAATATTTTCTTCGAAGATTGCTTCACCGAAGAGAGTCGGCCCGCCAATAAATGGCTGCAGCTAAAAGCACTGTGCGCCGCGAAGGAATCCTATACACATGTAGTGGTCAGTGACTGTGACAAGGTGTTTCTGGAGTTCAGTCATGAGTGGTGTGACGATAGCATTCGTGCCTGCAAATTTATTCCACGCCCGACTTTTGCGATCTTCGAGGATATCTTTGATGTGTACTTTCAAACATCACCCCGCTTTATTATGGACCGGCCGGATCAGCAGGACGAGTTCAAAGATGGTCGAAGTTATGTCAACAACCATAACGGCGGCCTGATTATTATTCCGACACATCGTATCGATACAATTACTGCGCGATGGAAGCATTACATCGATCAGTTAATGATTCGACCGGAGCTGTTGCGTAAGAATTTTCGCAATCTGGATCAGGTCGCGTTTGCGATGGTGATGCACGAGATCGGATCCGACATTAACTTCCTGCCACCAACCTTCGATTTCGGTCCCAACATATCCGTTGCATCGCCGCACGTTCTGGCCAGCGGCTCGGGCCAGCTGGTGCTGCATGTTCATGGCTATGATGACGAGGATGGTCGCATACAGTGTGGACCGCAAGTGCCGGTGGAGTTTGCTGAAATGGTCGATGCGGTGAATGATGAATACGTGGAGTGGAACAGTTCCTACGCGTGAGTGCCGGCTGCACTGATGCGCCTATCCTGACACGCGACCCTTGCTGACAGTCGGCCATCTATGACCGGTGCATGACGGCATTGTGGTATCGGTAATCCCTGAAACATGAGACGATTGCACGGTTCCCCGGCGCGTGGGAAGTGCGGAATCGTTGAGCCGGCGCAATGTCGCTGGCCGCGTTGTATTAATGCATGTTTATCAGATAAATGCTATGACTGGAAAAGGATCGGTAAAGCACCAGCGCAGTCTTGTTGGTTGTGATATTGAGCTCGGGATTGATTCACTAACCAGCACTGGCGATGGACTGGGTCGGGTCAATGACCGGGTAGTATTTGTTCCGTACACTATGCCGGGTGATCAGGTACGTGTACGTGTTGTACAGGACAAGCGGACCTTTATGACTGCAAAGCTGCTTGAGATAACCAACAGCAGCGCCGATCGTATAGAACCCGAGTGTCGTTATTTCACTGAGTGTGGTGGGTGCGATTGGCAGCATATTCCCTATGCAATGCAGCTCGACGTCAAGCATCGACAACTCAGGGAGTCGCTGCAACGTATTGGCGGCCTGACAGATCCGAATCTGGCTCCGATTATTCCGTCCGCTAACTCTTTTGGCTATCGTAACCGGATTCAGGGGATACTGCGGGATGGCGCATTTCACTATATGCGTAAAAGCAGTAACAAACCGATAGCAGTAACCGAATGCAAGCTTGCAGATCAACGTATTAACCGGCGACTGGCTCAGGGTTTTGAAGGTAACTTGAATGGCAAGGTCGAGCTGGCTGTAGCGGGTGACAGCGCTCTTGTATCACCGTTGAATGAAAAGCACGCAACTGAACTTGGTTTCCGACAGGTGAACAGCCAGATCGGTGAGGTGCTGACGATGTTGATTCAGCAGACCCTTGAAAACGACCGCTACGAGCACATCAATGATCTCTATTGCGGGCGCGGTGACTGGGCCAACAGTATGGCAACATTGAATCCCGCTGCTGCGGTGAGCGGGGTGGACTCTCTGGCCGAGAATATCGCGCATGCGCGGCAGCAGGCCAGCCAGCTGGGATTGAGCAATGTTCGTTATGTGCTGGCGCGCGTAGAAGAAGCAATTGCGCAGATAACCTTAAAAAACAGTTTTAGTATTGTTGATCCTCCACGTGCCGGGCTCGATCCTGAGGTATGCAAAGCACTGTGTCGAAAACCGGCCCGTACCCTGGTTTATGTGTCCTGTCATGCGGCGACCCTGGCACGTGATCTGAAAATCCTTACCGCCGGTGGTTATCAAATTGAGCAGGTACAGCCACTGGATATGTTCCCCCAGACCTCCCATCTGGAGAGTCTGGTGCGATTGAGCGCGCCCGTCAGGAAATAACCGCGTTGAGCGGCGTGATGTGACCTTTGCCGGGCTGCGTCGTGGCCGATTGCGCTGGTCGGATATAAAACAATGTCTGATTGCCGGTGTGTCAGGCGGACACCGGGGCGACTGGGCCTGGAACGTGTTGATCGCTGTGGCTGTAGCTGTTCGGCCTGTAGCAGTTTTTAGTCATACAGGCCATGTAGCCAGGCGCATTGCCCTGTCACGGCCCGTCAGGTTTATCGTCTTTGCGATTCGAATCAAGGGTTTTTATTTCTATACCCAGGTGGGCGTTTAACTGCCTGTCGTAGCGGCTGGTTGCACCGACGGTTTCTCCACGCACAAAGGGCTGCCAGCGCGGCGGCTGCAAACCGGTTGGCTGGTCGCCCATGACGGTAACCCGCTGGATGATGCGCTGCTCGCTAAAGTCACTGAGGACAAAATGCTGAGTGCAGCGATTGTCCCACATGGCAATGGTGCCGTTTTGCCATCGGTAGCGCACGGTGAAGCGCGGGCGGGCTATCCACTGAAACAGATAGCGCAGCAGCATCTCGCTTTCTTCGTGGCTCATTTCAACTATGCGGCGGGTGAAATGCTCGTTGACAAACAAGGCAGCGCGGCCGGTTTCGGGATGGATTCTAACCACCGGGTGAATGGTGGTGAGCTCTGGCATGCCGTGCGGCGAGGCGTCATGCAAAGCGGTGAGACCGGCACAGAGTTCCTGCAGTGGTGCTGACAGGCTTTCGTAGGCGGCGTAGGCGCTGGTCCATAATGTGTCGCCTCCGACCTCGGGGCATTCGATCATATTGAGGATGGACATGACCGATGGGTTGGCGCTGAATGATATATCGCTGTGCCACTCATCGGCTAAACCACCATGGCTGGCTGCAAGTTCGAAGATGTTCGGATGGTCAGTGAAGGGATTCCTCAAATTGGGGTGGGCATCCAGCGGTCCGAAGTGGCTGCCCAGTGTTACGTGTGCCTCGGTGGATAGAAATTGTTGGGGAAAAAACAGCACTTGATGCTCATGTAATAACGCTTTTATGACTTTGGCTTCGGTGGCGTCGGCCCTGGCCAGGGACATCCCGTGGATCTCGGCCCCCAGTGATCCTGCCAGTCGGGTGATTGTATAGTCGTTCATTGTCGGTGAGGTTCCGGCCGTTGCGGTGAGTGGTGTTGTAGTTGTATGACAAAGGCGGCTGAATCACAATACACAGGACTGTCTGACCCAGGACTAAGGTGGTGTGTAGGTCTGTGGGTCATGCGGGTCCGGGCTTAGCCGGTATACTGTTTTTTTTCGGTGGAAGGATGCCATGAGACAGAACCGTGTGATTGAAACAGCGCTTGCGGAGGATACTCTGCTGGCTCGATATAACCCAGACGCTAACCCCCGCCTTGCTGTCGGCTATGCCGATTGCTTTAATCTGGAGATCGACAGAGAAATATCCTTTGACGAGTATGTATTAGCGTTTTACACCTCGAGAATCTTCAAGCTGGAGCGCTGGCTGCTCGGTGTGCTACTGCGTGCGACTGCCACTGACGATGATGCGCACCAACTTGCCAGTGGTGCCGCACAGGCTTACTCCTTCTGGACCGTTGAAGCACGTCAGGCGAACCAACTGTTGATGTGTGATAAATCAGGTAGTACCAGATCGTGGCTGATGACTTCAAATGCAGCCGATACGGACGCAACCATGCTGCATTTTGGATCAGCGGTTATCGCAAAAAAGAATCGTCGGGGCGAAATGTCGCTTGGGCCTGTCTTCCACGCGCTATTGTGGTTTCACAAGGGATACTCGAAGGTGTTGTTAAAATCTGCGGCGCGTCGGCTGGCACGCGGGCGGTAGTGCATTTGCGCAATGTATTCTGGCCGGCGTTGTGTGGCTAGCGCAGCAGTCGTGGTCGATAGAAGATTTTTGATCGCTCAGTTGGATTGAGGTGGCGATTCAAGCTTCTGTTTATCCGGCCAAACAACAGAATAATTAGCAGAGTTACAGCAATAAAATAGGCAGCCGCAATCGGGTAGGGGATAAACGGGTTGAATGTTTTTTCAGCGAAGTAACTGGCATAGTACAACGCGTCTCCTTTTTGTCTCCAGGCGGGAAAGCCAGAGAAAAATACCAGTGCGGTGGCATGGAACAGAAATATCGCTTCATTGGTATAGGATGGCCAGGCAAGTCGCAGCAGGGTAGGCCAGGTGATTTTGCGAAATTTGCTGAAGCCCGTCATACCAAAGGAATCCGCCGCTTCGAGTTCACCTTTCGGTACTGCGCGCAGTGCGCCATAGAATATCTCGGCGCTGTAGGCTGAGGTGTTTAGAAATAACACGATCAGTGCACCGAGCCAGGCCTTGGTCAGCCAGCTGGTCTCCAGGGTTAACGTGGTAAACCCCAGTGATAGCTCGACGCCGGTTCTGGGCAGTATTGAAAAGAGTTCGTAGGCGAAAAAAAACTGAATAAAAAGTGGTGAGCCGCGAAACAGAAAGACAAACAACTCGGCAGGTTTTCGCAGTAGCAGGTAATCGCTGTTGCGCGCAACCGCCAGTGTGGTGGCCAATACAAACCCGAACAGCACTGCCAGCGTTGCAAAATATATATTCCAGACTATACCGCTGCCAATCAACACGACCTGCTCACACAGACTGATATCAGACTTGGGCAACAGGCGCTGACCAACGCCTATCGAGCGCAGCGCGTAGTCGGTGACGGTCTGTGAGCAACTCATCGCCCCGCCTCAATAGGTTTAAGCAGGGGTTTTGTCGGATTGCTTGAATGGTCCAGGCTGTAGCGTGAGGTCAGGCGATTAAAAATTTTTCCCGACAGCCACGTCAGCAGTAAGTAGAACACCAGCAAGGCGAGGAAGTACCACAGTCGCCAATCAGGGTGTGGATACTGGAAGTAACCGGTCTTTGACCCGCCGAGTTCCCGTGCCCAGTAGACGATGTCTTCGATGCCAAGCAAAAACAGCAGCGGAGTGGCCTTGATCAATATCATCCACAGGTTGGACAAGCCGGGCAGGGCATAGGTCCACATCTGTGGTACATGGATTCGCCAGAAGGTTTGCTTCTCTGTCAGGCCGAAAGCCCGGGCGGTCTCGAGTTGTGAGTGCGGTACGGCATTCAGTGCGCCGAAGATTGTGTTGGCGGCAAACGCGCCGAACACCAGCGAAAAAGCAATCACGGCGAGTGCAAAGCTCCATGTGTTGTGAACCCAGGCCGCTGAATCACTGAGCGGCATTTTTGCCGCCTCACAGACAATAAACTCACTGCCGCGGTAGACCGGGTCGGTGATGTGCGGGCACTTGATTTTGTGGCGGGCGTACTCGACCAGCTGATCCAGTGCGATTGGCACGAACAGAAAAAATATGATGTCCGGTACACCACGAACCATGCTGGTATAGAGGGTACCCAGCCAACGCAGCGGTGCTATCTGCGATTTGCGAGCGATAGCGCCGCCGAACCCCATAATCATGACCACCGGTGCGGTGATCGCCAGTAGAGCAAAAACGGTCAGGAAGCTTAGGTAAAAAAGCTGATGCTTGGGAGTGGTGAGATAACAGGCGAGCCAGCGCAATCCTTCAAGGGTTGATGGATCGGCGCAATATTCCATGAGGCGTGTCCGGGGGAGTTAGAGGCTGTGACAATTTGCCAGAGGAAACAGCAGAGCTCCCGGGGAGCTCTGCTGTATGATCGCTAGTAGACGTCTTTGCGTCCGTCGAACCATTTGGCGATCAGCGCGTTGAGTGAACCATCTTTTTTCATGGTATCAATCGCGGCATTGAACTTGGCAGTGAGCTCGGTATCACTTTCTCTGATGCCCATGCCGACACCGCCACCCAGACTGACAGTCGGGGTTAGAAAGATCAGCTCGCCGCCGCTTTCATCAACGTATTTGCGCAGAAAGGCTTCGTCAGCGAAAACGGCATCTGCTTCACCGGATTTAACCGCAGCGATAGTTTCGTCAGGTGTAGCGAATTCGACCAGAGTGGCGTCGGATTCAGCAATATAGCCCGCCTGAATGGTAGACGTTTGCGCCGATACAACGCCGTTGATTGCGTCGTCACCCGTGCCTTTTAATGCCATGTAGAAACTTGGATCCGGTGGGTAGTAATCCTGTGTGAAGTCGATGACTTCATCGCGTTCATCGGTGATGCTCATACCGGCGATAATGGCGTCGTAGTTGCCCGACACCAGGTTGGGAATTATAGAATCCCAATCGTTTTTGACCCAGGTGCAGTCGAGCTCAGCTATTTTGCACAGCATATCGCCGACTTCGCGCTCGTAGCCGTCTATCTCGCCGGAGTCATTGACGAAATTGAACGGCGGGTATGCGCCCTCGGTGCCCAATCGAACTGTTTCGGCAAATACGGTGCTGCTGGCGAGCGCCAGTGCGGCTGCCAGAGCCGCGGTACGAGCGACAGAGGTGAATTGTGTCATAGTTGTTCCTTTGTATAGATTTACAGAAGCTGCAGCCTAGCCAAATGTGCCGGAGGACTGCAGAAATTGCTTGAGTCGGGCAGAGCGGGTGTTGTTGAACACCTGATCTGGAGTACCTTCCTCAACGATAACACCGTCGTGCAGGAAAATGACATGAGTGGCGACGTCATAGGCCATTTTCATGTCGTGAGTAACAATAATCATGGTGCGACCTTCCTCGGCGAGCGTTTGAATCACACGCACGACCTCGGCTTCTAGTTCAGGATCCAGTGCGCTGGTTGGTTCATCAAACAACATCGCTGCCGGTTCCATGGCCAGCGCTCGCGCGATAGCGGCCCGTTGCTGCTGCCCGCCGGACAGCTGCGAGGGATATTGATCACATTTGTCGCCAATGCCGACTTTCGTCAACAATTGCCGGCCCAGCTCCCGGGCTTCATCCGGGTCTTTTTTGAGGACGGTCTGCGGTGCCTCGATGACGTTTTGCAGTACGGTCATGTGTGCCCACAGGTTGAACTGCTGAAATACCATCGATAAATTAGCGCGCATGCGACGCACCTGGTGTTTATCGGAGGGTATTCGCTGGTGTCGTTTGGTGTGCCATTTGACTTGCTCGCCGTGAAAAAAAATATCACCCTGCTGTGGTGTTTCCAGCAAGTTGGCGCAGCGTAACAGGGTGCTTTTGCCTGATCCTGACGAGCCGATCATGGCAATTACGTCACCGCGACTGGCAGTCAGATCGATGCCTTTCAGTACATCCAGTTCGCCGTAGCTTTTGTGAATACCGCGCAGCGCCAGCACTGTGTCGGACTGCGTGACAGATTGGTTGCGTCGGGGGGATTGTGGCAAGCTTTGTACTCACTGGTGCGTATGGGTTGTGCGGCTGGTAAGCAGGCCAACGGTTTTTCAGCCAGTCGGTCATTGATCGCGCATAGTACCCGCAGAGTTTACCAAATTCTGCTGGCAGATAATTGGTTTAAGGTGACTGCCCGTTGCTTTGCATGGCAGTATCGGAACATTGAACGCGGATAGATTCATGGATATTGCAGGCAAGACAGTGGTGGTTACCGGCGCGGCGCGGGGCATTGGCAAGGCATTGGCGGTGCGTTTTGCCGCCGAGGGTGCACGTGTCGTGCTGGCGGACCTGAACCTTGACGAGGCTCGTCTGGTCGCGGCAGACATCAACGGTCTTGCGGTGCGCTGTGATGTCGCCAATGAGCAGGATATCATCGACCTGGTGGCTGCCACCGGGCAACATTTCGGTGCGGTAGATCTGTTTTGTTCGAATGCCGGTTTGTTTCGCGGTGAACCCTCGCACTCAGCCTCTGCCAGTAATGAAGACTGGCAAATCTGCTGGGATGTACATGTAATGTCGCACGTTTATGCGGCGCGCGCCGTGCTGCCATCGATGATCGAGCGCGGCGAAGGCTATCTATTGAATATGGCCTCTGCAGCGGGGCTGCTGAGTCAGATTGGCGATGCGGCTTATTCCACCACCAAGCATGCGGCGGTGGGATTTGCCGAGGCATTGAGTATCAATCATCGGGATGACGGCATACGGGTATCGGTGATATGCCCGCAGTTTGTCGCCACGCCCATGCTTGGCTACGAAAGCAGTGCTGCCGCTGATGATGTTCCAGGGGTGATCAGTACCGGGCAGGTCGCCGATGCCGTCATGCGAGGTATAGAGGCAGAGTCCTTTCTAATACTGCCGCATAAAGAGGTAGCAGAATTCATACAATTTAAAGCGGGTAACTATGATCGCTGGTTGGGCGGAATGCGCAAGTTGCGCCGTAATATTATAGAAAAACTGGGCAGCGTAAAGCTGCTTGAAATGCACAAGTATATTTAGTCCGGGCCAGAGTATTTCTGTTGTAGTGACGATGTTCAAGACGTATAGCACCGCGCACAATCTGCCGGTCCGGGTGTCGGTTATTACTGCCGTTTACTCAAACGCAATCCGCAGTAGCCTGACATTGCCGGGTGTTGAGGCTTCACCAGCCAGGCCGGGCAGGGAGCGCTCGGGTTATAGAGTCAGTGTTTTTTTTGCAGCTGTTTTATAGCGTTGCCGATACCTTCAACGGTTAGAGGAAACATCCGTTCTTTCATCAGTTGATGAGTTATTTTGATCGATGGTACCCGCTGCCAGTGTTCTTCGGGCTCCGGGTTGAGCCAGACCGCGTGCGGAAATTTCTCTAGTATCCGCTCTATCCATACTACACCGGATTCTTCGTTCCAGTGCTCGACGCTGCCACCGGAGGTGGTGATTTCGTAGGGGCTCATGGTGGCGTCACCAACAAATATAACCCGATAGTCTGACGGGTAGGTGCGCATGAATTCAACCGTTGGCAGTACCTCGTTGTGCCGCCGGCGGTTGTCTTTCCAGAGCCTCTCGTAGAGGAAGTTGTGGAAATAATAATATTCGAGGTGTTTGAATTCGCCGCGTGCAGCAGTGAACAATGCCTCGCTGACCTGCACGTGGTAATCCATTGATCCACCGACATCAAACAGCAGCAACACTTTGATCGCGTTGCGGCGTTCAGGCACCATTTTGATATCGAGCAGTCCGGCATTGCGTGCCGTGGCACTTATGGTGTCGTTGAGGTCGAGTTCTTCCTGTGCGCCTTCACGCGCAAAGCGACGCAACTTGCGCAGTGCCATTTTAAAGTTTCGGGAGCCTAACTCGCGCTTATCATCGAGGTTTTTATATTCGCGCTTGTCCCATACTTTCAGAGCACGGCCTTGTCTTGCGGTCTTCTGGCCAATGCGCACACCGGCGGGATTATAGCCATAGGCACCAAACGGTGACTTGCCTCCGGTGCCAATCCACTTGTTACCACCCTGATGGCGTTTCTGTTGTTCTTCAAGGCGTTTTTTAAGTGTTTCCATGATCTCGTCCCAGCCACCCATAGCCTCGATCTGCGCTTTTTCCTCGTCACTGAACAGACGCTCGGCTTCGAGTCTGAGCCATTCGTCGGGAATCTCCCCGATCACACTGTCGAAGGCGTTTTGCATTCCGGTGATGTAGTCGCCGAATACTTGATCAAAGCGGTCGAAGTGGCGCTCATCTTTAACCAGCACCAGCCGCGCGAAATGGTAAAAATCATCGATATCGTAGTTGGCGATGCCGGCATTCAGTCCGTCGAGCATAGCGAGATACTCGGTAATGGATACCGGAACCTGTGCCTTGCGCAGTCGGAACAGCAGATCGATCATCATGGGTTGAATTTACTGCTTGTTGCGACGGTTTAGAAATACCAGCCGCTCAAATAAATGCACGTCCTGTTCGTTTTTAAGGAGGGCACCGTGCAGTTTCGGAATGATCGAGTTTTTATCGTCTGAGTGCAGCGCGTCGGCCGGAATTTCCTCGGCCAGAAGCAGCTTGATCCAGTCTAGTAATTCTGATGTAGAAGGCTTCTTCTTCAAGCCGGGAATATCGCGCAATTCAAAAAACACCTTCAGCGCGGCATCGAGCAGATCTTTCTTGAGTTTCGGGAAGTGAACGTCGACGATCTGCGTCATGGTGTCGGCGTCCGGGAAGCGGATATAGTGAAAAAAGCAGCGCCTTAAAAATGCATCGGGGAGTTCTTTTTCGTTGTTGCTGGTAATTATAACCAGTGGTCGACGACGGGCGACTATGGTTTCACGCGTCTCGTAAACATGGAATTCCATTTTGTCTATTTCGAGTAGCAGATCATTGGGAAATTCTATATCGGCTTTGTCGATTTCATCAATCAGGATCACTGACAGTTGATCGGCATCAAAGGCCTCCCATAGTTTGCCTTTGATAATATAGTTGTTGATATCGTGCACGCGATCGTCGCCCAGTTGTGAATCGCGCAAGCGGGAGACAGCATCATATTCGTAGAGCCCTTGCTGGGCTTTGGTGGTTGATTTTACGTGCCACCGGAACAGTGGTGCATCGATAGACCTGGCGACTTCCTCGGCGAGTTGCGTCTTGCCGGTGCCGGGTTCACCTTTGATCAATAGCGGCCGACCGAGTGTGATCGCGGCGTTCACAGCCAGCGTCAGATCGTCGGTTGAAATATAGGTATCCGTTCCGTTAAAACGTTGGGTCATGAAGTGAATCTCTGCTGATGTAAAACCTGGTCGGGTGAATCAGGCGCTAGCGGGATACTGATCAGGAATATCTGATTAACTGCCTGGGCGCTTGATCATACCACCGAGCGGGCGGCCGCCAATCAGGTGCATATGAATATGCATGACTTCCTGGTTGCCATGTTCTTTGCAGTTAATGATCAAGCGATAGCCGTCTTCTGCGATGCCTTCCTCGCGGGCAATCTTTTTTGCCACGGTAATCATTCTGCCCAGTGCCGGTTCATCGTCAGTCTCGACATCATCGATGGTGGCGATCAGTTTGTTCGGGACGATCAGCACATGTGTGGGTGCAACCGGATTGATGTCGCGAAACACAGTGACGAGATCGTCCTGGTAGAGCAACTCCGATGGAATTTCCCGCGATATTATTTTACTGAAAATAGTTTCTTCCGGCATCGATAGCCTCCTGTTTTGCTCATTGTAACAGGCTGGCTGAAACTGGTTTTTGCTATCTGTGTGCCCGGTGCCGACTGGCGGAGTCGGCCGGATTATCAGCGCCGCTGGCGTCGAGGCCGTCGCAAACATACGGCAGCCATGAGCGCCGTAAGCAATAGTCCGGGTGTAGAGTCATTGCCGTCTACCAGCATACTGCAGCCGCCACCGCCGGGTAGTGGTGTCACGGGAGCGGCGTTGTCGCTGATGGTAGTCACCGAAAAGTTGGTTGAATAAGCGCCTACCGATAAAAACATGCGTGTTTCAGAGAGCGGGGCGCCGGACGATTGCACCGCCAGTGAGAGTTCGTCACCGTTACTGACTGTCGCCTGGACTGCGGTGGGTTCTTCGCCGTTAAGCACATAAAACCCGCCGCTGACGGTAATCACTGCAGGTGCCAGCAAGCCGCTGAGAGTGATCGTTTCCGAGTTGATCGGGGAGTTCACCGCGGCATTGGTGACATCGGCAAAGGTGAATGGCGCCGGCTGGTCCGTGCTGACATTTGCCGTCAGGCTGTAGGTACTTTCGCCGTCCAGTAAGCGATGGCGATTACGCTCGACTGCCAGGTAGTATTGTCCGGGTTCAACCTGAGCGGCAACACGAAAATTGCGTCCCTCGGCGGCGTCATCGTTGAGGGCCAGCACACTGAATCTGTCGTCGAGCAGGTAGCCGAACAGATCCGTCTGCGAGTCGGAGGAGATCGTCAGCATGCCGGTGTTAACGGTGTTGATCTGGTAGTAGCGGATATCGCGATAGCCAAACAGCGTGCCGGCCAGCGGTAGGTCCAGTGGCAGATTGGTCACCTGATTACTGACTTCAGTGAGTTCTCGATTACCACTGCCGGTAACGTTGGCATCACGGGCCATGGTGAGAGCGGTATTGAGATTCAGAATGCCTGTACCGCAGTAGTAAATAGTGCAGTCCCCGTCTTCGGCAAACGCAGTGGCGCTGTCCTGCAGAATTTCACGGATTTGCAGCGGTGAAAGGTCGGCGTTGATACTATGCATCAGGCTGATGGCCCCCGTCACCAGTGCTGCCGAGAAACTGCTGCCGGTCTCGCGTTGATAGTCGTAACCGTCAACGTCTGCATCGAGTGCGCCGGTGTTAGTCGCCAGCAGTATATCGCGGCCCGGGGCGGCGACCGTGACCTTTAACCCGTAGTTGGAAAAGCCGGTATCGATACTGCCGCCTGGAGTGCTTGCGCCTACGGTGATCACATTGGCGCAGTTGGCTGGTGATGAGCGAAGTGCGTTGCTGGACTCGTTGCCCGCGGCAATGACAAATGTGATGTCGAGTGCGTTGAGCTCATCGATGACTTCCTGCCAGGCTTTGGTACACTCGGTGGCACCACCGATACTGAGATTGACCACGTTAGCGGGTGTGTCGTTGAGCGGCAATCCCTGCACCGGCAGTCCGGCGCTCCAGCGCAAGGCATCGATGATGTCTGCATCGGTGCCGCCGCAACGCCCCAGTGCGCGAGCATGCAGTAAACGAGCATTCCAGTCGATACCGGCGATCCCTTCGCTGTTATTGCTGTTGCCGGCGGCCACGCTGGCCACGCCGGTACCGTGCCAACTGCTTGGGCTTGCTCCACAGGGATCGCCCGGGTCGGTGGGATCGGCATCGCGTCCGTCGCCATCATTGGCACTGGTGTAATCAGAGGGACCATCGGCAGAGATGAAATCATAGCCGATCGACGGGATGGAGCGGCTGGTGAGTTCAGGGTGGTCGGGTAATACGCCAGTATCCACGATGGCAATGACGGTATCCTGCGAGCCGGTGGTCAGGTCCCAGCCGCCGGGCGCACGGACACTGAAAGCACCATCGTAAAGATAAGATTGACTGCCGAGTTCCTGACCGACAAGAAAAAGCGGGTCATTGGGTTGCGCCAACAAGTAGCGATGGTACTCCGGGGAGGCAAATTCAATGTTGCTGTCGGCAGACAATTGCCGCGCATAGTGGCGGATGGCATCGGCATCCATCGATGCGTCTGCGGTCAGCAGTTCCTGCGTGGATGATAGCTTCCGCTGCAGCGACACACCCTGCTTGCTGCGCCAGGTGTGGCGTCCGAATTCAGACAGGCGGTGGCTGATGAAGCCCGGAGTTGTGTCCGCATCGCGATATTTCACGATCACGCGGCCGGTCGGTTGAGCCTGATCAGCGCTGTAGCCCGTCTCTGCAGTGGCAGGTGTTGCGGTGTTGGCACTGGCCAATGGCAAGACTAGCGATAGTGCCAGAAGATAAGCGGGCTTCGTTTGTGTGAGTAATGCATGCAGCATAAAGTTTTCGGGTCGCGTGTTTCTTAGTATTCTGGCTGGCCGGATTGTGCCACTGATTCGGGGCGCTTGGCGAATTTGTTAGCTGAGCAGCTGTTAAGTTCAGTTCTTTAAGGGTATCGGCCAAAAATTTAACCAGTCCAGTCTGTCCGCAGACCGGACCTTTCTGGCACAATGGCGGGCTGGCGAGATTGTAGTAGCCTCGCTACCGGCCTGTTTCATCGTCCACTGAGACCGTGATGCAGGTTGCAGTGACAGATGGCCCGGCAGGCGGAAAAATCTGCTGTATTCGACGGACTAAACGGGAGCCTGATTTTGGGTAACAGACTGACAAAAATTTACACACGCACCGGTGATGAAGGCAGCACCGGCCTGGGTGACGGTTCGCGAGTCCAGAAAGACAGCCTGCGGGTGACCGCCTACGGCACCACTGACGAGCTCAACAGCGTCATTGGGATGGTGTTGGCGATTGCGGTGCCTGACGTCATTCGTACTGTGCTGACCGAGGTGCAGCACCATCTGTTCGACCTCGGTGGCGAGTTGTGCATACCCGGCCATGTGGCGTTGGGCGAGCAGCACGTAAACTGGCTGGAGCGGCAGCTCGATGCGCTCAATGATGATCTGCCTGCGCTGAAAGACTTCATTCTGCCCGGTGGCGGGCCGGCAGCCGCGACCTGCCATCTGGCGCGAACCGTCTGCAGACGTGCTGAGCGTTGTGTGATTTCACTGGGGGCAGAAGAGCAATTGCCACCGCAGAGTATTGTGTATCTGAACCGCCTGTCGGACCTGCTGTTTGTAATTTGCCGGGTTCTTGCGCGGCATGAGGGCGGCAGTGAAGTATTGTGGCAAAGTAACCGACCGCCTCTGGATTAATGACTCCGTAACACGGGAAACCCGATGAAAGAATTTCCGCTGGATCGCACCGAGCGACGTGAAAACTTCAAGCATTTTCTGACTATCCCGACGCGGTGGTCAGACAATGATCGCTATGGTCACGTGAACAACGCACGCTACCTTACTTTTTTTGAGGTAGTAATCATGCGTTTTCTCGAGGTCGATTCGAACATAGATTTCGACGCGCATGGCGTGCAGTGTTTTTCGGTGGAAAATATGTGTCGCTATATCAGTTCGGTTCAGTTTCCGGACACCCTTAATGCAGGTCTGCGAGTGGGGAAGTTAGGTAATTCCAGCGTTCGCTATGAAGTGGGCTTATTCGTTGAAGGGAGCGATGATGTTAGCGCTACCGGGTATTTCACGGATGTGTTCGTCGACAAGGACACCCAGAAACCTGTCTCAATACCACCGCAGGTGCGAGAGATTTTGTCGACGCTGATAGTGCAGTAATACGCGTCGATACTTGGTCAGTGCCCGAAGTGACCCGTGCCGGATGGCGACAACTGACCCGCCTTTGGCTGCACGGACTACACTCTTTTTTCTTATCAAATCAACAAATACAGTACCACTGATGGTGTCTGTAATCGGTACATTGCCCTTCCTATGAATGCACTGGAAATTTCCGGACTCACAAAAACCTACAGCAACGGCCATCAGGCACTGAAGGGTGTTGATCTTTGTGTGCAGGAGGGTGATTTTTTTGCCCTGCTTGGCCCGAATGGCGCGGGCAAGTCAACGGCAATTGGCATTATCAGTTCACTGGTCAGTAAAACCGGCGGCGTCGTCAGCGTGTTTGACCACGATCTCGATCGCGAGCGCAATATTTGCAAAATGCACATTGGGCTGGTGCCGCAGGAAATAAACTTCAATGTGTTTGAAAACCCGTTGAACATTATCGTCACCCAGGCCGGTTACTATGGAATCAGCCGATCGGTTGCCACCGAACGTGCTGAAAAATACCTGAAATTGCTGGATCTGTGGGACAAACGTGGCGGCCCGGCGCGTGAGATGTCAGGCGGTATGAAGCGGCGGTTGATGATCGCCAGAGCGTTAGTTCATCAACCGAAACTACTGATACTCGACGAGCCGACTGCCGGTGTTGATATAGAAATTCGCCGGTCGATGTGGAAATTCCTTCAAGGGATCAACAACAGCGGCACCACCATTATTCTGACCACGCACTATCTTGAAGAAGCAGAGACGCTGTGTCGCAACGTGGCGATTATTGATTCCGGAGAAATCGTCGAGCAAGGTGAGGTCAGTGAGCTACTCAGTCGCTCGATGACGGAGTCGTTTGTGCTCGATCTGAAAGAACCTCTGAGCACTGTGCCCGTGCTCGAGGGTTTTACGGTTGTCAGTGGCGTGCAGAACCGGCTTGAAGTTGAAGTGCGCGTCGGCGATAACATGAATGGATTGTTTCAGCAGTTGCAGTCACAAAAGATAGAAGTAGTCAGTATGCGCAACAAGGCAAACCGGCTGGAGGAGTTTTTCCTGAAGCTGGTGGGCGACAAAGAGTCTCAATCGACGGAGGCTGCGAAATGAAATCTATTGCGGCAGTTAATGTCATTGCGTTCAAAACCATTGTGGTGAAGGAAATTCGTCGGTTTATGCGCATCTGGGTGCAGACTATTGTGCCACCGGCGGTGAGCGCGGTGCTGTATATGATGATATTCGGTACGCTGATCGGGTCGCGTGTGGGTGAGATGGATGGTCACCGGTATATCGATTTCATTGTGCCGGGGATAATCATGATGGCAGTGATCACCAACTCCTATGGCAATTCAGTGTCTTCGTTTTTTGGCGCAAAATTCCAGAATCACCTTGATGAGTTACTGATCGCCCCCGTTTATAACTGGGTTATTCTAGCGGGCTTTGTGGTCGGCGGTGTCTGTCGCGGTTTGGCGGTCGGGGCATTGGTTGCTGTGGTATCCCTGTTTTTTACCAAGTTGTCTATCGAAAACCCGCTCGTCACCTTTCTGATCGTCGTACTTACCTCGACGTTGTTCTCGATTGGCGGTGTGATCAATTCGGTATACGCAAAGGGATTTGACGATATTTCAATCATCCCGAATTTTGTGCTGACACCGTTGACTTATCTCGGTGGGATATTTTATTCAATCAAGTTGTTGCCAGATTTTTGGCAGGGACTATCCTTTATTAATCCAGTGCTTT
>CALKXD010000107.1 GCA_938003855.1 uncultured Granulosicoccaceae bacterium | reverse complement strand
TATTTCGATAATTTCACAATCAAAAAGTTGTGGTTATGTCAGATTCAGACAGCGTGTCGAGCTTCGCAGACGGGGTCAGCGAGGTTTTCCAGTTGATTTATAGTTTTAAACATGCTTCCCAAGGCAACTATCTGCATCATTTATGGTCTCAACACACCATAAACTGCCTGTATTTCCGCGAGTCGCAGTGACTACCACCGCAAACAACCCGCACAATTCAGGCGGCCTTTAAACGGGTTTAGGTACGTGCCGGACAACACCTCTAACGCAAAAATCACCCGTTGGCAGTTTATTGGCACTGGAATTTTGAGGTCAGGCGATTACACGTTAGCGTTCTGCGTCGCCTAAATTTATCATGACCCGCCCGATTGTTCGACTGACAGGACAACACTGCCGTTATAACCCCATGATACTAATGATAAATGAGTGAGGTTAGTGCACACTTGTGGTGGCGAGCACTGTCACCGGCAGGCTTGTTGCCCCTCCCTGTTTTCACCACCGGTTTAACTGAAACTCCATCACCGTGAAACCTTCTGTATGAAACACACACTTGTCGGACTACTCAGTCTTATCCTCACGGTAGTCCCCGGTTCCCGTGCAATGGCACAACAGGGGATCTGCGTTGCACCACAGCGACCGGTCTGCCCGTTGGTCGTTGCCACTGTGCCGCAGTTTGAATTTACCTTCTCACGGTTAATTTTTGCCGACAACCCGCTTGCCGTTCACGAACTGGGTGACTACGTCGGCTTCCCTCATTGGCAAGCCGATTGTTCAGACTCTGATCCGCACTTTATTTCCGCGCTGAAGCGAATGACACGCATCGAACTGAACAGTCAGTCCCAGAGCATCTCTATGATGGACTCTGCGGTTTTCGACTACCCCGCGCTGTACATGGTAGAGGCGGGCTTTGCATCATTCACAGACTTTGAAGCCCTGCGCCTGCGCGAGTATCTGCTGCGTGGCGGCTTTTTACTGGTTGACGATTTCCACGGTAGCTACCAGTGGGGCAAGTTCACCGAGTGGATGGCAAAAATTTTTCCCGATCGCGAAATCGTTGATCTGCCGAAAGACCATGAAGTTTTCCATGTGCACTTCGATATCGACAAGTTTGTGCAGATACCGGGCTTGCGTGCGCTGTGTCTGAACAATGGCGCCACCTGGGAGAAACCCATGACAAAAACCGGTGGTGTCATCGAGAGCAACACCTCCCGGCAGCAACCGGCCTGGCGCGCTATCCTCGACGACGAAGACCGTGTGATGGTAATGATCAACTGGAATGTCGATCTGGGTGACGCCTGGGAGCATGCCGATATGGAAGAGTACGCGTCAGAGTATACGTCCACTGCCTATCGACTCGGGGTGAACTACATGATCTATAGCATGACGCATTAGCCATGCAACCGACCGAAGCTGACGCCTGACGGCCAGCGCATAAAACGCCAGCCAGACTACAGCAGGTTAAACCGTTACTGCTGCTTCTTGTGCAGCGATCACTACGCTATGACTAGTCGTTCTGTTCAGAAGCCGGCCGCAATGCGCGCTTTTCCAGCAACTGCTGTCTGGCCCCCTCTCCCATATGCTTCTCACCGCGCTTTCGTGACAATTGCATCTGCTTTTCACGCTGTGAAAAGCGAAGCTTATCTTCGCTGCTGGTGCTGTGATAACAACGAGCGCAACTGACGCCCTGCACATAGTACTCACTGCCTTTATCGTCTTCGGTAATTGGCCGGCGACAGGCATGGCATTGATCGTAACTGCCTTTTTCAAGCTGGTGATTCACCGTAACCCGCTCATCAAAAACAAAGCACTCGCCCTGCCACATGGACTCGCTCTCCGGTACCTCTTCGAGGTATTTAAGGATGCCTCCCTGCAAATGGTAAACCTCCTCATAGCCCAGCGAGCGCAAATAGGCTGTCGATTTTTCACAACGGATTCCGCCGGTGCAAAACATCGCTACCTTCTGAGTTTTACTGATGCTTCCGTGCAATGAGTCCGCAACGTAGGCCGGAAAGTCTCGAAAGCTCGCTGTATCGGGGTTAACAGCACCTTCGAAGCTACCCACGTCACATTCGTAGTCGTTACGCGTGTCGATCAACAGTACATCGGGATCAGAGATCAAGGCATTCCAGTCTTTCGGCGCGACATAAGTGCCGGCCGTGTGTGCCGGATCGAGTCCTTCCACACCAAGCGTGACTATTTCCTTTTTTATCTTCACCCGCGAGCGCTTGAACGGCTCCACCGTGGTGATGGATTCCTTGCACTCCAGATCAGCAAGTACAGGGGTTGACCTCAGCCACTGTAATACCGCATCAACGCCATTGCGGTCACCGGCAATAGTACCGTTAATGCCTTCGGTTGCCAGCAACAGGGTGCCACGGACACTATGGTTCAACATCACTTCAAGTAGAGGGTCGCGTAACTGCCGATAATTCTCCAACCGCACGAACTTGTACAATGCACAGACAACAACAGATTGCATAACAGAAGTCTCCAGGCTACACGGAACGTAAATCCGCTGCCGTAACGATAATGGCCGGTATTGTATAAACTGTTGCCCTGTAACCCAAGTTTAAAATCCGATAACCCGCACAGAACCAGAATCAACATGCAAAGCATCACACTACTCGACCGGTTACTCAGCTTCCCTACCATAAGCCGGGACAGTAATCTGGCTCTGATCGATTTTATTCAGGACTATCTTCAATCATATGGCATCAGCAGCCAACTTATTCACAACGACGAACACACAAAAGCGAACCTCTATGCGGTGATCGGCCCCACTGATAAACCCGGCGTTATGCTATCGGGACACACCGATGTGGTGCCCGTCGAAGGACAGGACTGGACCAGTGATCCATTTACCCTTCGGGAACAGAACAACTTACTGTATGGCCGCGGCAGCGCCGACATGAAAGGCTTCATCGCCTGTGTGCTGACGATGGTCGCTAACCTGCAGATCGACAAACTGGTGACTCCACTGCATCTTGCTTTCAGCTATGACGAGGAAATAGGCTGCATCGGTGTGCGCCGCCTGGTAGAGATGCTCAGCGGCAGCGCTATCAAACCCAGATTCTGCATTGTTGGTGAACCCACCAGCATGCAACCGATAATAGCGCACAAGGGTAAAACCGCCGGACGCATCCGTTGCACCGGCGCCGAGTGTCACTCGAGTCTTGCACCGCAGGGCCTGAACGCAATCTATATGGCCTGTGACATGATCACCGCACTGCGAGAACTGCAGGACAGTATCATTCAGGACGGTCACCACGACAGCGAGTACGATGTCAGTCATACCACCTTGCACGTCGGCGTCATTGAGGGCGGCACAGCACTGAATATTGTGCCGAATCAATGCGAGTTCAAATTCGAGATAAGACACTTGCCGGAAGATCTGCCCGGGAAACTGGTGACAAAACTACAACAGCGTGCTGACGCTCTGGTGAATAAACACCGTGGGTTATTCCCCGCCGCCGATGTATCGATCAGTATCGACAACAGCTATCCCGCCCTCGCTACACCCACCGACAGCGAGATTGTCAGGTTTGTCACTGACCTCAGCGGTGCCAATCGTACCGGTAAAGTATCGTTCGGAACTGAAGGTGGATTATTCTCCGGCCACCTGAAGATACCGACTATTGTGATGGGCCCGGGAAATATAGAGCAAGCGCATAAGCCGGACGAATACATCGCCGTCAGTGAAATGCAACGCTGCGATGAATTTTTAGCGAAACTGGCCAGCGCTCTGTATCGCTAGTCGGATTTGTCTGCCCGTCTCGTATTGCAGATTCATTGAAAGACACTGAGCAGACGGTATGCCGACTCTGCTAGTTGCTTGCCATTACCTAGTGTTCACCGGTCGAATTCAGCATCAACTGCTCATCGAACGGGCAATTCGTCAGATTCTCTACGCCGTTTTCAGTGATCAATACCTGATCTTCAAGTTTAACCCCGTCGCGTCCGCCTACCGCACCGATATAGGCCTCAACGCAAAGCATCATACCCGGCTCAAGCACGCCATCGTAGCCGCGCTCCTGCCAGTCGACCGGGTATTTGATCGACGGATACTCGTCACACAGACCAACGCCATGATACTTAGACCCATAGCGTTGCGGGGTAAACTCCTGCGGCAACTGATGACCCGCATGGCAAAGCTCCTGAAAGGATAATCCCGGACGCAGCACCTGTGTGTTTTCACGAATGTGATCATAGGCGACGCGATGCAGACGGCGCTGTTCCGATGTGGGCTTAGCATCACCGATAAACCATGTACGGGAAATGTCAGCGCACATGCCGTAACAACCAATCAGGTCAGTGTCGAAGGCTAGTAATTCGTTGTTCTGAATCACCCGGGGACCACACTCCTGAAACCACGGATTGGTGCGCGGCCCACTGCTTAAAATCCGTGTTTCTATCCACTCGCCACCGCGCCGGATGTTCTCTTTGTGGAGCTCAGCCCAGACGTCGTTTTCAGTGATTCCAGGGCGGGTTATTTCCTTCATTGCGGCTATCGATTGCTCACAGGCATGCATGGCACAGCGCATCGCTTTGATCTCCTCAGCGCCCTTCACCGCACGCGTCCTCTCGGTGACTTCTTCGCCATCGCAAACCTCTATTCCTAAGTGCTGCAAGGCCTGCAAACCGGCTATTTGTATTTTATCGATAGCAAGGCGGCGGTTATCACCACAGTGCTCGCGCAGCAGATCATTAATGACCCCGGCAAACAGCTCGGCCTTTTCTTCCGTTCGACTGCCGGTGGCAAAATAAAAAAACGATCCACCGCCCCTGACTTCGCTGACCAGCGGGTTAAAGTCCGACATATAGGGCAGCGCCCCGTACTCCCAGATCACCATATGACCATTCGCCAGCAACAGGCAGGCCCGACACGGATTATGAGCACACCACAGCTGCATGTTGGTGGTGTCGGTGGCGTAGCGAACATTGAGAGGGTCATACATCAGCAAGCCGGCCAGATCCCTATCGACAATCGCCCGGGTTAGCTTTTGCCATCGAAATCGACGCATAGCCTGCACGTCCGGACACTCTATGCCGGCGTCCGCCCATTCAGCAAAGGCCAGTGCCGTCGGACCGATTTCGACACGATTGTTGTCGTCTGGGGTATTATCCGGCCGCATCCCCGGATTAATTTTGCGCTCAAACTCACTGTTCATATTTTCATGGCCTGTTGTGGTGCCTTTGTTTTGTTCGATGGCAGCTTACAAGGCAGGTGATCGCGCCAACAGGCTACCCCTGTGTCCGCACCACAGCGCGGCACCACGCAAACCGGATCGAAGCAAATCATGTATATTCGAGCTTTCCCTGTCTTGAGATAGTCATGTCAGTTACTCCTCGCAATCACCTCGACAGTGATTTTGTTCGCTCGTGTTTCCCTACCTTTGCCGAGCCACTGGCCGCAAAAACCGCTTTTTTCGAAAATGCCGGCGGCAGTTACGTTGCAGGGGATGTGCTTGACAAACTAATGCACTTTTACCGCGTTAACAAGGTTCAGCCTTATGGATACAGCGATATCGTAAGGAGTGCCGGAGAACAAATGGATGCGGGCCGACAAACGATGGCAGACTTGCTCGGAGTACCGGCGCATACAGTCACCCTAGGGCCATCAACAACGCAGAATTTCAATACCCTCGCACAGGCCTGCACCAGCCTGGTGACCTCTGACAAAGAAGTAATTGTCACAGAGCAGGATCACGAATCCAACATCGGTACCTGGGAACGGCTATGCCAGCGCACCGGAGCGACACTGCGTATCTGGCCGGCCGACGCTTCCACTGGTGAATTACATATCGATGATTTTGAAGGTCTATTGAGCCAGTCCACCGCAGTGGTGTGCCTTACGCACAGCTCTAATATCGTCGGCACCATCAACCCGGTCGAAGCCGTAATTGCTCTGTGCCGGCAGAACGGCACCCGGGTGATTGTTGACGGGGTATCATTCGCACCACATCAGTGGCCAGACATTCCCACCTTGCAGCCAGACGCGTACTGCTTCAGTACCTATAAAACCTATGCAACCCACCTGGGCGTGATGTACACCTCTGAGGATTTCGCACAGGCACTGGATCCACAATGCCACTACTTCAACCAACCGTTCCCGCAAAAACGTCTCGATGCTGCCGGCCCGGACCACGCCGCTATAGCGGCATTGGACGGCCTCGGCGACTACTTCCAAAAAAGCCATGCTCACCATCTGGGGCAGTCTGACGCCACTTTGTATGAAAAAACACAGCAGATATCCGCGCTCATGCACGCCCACGAAACAGAGCTGTGCACACAGTTACTCGAGGCTGTAAATCTACTGCCACTTCGGGTAATCGGCAAAACAGACAGCCGTGGTCGTGAGGCCAACGTTGCCCTGACGTCTGCTACTCACACCTCCAAAGCAATGTCCGAAGCACTGGCAGTAAACGATATCTGCGCCGGTCACGGGCATTTCTATGCGCTGCGGCTACTGGAAAAAGCAGGCATTAAGAATACCGACGACGGTGTTCTGCGTATCAGCTTTAGTCACTACAACACCCCTGAAGACGTCGATCGCGTGATACAAGTACTCAACGATTTACATTAAATTTCAGAGCGCTACAGCAGATTGAAAAGAAACATGGCAATACCACAGACAGCGCTAACAACCACCATAAACAGGAAACACCCTTGGTTGCGATAACAGCAACAACCGCCGCACTGGTAAAGCCGCAGTGGGCGGATAAAGTCCCGTCACCGGCCTACGATTCTATGTCGGCCGCTGACCGGCGTTCGATCCGGCTGCAGAACCCCTGGTCGTTTCTGAACGTCACTCTGTCACCGGAAGATCTGCCGGACAACCAACGCAAAGACAGCAATGAACTGATTGCCCAGGCGATGCACGCGCTGAACCGCATCCAGCAGGCACAAGTCTATGAAACAGCCACCGAGTGCCTCTATGTCTACCGATTGCAACGCGATGACCATGTACAGACCGCAATTGTTGCCGATATCGATCTGGCAGACTATCAATCCGGTGTGGTCAGAATCCACGAACAAGTTAAAGCCGATAGAGCCGAACTACTCGGCAGGCATCTCACAGAACTGGGCGTTACATCGAGTCCAATTGCCCTGACCTATCGACGTGATGAAAAATCCGCCGCATTGGTCGCTGCAATTACGCACCAGCCACCAACGCTGGTTATTAACGCCAACTTCGGCGTAACCCAAACGGTATGGCAAATCACGGACAGCACTGTAATTCGGCAGTTTCAAACAGTGCTGGCAGCACGCCCGGCTTATATAATTGATGGTCATCACCGTGCCGCCGCCTCCGTAACCGCACAATCTATACGTTCGACCAGCCAATCAGATCGCTTTTTCGCCGCGTTATTCCCGCACGATGAACTACGTCTGCTGGGTTTTAATTTATGGGTACAGGCCGGCCACGTGCAGCCCGCACAAACAATCGATCAGCTGCAAAACCTCTGCAATGCTAAACAGATTGATCAATACAGCCCCCCTTCAAAGGGCGAACTGATCTTATACCTGAATCAACAATGGCTGCAGGTAAACCTGAAAAAAACCACCAATACCGACGCCGCTGAACTCTTTCCACAATTACTCAGGCCGCTATTTTCCATTGATCGCACCAATCATCCCGCCATTGAAAATATCGCCGGTAACCTGCCGTATCAAACTCTGAGTGATCGCGTCGATCAGCAAGGTGGTTGCGCTATATACGTAGCACCGATGACAATCGACTCCTTTTTGACCATCGCCGACTCAGACGATCTGCTGCCGCCTAAATCAACCTATTTTACGCCCAAGGTCCAATCAGGTGTCTTTTTGCGCGCTGTTTTTTAACCCGGCCTTATGGCAGACACCGGAGTTTGCCGCATTGCCTGGCAGCACTGTCTTAAGCACCGTGAAACTGTTTCACAACCGCGCGTGCGCCAGCCAGCATAAAACCATGCTCTGACGAGACGAAAAACATGGTTAACCCTAGTTTGATTAAATCATCAATGGCATCGGTATTTGGCACAAAAGTCATGCAACAACTGCCATGCTGCTCGGCCGCTTTCGACGCCTTGCGGGTTGCATCGATGACCAGCGGATCAGACAGGTCAGTGACGCCCATGCATACGGCGAGATCTGCCGGCCCGGTAAAAAGCCCGTCAATGCCATCGACGGCCGCAATCTCATTGCATAACTCAACTCCTTCAGGCTCTTCAATTTGAGCGATCACAATGGTTTCTTCAACGCTTTGCTGCAAAAGCTCGGGCATCTTGCGGGTAGTAAATCCAGCCCAGCGGGTTGACCCGGCATAGCCGCGACCCCCATGCCCGAAGCGTGCCCAAGCGGCAATGTCGCGCGCTTTTTCGACACTGTCGACGTGAGGCACGACGATACCGGTGGCACCGGAATCGAGAACTTTCAGGATGTCGTCCCGTGAACCGGACGGTACCCGAACTAACGCCGGCAAGCCTAGCGCGCGTGCCATGGCAAGGCATGCATCAAGACGTGCCCGGTCAAACGGTGCATGCTCCGCATCGAGACAGATAAAGTCGATACCGGAATGCGCCATGATCTCAACAATTTCATAAGCGGGGGTTTTAATAAAGGTACCGCAAAGCCGCTCCCTGTTGAGCATTCTTTGACGTAGACCTGCCATGAGTTTCTCAGAAGACATTTTCCGCATCCTGTCTGAATGTGCCGGGGTTATTGAAGGTCATCGCTGTTAATTATGCGCTCATTCGTCAGTGACCCGTCGAAGAAGTCGAGCAGGTTTTGCGCAGAATACGTTGCCATCCGCTGCATACCTTCAGCTGTGCTCGCGGCGTTATGCGGTGACAGTATTGTATTTGGTAGATTGAGTAGCGGATTATCTGCTGCGGGTGGTTCGGTGGTGAACACGTCACTGCCAAACCCCGCAACCGTGCCATTGCGAACCGCCTGCGCTATAGCGTCTTCATCAATGACACCACCACGCGCACAGTTTATAACAATACTATGATCGGGCAGACTGTTGAGTTCAGCGGTTGATATCAGATTACGCGTGCTGGTATCGAGCGGTACATGCACGGTTAGATAGTCCGCGCTGTCAATAACATCGTGAAAATCATCAACTGTTTCAACACCAAGCTTACTGGCGTGGTCATGATCAAGCTCTATATCTGCCACCGTAACGCGCATATCAAATGCTTTGCACAGTCCGGCCACGCGTTTACCAATCCGCCCGAAACCGACAATTAATACATGCTTGCCAGCCAACTCACTGGTGGGCAGTGAGCCACGTCGTTGAAATGCGCCTTCATGGGTCAAACGATTGTAGTCAATTGAACGTTTACTCAACGTGAGCATCATCATCAGAACATGCTCAATGACCGATGTGGTGTTGGAATCTACCGCGATGGCCACTGGAATTTTTCGACCCGACAAGTAATTGAGGTCAATGTTGTCGCAGCCAACACCATGACGAGACACTATCTGCAATGTCTTTGCACCACGGAGTATTTCCTCTGGCAATTGAATGGTCCGTATCAACATTGCGTGAGCATTTTCGATGGCTGCTGGCACGGCACTCAGATCACCATGGAGATAATGCACGTCAAGATCATCACGGGCATCCAGTAAAGCCATGCCGTCAGGATGCAGGTTTTCCGTTACGACTACTTTTTTCACCGCGTTTCCTCTTTGTTTTTTTATCATTATGACGGCAACCAGGCCATACACACCCATTTGACCACACCGGGGCCAAATGACAATATATCAGCGGAGAAATATTCTTTCAGTCGCACAACAACGGAATTCTGCATATGTCATCAGTCAGCCTGGACGATCTGCAGCGCCTCACCCAATGGGACACTCCCACCATTTGCAACGGCCTGGAGCTGGTCTGCCCGGAACGCCGCGCTACCGGATTCACCACCGATCCTCTGGTCAGTCTTGACGCCAGTCTGCCACCAGTCATTGGCTACGCTCGAACCGCCAGAATTCGAGCGGCAGCGCCGTCCTGCGACGACGAGCAGACCGCCAAAGCGCTGCGTTTGAATTACTACGAATATATTGCCAGCGGCCAGCGCCCATCAATTGTTGTCATTGAAGATCTCGACAGCACACCCGGCTTCGGAGCTTTCTGGGGCGAAGTTAACACCCACATCCACCGCGGCCTCGGTGCCGCCGGTTGCGTCACTAATGGATCGATGCGGGACTTGCCCGATTCAGCCAGTGGCTTTCAACTACTGGCCGGAAGAGTAGGCCCCAGTCACGCACATGTGCATGTGGTTGATTTCGGCGGTGATGTTACTGTGCAGAACATGTCTGTCTCCAACGACGACATCATCCACATGGATTTGCACGGCGCGGTGGTGATCCCGCCCGAGGCTGTAAGCAAGCTGCCAGCTGCCATTGAGCTTATCAGTAAACGCGAAGCCAAAATCCTCGACGCCGCGAAATCAACCGACTTCAGTTTTGAACAACTCAGACAAGCCATGCAGCAAGCCGGTGAGATTCACTGACCTGCATGCGCTGCAGCACAACAGACCGCTCAGCGAAATTGCTCGCGTAGAAATTCTGCCAGACCCGCTGCATGTTTTTTATTCTGCCCGCGTGTGCAGTACATAACGATGTAATGCTCCGGCAACAGCGGGAGTTCGTCGGTGTGCTGGATAATTTCACGGTCGGGACTCGGTATCACCGAATCTTCAAGCTCGGCGGTAATACATAGATCGGCCGCAACCATCGCGTATCCAGCCAGATCATCGTCGGTCTCAATCATGTTAATCCATGGCATAGCGTTTTCGTCGAGTACCTGCAGTGCACTCTGACGAAAAAAGCAATTGCGCGAAAAACCAATCGGCAGTGGCCGCCGGTGCCAGGCATTGCCGCCGATGGCACTGGTCCACACCAACTTGCGGTTAGCCAGCACAATACCGTCCTCCCCCGCCTGTCGCTCTGTAGTCAGCACCACATCGTGCACCCCGGATTGATAATCACGCAACAGCGATGTCGTCCGCGATGACGTTAACTGCACATGGATTCTAGGGAAAGCCCGGTTAAACGCCGCCAATGATTTTGGAATATGCGGGCTGATGATATCGACCGGTACCCCCAGCGACACCAGACCTTCATGGTCCGGAGCTGTTAACTTACCCCAGGCCTCGTCATTGAGCGCCAGCAACTGGTTGGCATAATGCAGCAGCTGATCACCGGATGGCGTTGGCGCCATACCGCGGGCACTGCGTTCGAACAGCGATATACTGAGACTGTCCTCCAGGCGTTTTATCTGCATACTCACGGCAGATTGAGTCATGTGCAACTTATTGGCAGCCCGCGTCATACTGCCTAATTCGGCAATAGTGACAAAACTTCGCAGTGTTGCGAGATCTAGGTCTCGTCTTGACGTCATAGCTAACTACCGGTGGTGCGATATCAATATTTGTGAATACAATCTTCAATAGAAGTCGTTTCTTTTGTATCTGCAAATCCCGCTACAGTCAATGCGTGAGTTGGTATTTCACACGACATCAATACCATTGATAGGTGCCATTATGAAAATTGATATAGCCCCGCGTTTAAACATGCACGCCTTTAGCGATCCGACAGAACTCTGTCAGGGTCGGTTAGCATCTATAGTTAAACCGGTGCTTCAATGGATATCTCTGCAGAACCTGAAAACACAGATCAAAAATGAGCGTGCAGCACTGCGGCGTCTGAACGATAGCCAGCTTCGGGATATAGGTCTTAATCGTTCTGAGGCGATGCTTGAAAGTAACAGAGGGTTCAGCGATATACCGTTAAACCGCGTGAAGCCGTCAGCCGGCTAAGCTCAGCCTCTGGCGTTGAGTACTTTCGTAACCCGGCATCTGACCTCTGCGTCAGATGCTGAGGGAAAACTGTCCCGCTCCGAGTCATAAACCGCGCCTCGCAAACGGCAATTATTTCTGACCGATACGCTCTATACTATGTCTGCTAAAACACCCGACATAGCCCTTCAGTGTGAATCAGATTTAAACATGAACGAACCCTGGCAACAGCTGGCACAGCGCAGTACCGGCGCACACAGCATCATACGTGGCGACTCCATTCAGTCTCTCTGGAGTGGCTACGGCGAGATCTTTCGAGTACAACTGCAGGGCGCTGATGTCGACAGCCTGATCGTCAAGCATATTGCCCCCGGAGGCAAAACCGGTCATCCGCGTGGCTGGAATACCGACTTCGCTATGCAGCGAAAAATACACTCCTACGAGGTTGAGCGCTATTGGTACGACCACTATAACAACAGCTGCCATAGTAGTCGGGTGGCCCACTGTTACGGAACTTACACCGACGGCAGGCAAAGCTGGATTATCATGGAAGATCTGGATGCCAGCGGCTATCCGCAACGTTTCGAGTCGCTTGATCTAACTGGCGCCAAAGTGTGCCTGCAATGGCTGGCACGGTTTCACGCGAGCTTTCTACAGCGCGAACCGAAGGGCCTGTGGCCAACGGGCACGTACTGGCATCTCGACACCCGTCCGGACGAACTGCAATCGATGCCGGAAGGCAAGCTGCGTCAGCACGCGGCACAGCTGGACTCTATTCTCAATCAATGCAGGTTTTCGACACTGGTACATGGCGACGCAAAAGTGGCTAATTTCTGTTTTTCCGCCGACGGTGGCAACGTCGCTGCCGTTGATTTTCAATACGTCGGCAAAGGCTGCGGGATGAAAGATGTTGCGTATTTCATCGGCAGTTGTCTGGATGAGCAAACCTGTATCAGGTTAGCACCGCAGTTGCTCGACAGCTACTTTGCCGAGTTGGCTGTACACTGTCGTGATACAGCGATAGATTTCCCCGCACTTGAAAAAGAGTGGCGTGACCTCTACCCGGTCGCGTGGACCGATTTCTACCGATTTCTGGCCGGCTGGATGCCGACACACCGTAAAATACATCGCTATACCCTGCAATTGGCAGAGTCTGCTTTTACACTTCTGTCACGATAAACCATCGCGTGCTTTCAGCGATCATTGTTATAGTGAATAGTACTTACTGGTGTCACCTCTTCAGTTTGAATAGCCTCGAGTTGCTCGTCGGCCTTATCGAACCACAAGCGTGATACGTAATTATCTTTAGGCCATTTCATTTCAAACAATTCAAGCTGAACACCTGTATGGCGGTCCCGCAGAGCTAGGAATATTTCCTCTGCTCGCTCTGTGTTACCGAGCTCATACTCAGCCAGCCCCTGACTGTACAAGGCAGTATCAAGGTAGGAGCTGCTGCTATAACCATCAATCAAACCTTGCATAGTGTTGTACGAGGCTTCGTAGTCCTCCTGGTCAACCAGTTGAATATAACCAATCATGTATTTCGCATCGTCGATCAAATAGCTGTCGCTGTAGTTGGTCATTAGTGCGTTTAAAGATTGAATCGAGGCACCGATATCACCATCATCACGCTGGTTGAGCGCTTCTTTGTAGAGATTAAAGTCCTGTCCGATACCGTACACATCTGCTTCTTCCAGCAATGAGAGTTTAATCATTGCACGAGGCTTGTTGACGGTAGTGTTGCCACCTTCAATATAGCGCCGATACTCCTGCGAGGCCGCTACGATATCGCCGGAGTTTTCCAGTGCGCGAGCGTTGTAATACAGAGACTCCACAGCATTAGAGCCAACCCCCGGAATAATGTCGTAGTTGATATCCAGTGACGCCAGCCGCTGTCCTTCCCCGACCGGCTCGAAAGACACCAGAACATCCAGTGAATCGCCCGGTTCAAGCATCGATCCTTCGACCGCCGATGCCTTGTAGTCCTCGGGTTGCTCGCCGCTGATTGCCACAGAATTTATCGGGTAGCTATCCACACCAACATTACTCAACACAAAGTTCTGCGGTGTGCTGCTGCCAACTTCCTGAACACCAAATCGATAGTCCGCCAGAGAAACTTTCAGACCGGCCAGACTGTCATCGCCTGCGCTGATTTTTTCCGTTTCGTCTGTCGACACGCAGCCGAGCACTGACAGGGCCAGCGCCAGACTGACTGCCCCTTTTACTGTTGATTTCAGTGCTGTCGCAGTAATCGCTTGTGAGCTTATCGTAAGACTGGTTTTATACATTGAGTCGATCATGCTGTATTGGTCCACATCAACTGCCGTCCGAAAGATAAACTACGCGGCTTTATTCACTGCATCTTCGGTAGTGAAATAATCAAGTGCCTGCTGGCAGTTGTTCAACGAGGCGGAAACCGCCGCTGAATCCGGCGCTGGCTGCTGCTGCAACTCCTGGACAATCAGCATTTCACTCTTAGCGGTCGCAACACGCTCGTTGATATTGCTGACGGCCGCTTCAACGGCCTCGAAAATTTCGCCAAACTCACGATCATCACTGGCACGCAGACGGACATTGAGTTTACCTTCGCCAATCTCACGCAACGCGCGCTTCACAGCGAGAATCGGCTGCCCGAGCTTACGCACGATGTACATGCTGATTAGAGTGGTGACAATGACATTCACCACCAGCATGATCAGAATCCATCGCCCAAGCACGCTGGCCAGACTCGGAATTTGTTCATTGATCATGTTCATGTCTTCCGACACAAACAACATAGGCGCTGTACCGGAGACCATCTGGCCTAGCATCTGATTGTAAAAAACACCCAATAACACAGTTGTAATCACGAGGTACAGCGTCGCGAATGCAATTACACGGCGGATTTCACGTGCCTGAAAGGTTTTATCCTTTAACAGGGCCAACAGGAAAAACGAATCGGATGATCGAGCCATAATCGAGATTCTCTCGGGAAATTTTGTTATCGATTAATAGCTTTTACGACAATGATCGACACAACTTAACCAACTGATGTGCATAAATGCATGTCTGTTAGGTTGAGCACAGTCGAGCGCTGCGGTGGCACAAAATTGACGATAGCGAGGACCGGCCTGGGATCACCAGTGAGTAGATCGGCAGAGACAGCATGATCAGCAGCCCGCAGGGGTTTGTGGCGCCAAAAAATAGTGGCGGAAGAGCGTGGGAGTCGAACCCACCAAACACGTCTGACGCGTTTCACCGGATTTGAAATCCGGGCCCGTCACCGGATCGGGACGCCCTTCCTCTGCCGCTGCGCGGGTTGACGCGGCGATTCTAACCTCAAGGGTCAATAATAACGATTTCAGCACTGGCGCGCCTGCTTAATAACCGCGCACCATCTGCCTCGATGACTATGTTCTCTTCGTGCACCATCATTTTCCCATCTCCGTAGGCCAACCCGGGCTCCAGTGTCATCACCATCCCTTCAACCAGTGTGGTTTGATCCCATGCTGTGATCGACGGTGATTCGGTAAGCTGCATACCCAGGCCATGGCCGAAACGGCCGACGCTGCCGGAATCAGACGTTCCAACGGGATCAAGTACCTGATTCATCGAACGGTGCAGATCAGCGCAGCTAATACCGGGACGCACAATAGCCAATGCGGCATCAATTGAGTCATGCACTTTCCGGTAGGCGGTACGGGTCGCGGTATCAGCATGGCCAAACGCGAAGTTACGGTCGTAATCGCAGAAATAGCCATCGTAGACGCAACCGGTATCGAGGATCAGCACATCGCCTTCGCAGGTTGGACGGTCTGACGGTGGTGCGATGATATCGTCGTAGCCACCAGCCGCTGCCGACCCGACCAGATAGCTGATATCGTCAGCCCCCGCGGCCAGGCAATCCTGTTTGAATTTGCGAAAGACAGTTCGCAGAGAATCTCCCCTGACTACCCGACGGGGCACATTATCGAACGCATCGCCCGCGGCATTACAGGCGACTGTTATCTTGTCGATCTCCGCCGCAGACTTAATCTGCCGCTGCCGCTGCACAATCTCGGTAACATCGACAAACTGTGTATGGCCAGTCTGGCTGAGCAGGTTTTCATAGTCAGCCAAAGGCATGCGGAGTGTCGTTTCTCTGCCTTTCAGCAAGCCCACGCGGCCATGCTGACCGACCATTTCCAGTAGTGTGGCGGCCAGCAACGAGACCCCGTCATCGGTCGGGTGCGGAGACGACCAGCAACGTATTTCTCCTACGCAACTGCGTTTCATCAATGCCTCACCGATACCCGGGATAACAGCCACCGGCTCACCGGACCGGGGTATCAGCAGGAACCAAGGCCGCGTCGGACTTTGCCAGAACTGAGTAAAAAATCCGCTGTAGTAGCGAATCTCGTGCTCTGTGGTAAACAACACCGCGTGCAGATCGTGCTGCTTCATACTCCGTTGCAGGGCGGCAACTCGAGAGTGATACTCGCCGCTGTTAAACCCACCGATCACAGTCATTTTCCCACCCTGCTCCGCTCTGGCCGTGCTTTGTATTTTAACCGCTCAGTCATCAACTTAAGCTACGGAACGCTGGCAAGTAATTGCTGGTAAACCTCAGCATCCGTCGCGCCTTCGCAGCCAATCAACAAAATACGGCTATCAGCATTGATTCCAAACGAATCCTTGAGCTCCGCATCCGCACAGATGCCCATCAGTGCCAACGCACCCGGCACCGCACACTCACCGGCTTCGATCGGCTGATCCGACATCTGCGCATCGGCAAACAGGCGCATCGCCGTGGCCACCTGATCATCCGCCAGCGTCACGACATCATCTCCGCAGGCTGAAAGTACCTCCCAGGCCAACAGCGATACTTCACCACAGGAAAGTCCGGCCATTACCGTTTCTGTCTCCACCGGCACTTGTGACGGCTTGTCCGTGTTGAAACTCTCCAGCCAGCACGCCGCATGCTTTGATTCGACAATAATCATTCGTGGTCGGTCGGCGCCCTGCGACATCCACAATCTGGCACAGACTGCGGCCGCCAATCCGCCCACACCGGCCTGTATAAAGATATGTGTTAGAGGTTGACGGATTTGCTCAAGTACTTCACTTGCAATCACGGTGTACCCGGCCATTACATTTCTGGGCACCGACATATATCCTTCGTAGGAGGTGTCTGAAACCACCAGCCAACCTTGCTCAGCGGACTCTCTGGCACAAATGCGAACCGAATCATCGTAGTCGCCATCGACCCGGATCACCTCGGCTCCAAACGCCTCCATCGCACGCTTGCGACCGTCACTGACCTCACGATGGATATAAATCCGACACCGACAGCCGGCATTTTGCGCGCCCCAGGCGACCGAGCGGCCATGGTTGCCGTCAGTGGCGGTCGTCACGGTCATTGATGCGGTGAACTGTCGATAATCACCATTGCGAATCGCCGCCAGCGGGATAGCCTCCCGGTGCAGCCGCTGGTACTCAGACGCAACTAGACACAACACAGCATACGCCCCGCCCAGCGCTTTGAAACTGCCCAGACCGAAGCGCTGTGATTCATCTTTGTACAGCACCTCGCCACAGTCACTGTGCTTTGACAGAAGGTTCAGTTGCCGCAGTTCAGCGGCTTCATAGCCGGGCCAGTTCTGAATCTCTCGCATTGCCTGTTCAGCGTCCTGCACTGAAAGCACGGCTGCCGCCTGAGGCGGGTATTCAGTGCGGGGCCTGTTTTTACTGACAACCGCATCGAGTTGTACACCAGTAGGGAAACGACTGGCAATATCCATAGAGTGGTCCTGAGGAAAATATTAAAAAAAACAGAGCCCTATCTACCTGACAACTGCGGAACTTTTGCTTGACGCAGACAGCATGTTGCACATTAGTATTAAAACGTCATATCAGTTTGCCGATAGGGAAGTATGTGCGCGGCCAACCGCGTAATACTTATATCTTATCGGATTCCCAGATGCCAAAACCATCCTTCGATGGCTCTCAGCCGGATTGCAACGCCAGTACCGGTAATGAAAAGTCACGCAGACTAAAGCGTGATCTTAATCATCTGCAGCAGGAAATACGCGGAGATTTCGATCAGAAAGTCAGTGACTTGACCTCGCTCATGCGTAAATTCAAAGCACTGATGGTGACTGACGTCAGACTGCTTCGTGCCGCAAACGACGCCGCATCACTTGATGCGGTGCCAATATTAACTCGAAAAGTCGAGGACTCCGATGATCAGGACACGGCACCGGACATCGACTCGACGTTGAAAACCACAACTTCAAAAGAAGCTGCGAAACCCGCTCCGCCGAGTTTGTTGCAGGAAACAGCACGCTTTGAGATTGGTCTTTACCATCTGAACAGTCAATTGTATCGTTTCCGGCTCGAACTGGATCAGGAACTTGAGTATCGGGAAGAAGCGCTCCACACCCACTTCCGTCATCAATCAGACTTGGCGAAGGTATTACAGCAAATTACTCAAAAAATGCAGCAGGAAAAAAACGTAAAGCATTGATCGGCCTGAACTGCTAACAGACACTGGCGCTGTATTAAGGCGCTGGTGGCAAGATATGTTCTACCAAGACCTACCGCGGGCTGGAGTTTACCTTAAGCAACAGGCATTGAGCCCGGTCGGGTTAGTCTCCGGCAAGCCGAAGCGCACGTGCCAGACACCAGATAGCAATGGCCATCAACACCAGCGACCAAAACGATACACCGGCAATGGTAATATGACTTCCGCTTTGCAGCAAAGCGATCAGTATTGCTGAAATAAACAACGTGGCCGCACAGATAGAAAAAATAAGCGGCTTCAGCCACTGCACGTTGCCAGCTGCACTCGACCGGCTAGCGCTGCCTGGTCCGCCTTTTAACAGGGATTGAGATTCGCTGGCATTTTGCAATACGTCGAAAACTAAACCGGGCACCTGCGGAAACATCCGACCCCACTCAGGAACACTCTTTTGAATTTCGCGAAACAGTGCTGACGGTCCGGCCTGCTCCATCATCCAGTGCTTCAGGATTGGTCGTGCGGTCGCCCACAGATCCAGTTGCGGGTATAACTGACGCCCGAGCCCTTCGATGTTTAACAGCGTTTTTTGCAGCAATACCAACTGAGGCTGAACTTCCATATTGAAGCGTCGTGCGGTTTGGAATAGCCGCAGCAATACCTGACCAAAGGAAATCTCTTCCAGTGGTTTTTCGAAGATCGGCTCACAGACAGTGCGAATAGAAGATTCAAATTCCTCCACCCGGGTGTTCGCGGGTACCCACCCGCTGTCGACGTGCAAACTGGCCACTCGACGGTAATCACGGTCAAAGAAGGCCAGCAAGTTCTGCGACAGGTAGTGGCGGTCCTGATCGGTCAACGACCCGACGATGCCAAAATCCACGGCAATGTACTGGGGGTCGTGCGGGGTTTCATACGAGACAAAAATGTTTCCCGGGTGCATATCAGCATGGAAAAAATTATCGCGAAAAACCTGTGTAAAAAAAATATCCACACCGCGTTCTGCCAGTTTTTTCAGGTCAACGCCATGTGCTCTTAACGTCTCTATATCAGAGATGGGAATACCTGTGATGCGCTCCAGAACCAACACCTGTCCACGCGTGTAGTCCCAGAACACTTCAGGAATATAGAGATTGCCGGTGTCTTCAACATTTTTGCGTAATTGAGCGGCATTTGCCGCTTCACGCTGCATATCGAGCTCGTCATAAAGTGTTTTTTCATACTCTGCCACCACCTCGCGCGGGCGCAATCGCCGGCCATCGGCCCAGAACCAGGTGGTTAGTGTGGCCAGCAGGTACATCAGGGATAAATCACGCGCGATCGTATCTTCGATATTCGGCCGCAAAACCTTAACAACGACCTCTTCGCCACTGAACAATGTTGCCGCATGCACCTGTGCGATCGATGCCGCAGCTATCGGAGCTTCTTCGAATCGGGCAAAGAGTTTATCGACTGTATCTCCGAGGGAGCTTTCAATGGCTGCGACAGCCTCACTTGCCGCAAACGGCGGAACTCTGTCTTGCAGTAGTGCAAGCTCATTGGCAATATCGTCGGCCAGCAGATCCCGCCGGGTTGACAACATCTGGCCGAATTTAACAAATACCGGTCCGAGTTCCTCCAGCGCACGTCGCAGCCGCACGCCACGTGGCAACGCTCGTGTCTCTGCATGTCGCCAGCGATCGGGAAACGCCTTGCATAAGGTATGAAACAGGCGGGAATCGCTCAGCTCATGGACCAGTTCATCGATGGCATATTTAAACAGCACATGCTGAATAAAATGCATTCGGGAGATACGACTCAGCAGTCGCACTAGCGCTTACCGGCGTCGCTGGACTGTTGGCGAATCTTTATTTCCAGAAGCTCAACGCGATCACGCAGCTCATCCACGGAATCGGAAAATTCGTCGATTTCCCAATCGTGAGGCAGATGGTTGGTTTCATCGCGCAAATAATCTGCGGTATTACTTTGCAACGTGCTTCTGCTTCGCGTCATCCAGCCACGAAATCGTCGCAGAGTGCGGCCGATATGATGCGCTGCGGTGTCGCCGGTAATCTTTGATAAATGCTCATCCCAATCAATGTCAAGCTGGCCGATCAATCGACTGAATTGCTGTGCCAGGCGAACATCGCCGGTGATCGCAACGCCGCCATCGTGAATCGTTTTACGGCCGTTCGCGACCGATAATAACGACAGCGGTGTGCCGGAAATGCACACGTCACCCGGGTCCGGGAATAATTCCAGTACCTCGATGTAATCGGCATGAAACAACAGGTATAGATCTATATTTATAGCATCTACATGAATCTGCACTAATTTACCGGCAAGTGCGGCAATTTTAGGTGAGGCCTCTGGATCAAGCGCAATATAGTGATTCAGGGTGGCTTGAATCGTGTCGGCAACTGGCGCTGGGAGTTTCAATATCTTAGTCCGTCTGTCTGCCAGCTATAACTTAATACCTTTATGCAGCGCGACAATACCAGCCGTCAGATTGTGGTACTCACAGCGCTCGAAACCGGCCTGTTCCATCATCCCAAGCAGGGTTTCCTGGTCCGGATGCTGCCGGATAGACTCCGCCAGGTAACGGTAGCTATCAGCATCATTTACGATCAGTTTGCCAAGCGCCGGAAGTGCCGTAAAAGAGTAAGCGTCATAAGCTTTGCTGAGCAATGGCAGAATCGGTTTGGAAAATTCCAGAATCAGCATTTTGCCACCCGGCTTCACTACCCGATGCATAGACTCAATAGCGCGCTGTTTGTCGGTGACATTGCGCAGGCCAAAAGCGATAGTCACACAGTGGAAGGAATTATCCGCAAAGGGCAGCTCTTCGGCATCCGCCAGCGCATAATGAATATTGCCGACCAGTCCTTTGTCGATTAACCGGTCTCTGCCTACCGACAGCATCGCCTGATTGATATCAGCCAGCACCACCGTGCCGTCCGCACCGACGCGCTGACTGAACTTCGCCGCCAGGTCACCGGTGCCACCCGCCAGATCGAGGACAGAATTTCCGTAGCGCACGCCGGTCTGGTTTATCGCAAAGCGCTTCCACAATCGATGAATGCCCATCGACATGACATCATTCATGACGTCGTAGCGCTCAGCAACAGAATCGAACACTGCGCCGACCATGGCCTTTTTCTGTTCGGTTTCTACCGTCTGGTAACCGAAGTGAGTTTTATCGTTCAACGCCTGGCAGCCATGTTGAGGAAAAGTAACAAGTCACTACTGTTTTGGCGGATCGTTTTTGCTGTTCCGCTGGTGTCCGCTGGCGGCGAGTTTATCGAGATAAACCTGCCAGTTGTGCTCATAGTTTACACCCAGTCCATGCAGATAGGACCAGGTAAAGATGCCGGAGTCATGACCGTCATCAAAGGCTATTTTGATGGCGTAATTACCCGACGGAGTAAGTTGATCAATGCCGACGTTTTCCTTGCCTGTCTGCAAAACCTCCTGACCCGGTCCGTGCCCCTGTACCTCCGCAGAGGGTGAATGGACACGCAGATACTCGCAGGTCAGATTACATTCGAAGCCGTCGTCAAAGTGTATTTCGAGGACACGGCTTCGCTGGTGCAGCTTAATTTCGGTAGGTCTGGTCATAGCAGGAGATTACAGGATGTAGCGGCTCAGGTCCTCATCTTGTGCCAGTTCCGCTAAATATTTATCGACGTAAGTGTGATCGACCGATATTTCCGTACCGTTGGCATCGGCAGCATCAAAGGAGGCATCATCCAGCAGCCGCTCAAGCACTGTGTGCAGTCTTCGCGCGCCAATGTTCTCCGTGGTTTCATTCACCTGCCAAGCGACTTCCGCAATACGCCGGATGCCTTCTGCGGTGAAGCTCAGTTTAACTCCCTCGGTCCCGAGCAATGCACTGTATTGCTCTGTCAGGGAGGCGTTTGGTTCGGTCAGTATACGTTCGAAATCTTCCACTGATAAAGCACTCAGCTCGACCCGAATCGGCAAACGCCCCTGTAACTCGGGAATCAGATCAGATGGCTTTGTCATATGAAACGCACCTGAGGCGATAAACAGTATGTGATCGGTTTTTACCATGCCGTACTTGGTGCTGACGGTGCAACCTTCCACCAGCGGTAGCAAATCGCGCTGAACGCCTTCGCGTGAGACATCCGAATTGCCGCCGCCACCGGCATCGCTGCGGCGGGTGACCTTGTCTATTTCATCGAGGAACACAATGCCATTCTGCTCAACGTTATCGACAGCAAGTTGCTTGAGTTCGTCTTCATTGACGAGACCTGCAGCTTCTTCATCTGTTAACAGAACCAACGCCTCGGCAACCTTGACCTTGCGGGTTTTCTTTTGCTCCCGTCCGAGATTTTTAAACATGCCCTGCAGCTGCTGAGTCATGTCCTCCATGCCCGGTGGTGCCATGATTTCAACGCCAACCCCGGCGGCACTGACTTCTATTTCAACTTCTTTTTCATCAAGCTTTTTCTCGCGCAGCATTTTACGGAATTTCTGCCGGGTGTTGGAATCACCGGCTGAGTCCGAGCCACTGGCCGGTCGCAGAAGTATGTCGAGCAGCCGGTCTTCTGCGGCATCTTCCGCACGGTGACGCACTTTTTCAGTCTCCTGCTCACGGGTCTGCTTTATTGCTGCATCAACGAGGTCACGCACAATGGACTCGACATCCCTTCCGACATAGCCGACTTCGGTAAATTTAGTTGCCTCAATTTTAATAAAAGGGGCATTTGCCAGCCGCGCCAGACGCCTGGATATTTCTGTTTTACCGACGCCTGTCGGTCCGATCATGAGGATATTTTTCGGCGTTATTTCGTTGCGCAAATGCTCAGCAACCTGCTGCCGGCGCCAGCGATTACGCAGCGCAATCGCCACGGCTCGTTTAGCGGGGGCCTGCCCAACAATGTGTTTGTCGAGTTCCTGCACAATTTCGCGCGGAGTCATGGTGGACATATTTACACCTGAGTTAGTTTTTTTTCAGATAAGTCGACAGCATTCTGCCTGCCGCGCGAATGCTATTTATTGTCACTGCTGAGGGTTTCAACCGTCAGATTACCATTGGTGTAAATACAGATATCGGCTGCAATGTTAAGGCTGTTCTTGACGATGTCAGTAGCGCAGAGCTCTGTGTGCTCGAGCAGCGCCC
>CALKXD010000106.1 GCA_938003855.1 uncultured Granulosicoccaceae bacterium | reverse complement strand
GCCGCGGCTTGCGGTCCCACCCATACTTCCATTGTCCGTTGCATTAAAGAGACCGTAAGCCGAAGGCCTGGTTGAATCACCCAAACTTTCTTACTTCAGTATACCTATAGTACTAACGACAAGTACACGCCGCAAAGCCGGCTTCGAAAGCCGACGACAATGGGGCGTCGTTCGCGGCGTTGCAGGTGCGTGCCCTTTTCTTCTTGGAAGACGGTTTCACATAGTACCTGGCAATCAACTCCGTCTTCCAACCCCCAAACTTCATAATCTGCTCGATGGCTTCGCCAGCCATCGCTCTGCTGTGAGGGAGCCGCCCACTCAAGGTCGCGCGGACACGCACGGGTTGCCCGTGGTGTACCTCTTCCCCTGGTCGAGCGTGCTTTCCATAATCCACCCTACCTTCGAGCGGAAGCCCTTCCGAGCGTGCGTAAGTATGCGTTGGCCAGCACCGAAAAGCAGATCGTTGACCAACTACGTAATTTACGTACTCCGTACATACTTACGGCGCGTACGGCGGGGGAATACCTTACCGTGGGGGTGTTACATAGGCTTTGTCCGGGAATCTGCGACCCGAAGCAAATACCCAACGTGCTGACAGGTGGACGCGACAGACACCGGTCTGTGCGCAAGCCAAACATGCCCTTGGCCAGGGTCACACGATGAAAAAGCTACGCAACCACGACGGAACAACTAGTAACGCGACGGCTGGCGACCAGGGCCTGACTGGTGAAGCGGTATAATAGAATAGTCGGTAAGCACCCACTAGGTAGCTACGCGATCACCTTCCCGACCACACGGTGCGGGAGGCTTGCATGTAGATAGATCTGACGCAACCAACGGGTTAGGGGTCAACCAAGTTGGTACAATGCCCCAGTTACGTCAGGCCTGCACAGATGCGCGGCGGGCGAGCAAAATAAAAGCTAACAGCGAGCGCCGCAGGGCGTCAGTGACCCAGCCGCGTCGGACACTCTGCAGCGCGCAATATCGAACCAGCGGGTTCTGGGGTAACCGTTCCGCGAAGCCCAAACTTTCAGGCTAAACTGCGACGGCAAGTTGGTGCAATACTCCAGTTAGGTCCGGCGTACGCCTGCACGGATGCGCGGCAGGCGAGCAAAATACACGCTAACGGGGAGCGCTGCCGGGCGTCAGTGACCCAGCAGTGTCAAAAACTCGGCAGACGCCAAATAATACCGTGCAATGTGCATAATATCTGCATGGTGAAGAGAACGGTAACGTGGCGATGTGCAGTGCGACAAGTGAAAGCGTGTTGCTATTGAAAAGGCTACGCTCGGTGTATACTATTAGACTACACCGCGGTGGTCAGTCCAACGTATATTTGACGGTCCGGGTCAAGTGAATGGACCACGGACCGGTGGGTTGTAAGGCGTGGGAAAACAACTGTGGTCTCCCGGAGTGGAAGGCGGCAACCTCGCTTGGCAGAGTACCCGCGAGAATAGCGTAGCATCGTACTCGAGGTATATCTTACGCGTGTGGCTACTGGACGGCCGAGCACGGTGTTACTGTAACGCGGTGGTCGGTCCGACTTCCGTGAGTTTAGGACGGCTTGTTTCGGGTGCGTGTGAACTTGTGGGACCACCGGTTTCTAGAGCAAACTCCGAAACGATTCGAACTATCCAGGCTGGGTGCCATGGCATAGCACAGACACACCCTGCACCCATACATAAAACGAATCTAGCTGTTCTGCCGGGTGCAGGGAGCAAGCCGCAAAAGGGCGGATGTAGACGTCTGTGAAACAAATAAATAAATAAATTAAACAAAGTGAAAATGAAGTACTGCTACATAGTGTCGGCGGCAACCTGCCAAAGCGCGGAGATCACAAAAGGCGGAACCGTCTGACAACGGGGGGGATCCAACCAAGAGCACCCACTTGCCCCTGCGGCAAATGGGGGCGTGCGGGCCGGTAGGGCCGTGTACGAGAGCCGGCTAGTCTCTTCGGGTTGGGAAAGCATTGATCATTGGGCCTACTACTACCGAAATCGACTGTGAGCTGCTAAATATGACGGGGCGCCCGGCGCCCGGCAACCACCGGGAGACCAACCGACTGCGGCCAGGAACATGTAAAAGTCAAGAGTTCAAAGCGAACTCGAGATGCACGTATCGTAGCACGAAAAGGGCTTTGCGAAACAGTATGTCTCGCACAATTCAGAAAAGGCTCTGGTTAGCACCCGGTGGGCATGTGGCAAGCACCGCAAGGAAGTCGACAAAAAGTTAACTCAGTCGGCAAGCGCCGGAAACGCTCCGGTTAGCACACGGCGGGGGTTCACCATACGGCAAGCGCCGCAACTGAGTCGGCAAGCGCCGCAACTGAGTCGGCAAGCGCTGGAAAAACACTTAGGAACTACAACAAACGACAGCAGTAGTACTTCGGCAAGAAGTACTTCGGCACCCGAGTCGGCAAGCGCCGGAAAAACACTCAGCAACTACAACAAACGGCAGGAGTACTTCGGCAAGCATCTGACAAGCACCGGGAACGTGGCAGTAAAGCTAAGTCAGCAAGCGCGGAAAGGCTGAGGCTGGCACCTAGCGGCGTCCTCGATACGGCGTGCGCCGCAACCGAGTCGGCGAGCACCGGAACGCAATTTGCCACTAAATCCGTCGGCAAGCATCGGACAAGCACCGCAAGGAAGTCAGCAAACAGTTAACTCAGTCGTCAAGCGCCGCCAACGCTCCGGTTAGCGCACGGCGGGGGCTCACAATACGGCAAGCGCCGCAACCGAGTGGGCAAGCGCTGGACAACACTGAGCAACTACAACAACAGTAGTACTTCGGCAACCAAGTCGGCAAGCGCCGGGAAAACATTTAGCAACGCTCCGGTCAGCACACGGCGGGGTTCACTATACGGCAAGCGCCGCAACTGAGTCGACAAGTGCTGGAAAAACACTTAGGAACTACCACAAACGACAGTAGTACTTCGGCAGCCGAGTCGGCAAGCGCCGGAAAAACACTTAGCAACTACAACAACGACAGTAGTACTTCGGCAAGCATCTGACAAGCGCCGGGAACGTGGCAATAAAACTGACTCAGCAAGCGCCGGAGAGGCCGAGGCTGGCCCCTAGCGGCGTCCTCGATACGGCGTGCGCCGCAACCGAGTCGGCGAGCACCGGAAAACAATTTGTAACTAAATACGTCGGCAAGCACCGGACAAGCGCCGGGAGCGTGGCAGTTAACTAGGACGGCAAGCGCTAGAAAAAGGCTCAGGCTAGCACCTGGCGGGGTTCCGGTACAGCCAGCGCCGCAACCGAGTCGGCAAGCACCGGGAAATAATCATGAACTTCGTCTCAGGCTAATACCTGAAAATAAATGCGTAGTAACTACGTCGGCAAGCACCAGAACGTCTCAGGCTAGCCCCCGGCGGGGTCTGATATACGGTCAGCGCTGCAACCGAGCCGGTAAGCACCAGGCAATAAAATCAGTAACTACGTCTCAGATTAGCCCGTTGGCGGGGCTGGGGTATACCGCCCCCCAGCACCGACTGGGTCAGCAATCCATGCCTTCGAACTGGTGCTCGGCCAGCACCGACGACACGAAGCTTCGGTTGGCGCAGGCAAGTACATGAAAGGGTCTATGTAGCAAAGGGTCATGCGGCCAGCCCCGCAATCGACCCGGCCCGTGGCCGCGGGTCAACACGTATTGTCCCAAGTCGGCAAGCATTGAAAAATATCCGGAAACACGAGTGTTTGTGAGAAGCATCCAACAAACTAGACTCGCCAGTGGCATGCAGCAAGACCCGCAACGAAGTCGGCAAGCATCGAAAAGTATCCGAAACCGCGTACGCGCGCGCCAGCAATCCATGCCTTCGAACTGGTGCTCGGCCAGCACCGACGACACGAAGCTTCGGTTGGCGCAGGCAAGTACATGAAAGGGTCTATGTAGCAAAAGGTCATGCGGCCAGCCCCGCAATCGACCCGGCCCGTGGCCGCGGGTCAACACGTATTGCACCAAGTCGGCAAGCATCGAAAATATCCGGAAACAAGAGTATCTGTGAGAAGCATCCAACAAACTAGACTCGCCAGTGGCATGCAGCAAGACCCGCAACGAAGTCGGCAAGCATCGAAAAAGTATCCGAAACCGCGTACACGCACGGATCCACGGCTAAGGGAATTCGTGATCAGCTGAAGCCAGCCGCTACGGCCAGCGGCAACAAACGATTAGCAAGTACAGAAAGTCAAACACTCTACGAGGGGCAAAATCGGACAAACACGCTCAGGCATTAGGAGGTTAGTCCTCGGTGTGGCTAGCGCCGCAACCGAGTCGGCGAGCACCGAAAGCAATTACCCCCACCGTCGGTAAGCACCTGGTGGGGCTCTCGGTAGGCTAGCGCCGCAACCGAGTCGGTAAGCACCGGAAATAATTGGCAACTACGCCGGCAAGCACCGGGAACGTGGCTGACGAAACTGGCGAGCAGCAGGTTAGCACCTGGCAGAGCTCTCGGTATGGCTAGCGCCGCAACCGATTCGATCGGCGAGCACCGAAAGCAATTATCCCCCACGTCGGTAAGCACCTGGTGGGGCTCTCGGTAGGCTATCGCCGCAGCCGAGTCGGTAAGCACCGGAAATAATTGGCAACTACGCCGGCAAGCACCGGGAACGTGGCTGACGAAACTGACGAGCATCAGGTTAGCACCTGGCACTGACGAAACTGGCGAGCATCAGGTTAGCACCTGGCAGAGCTCTCGGTATGGCTAGCGCCGCAACCGACTCTACATGCAGTCGGCCCTGGTGGGGCTCTCGGTAGGCTAGCGCCGCAGCCGAGTCGGTAAGCACCGGGAATAATTGGCAA
>CALKXD010000105.1 GCA_938003855.1 uncultured Granulosicoccaceae bacterium | reverse complement strand
GGGCGCACAGATGGCAGCCGTCAGTGCAACTGCCTTGCTAGCTAGTGCCTATCCAGAAACAGGGTGTCGCGAGGATCATTCAGGTGCGTGAGATTTTGCCTACCCCATGTAGGCGCTTAGTTGTTCTTAAGTAACTCCATGTGGTCGGCAAAAGATTGCGTGTCTGAGTGGTACGCAGTAGCGCTTGTTTCTGGATGGGCACTAGCTACTAGTCTGTGGTGTTTTGCGCTGGTGCTGTTGAGTTGCCGCTGGTTGACGTCGATGCATCATACAAACCGTGACACCGCGGTTGCAGGTTTTCGGGCGGCCTTGAGTGGCAACGGTCCGGATGTGCCAGCCGCTTAAGCGGCTACGCACCTGGTAGCGGGTAATCTGTCTATAGTCAATGCCTATACACTGGATTGCCGTTAGCTTTGGCGTTGCGTTGTGTCTGAAAGCGTCATTATCTCTCTAAATTGCTTAGCATCCGGCGTGCTGTTGTCAGGTGGGCAAAGTCCTGCTGGCCGGTGAAGGAATTGACAATTGCTCTGAGGCAGTGTCCGGCTTTTTCTGGTTTGCCTTGTTGCATTAAAAACCTGGCCAGTGCCATTGTTGATGTAAGCTCGAACAACTTTGCCCCCTGTGACTGACACAGCTGTATGGATCGCTTGAAAGATTGCTCGGGAATCGCTTTGCTTTTTTCTAGATGTACTTCTGCTACAGCACGTACCCGCCACCATTCGGCTCTGAAGTATTCATTGCCCATCTGATCCATCGCGGTGGCAGCTTCGTCGAGGAGTTCGATACTTTTACTGTGCTGGTCAACCTGCTGATAGCCTTCAGCGACATACGTTATCCATTTCGGCACACCGAGTCGTGATTGGCAGGCGCGGTATAATTCAAGGCCCTGCACGGTGGTCTGGTTGCCTGCGCTGGTTTTGCCGCTGCGCATAAGGCCGATGCCCTGGTACAGCTGTGCGCAGGCTTTAAAGAATACCATCTGGTGCGTGTCGGCGAGTTTGATCAGGGTGGCTAGTGGTGCGCTGAAATCGTCGCCGCGTAACAGGATAGAGGTGATCCACGACTCCATTGCCTGGCAATGCGAAAACGGCTGGTTAAGCGTTGTGGCCATCTGTACCGATTGCCGATGCATTTTTTCGCCACGGTCGGTTTCACCGATACAAGTCAGGGTAATACCCAGAAAGCCAATGCACAGTACGCCGTCGTCCCATTGCGACAGCGGGGATTTATCATCGGGGTCATAGAGCGCGATGGCTTGTTCGAAACAGTGACGCGAGTCTTCGAAGCGCGCTTGCCATAAATAGATCTGGCCTAGCATGCGCAGTGCATAAAAGCGTTGCATGGGTGTTTGTGCTGTCGCCAGCATGCTGTCTGCAAGAGCCAGCCCTTCGCTAAACCGGCTTGAAACGATGTGTGCGGTAACCACACCGCGCGCGGCCTGGCTGTAGCGTTCGGTGTCGTCGAGTTGTTGTGCTATCTGCATCGCGGCATTGAAGTTGGCTGATACCGACTCGGCTGCATAACCATGCACGGCCATGTGTCCCATGCCGCGTGCAAACAGTAACTCGTAGTGGCGGTCAGGCTCTGTGTTGTCCCCGGTCCGTTGCAGGCATTCCAGCCCGTGGCTTGCGTGCGAGATAGCCTCGCGGTTGGCAACGCGCTGCAATGCCAGTGTTGTGGCGCGGTGCCAGTAGACAGTGGCTTGAGGGTAGCTTACAGCCAGTTGCAGATGATAGGCGGCTAGGTCGGGCTGCGTGGTGATCAGTGTGTCGAAGTGAGCTTCCAGCATCTTTGCAATTGTTAAGTGAATATGCTGTCTTTTACTTTTGAGCAGGCTCTCGTAGGCGGCATCGCGAACCAGCGCATGCTTAAAGGAATAAGTATTATCGTCGCGTTTGAAAATCAGGTCTGAGTCAATCAGTGTCTGCAGTGATGCCGTTAATTGCTGCAGGTTGATCGGTACGATCGTCAACAGCAGGTCCAGTGCAAACTCCCGCCCCAGGCAGGCTGCCGTTTGTGCGACTTCTCTCACCGGTTGCAGTCGATCCAGTCTTGCCATCAGTGAGTCGTGCAATGAACTGGGGATGAAAAAATCATCAGCGGCCGGGTTTTCTATATATCCCTGCTGAGTCAGCTGTACGGTATTTGACTCGATGACCGTTTTTGTCAGTTCTTCGGCAAAAAGCGGTATACCGTCGGTTTTTTGCACGATTTCGTTAACGATGGCGTCGGGCAATTGCGTGTTGCCCGTCACGGCGGCCACGATGCGTTTGCAGTCGTGCTCGCTTAAGCGGGAGATGGCAATCACAGTAAGGCTCGCGAAAGGTAAAGCTTGTGAATGAAACTCCGGCCTTGCCGTGATCAGTGTAAATACCGGTGTAGCGTCTGCCGCCATCACTTTCAGTAATTCTAGAGTGGTCGGGTCTACCCAATGCGAATCTTCCAGAACAAACAACAGGGGGGTTACAGATTTAACCGGCGACTGATCGGTATTCTCTGTGGGCAGATGCTGGACCAGCTTGCAGATTGCCTGCAGGGTCAGTGCGCGGGTCTGTTCTGCGGTCAGGTGACTGAGGTCATCGTCGTCAGTGTCTACTCCGATCAGAGCGGCGATCAATGCAAATGTGCTGGCAGTGTTTTCTGCGTGGCTGACGATAGGCTGGTGACGCACTGTAGCGCGTAACTTCTGCTTTCGTGTGCTCTGGTCATCTGCATTGCTGATGCCGGAGACCCGCATGAAAAACTGACGAGCCGGGTAGAGTGCGGTGTCACCGTGCTGTGCATCGCACTGGAATATCACACGCCTGCGTGGATCTAGAGTTAATGACTCCAGAAAACCGTGCAGCAAGCGGGATTTTCCGATGCCCGCTTCCCCCTGCAGTAATACCTGCGAATACAGGCCGTCACAGGCCTGTTGCCATCCCTGCGTAAGCAGCGATAACTGCTGCTCCCTGCCAATCATGGGCAATGCGGAGTCCTGATGCTCTGCGTGGAAACGGCTTTCAACGGCCTGCGCTTTGAGCACGCTATACGCTGGTGTTTCTTCCTTGATGCCTTTCAGGCGCTGCAGGCCAAGCGGTTGTAATTCGAACAGGTTGCCAATCAGTCGGCGGGTGCTGTCGCTGATTACGGTGCAATCGGGTTCGGCCAGTCCCTGCAGTCTTGCGGCCAGATTGGGTGTTTCCCCGACCACGACATGTTCCTGTGCTGTGCCGGTGCCAATTAATTCACCGACCACCACCAGACCGGTGGCGATACCGCAGCGACAGGCCAGCGGCTCACCGGAGGGTGTCCGCAGGTGGCTTACATCAGTGTTGATGCACAATGCTGCCCGTGTGGCTCGAACGGCGTCGTCTTCGCTAGCCGTCGGCCAGCCGAAATACACCAGTACACCATCTCCCATATAGCGCGATATGTAACCGCCGTGGCGGCTGATGCAGCTTTGCACGGTTGCCTGAAAAGCGGAGACCACATCACTCATGTCTTCCGGGTCAAGCGTTTCGGTCAGTGCGGTTGAGCCGATCAGGTCGACAAACATGACCGTCAGCTGACGACGCTCTGCGCCCGGCGTTTGCGCGACCGGCGCGGGCGGTAGCGTGGTTGCCGTGCTGGCACTCATGGCGCGCTGGAAGCGCTTGCGGTCCCCCAGGGTCAGGCCTAGTTCACGCAGATCCCCGGTGTCGAGGTCTGCCAGCAGATCAACACTGATATCGCTTTGTGTGAAAGTCCGGGTAAGGTGCCCGAGATTATTTTCTCTGAGCCAGTCGGCGATGTCTCGAGTCACGCCCTACAGCTTCCTTGTTGCCACGGTCGGTAGTCAGGGTGCGATTAAACCATACTTAGTTGATTTTGCCACACGATAGGCAAGCAGCTGCAATGGTCAATGCGGTTAGCCTCTCGGTGCAACCAGCTGTCAGTTACGGCTGATTGGTGAGTGCAGGGGGATGAGGTCCCGGCACTTCAATCGCGATGGGGCGGCCCTGACGATGATGAAATTTTAGTATAGGTAAAGCTTGACTTGAGCCCCCTGCCTGGCGGATGATTTTAGCTATGCTAAAAAAACAGTCCGACTCCGCGCAAAATCTGGCTAATGACCCGGCCGGTCTTGGCAGGCAACTGCGGACTTGCCGCAAGGAGCGGGCGTTAACCATGCAGTATGTGGCAGACGCCGCCGGATTATCCGTTGGGTTCATTTCGCAGGTAGAGCGCGGATTAACCTCGCCCTCGCTGTCTTCTCTGGTATCGATTGCACGGGTGCTGGAAAAGCCGATCAGCCATTTTCTGGATCAACCCGGAAGTGGTGATGAGCTAACCCGCCAGCGTGATCGGGTGTCCTATAAGATTGTCGGTGGTGATATTTCCTACGAGCGTCTGTCGGCCGGATTCCCCGGTAGTACGCTGCGGTCGGTGATTGTTCATGAACCGCCGGGGCATCGCGTGGAGCCGATCAGTCATGAAGGCGAGGAGATGTTTTTTGTGCTGGCCGGTGAAATCACGGTGGAGATTGAGTCGGTTCGCTCAGTGCTTAAAAGCGGCGACTCGATTCATTTTGACTCACGAAAAACCCACTCAACCTGGAATCACACCACGGCAATGTCGTCGATCCTGTGGTGTGGAACGATGGATGTGTTTGGCGAGGGCGAGCCCGACCCGATACACAAAGGCATTAACCCATGAAGCACACTCACTAAAAATCTATTCAATCACAACCTGCCCGGAGATTTGAATGAAATACTGGAAGGCGGCACTGGCCGCTGCTGTGTTCGCAAGTACAACCGTTACCGCTGTTGCCGAAACGGTGTTGCGGCTTGATGAAGTTGCTGTTGGAGAGCTCGATCCTGCCAAAGCATCGGACTACGCCGACAGCATTTTAATGTTTAACGTGTACGATACGCTTATCCTGCCTGCTCAAGGCGGACCCGGTCATACCGGTCATCTGGCGGAAAGCTGGTCGAGTGAAGGCAATAGCTTCACGTTCAAGTTACGCGACGATGTTACGTTCCAGAGCGGCAACCCGCTGACGGCTGACGATGTCGTGTTCTCTCTCGATAGAATGAAAGCACTCGGTAGTGGTTTGTCGTATTTATTTGGTGTTGTTGAGAGCGCCGAAAAAGTTGACGACCTAACCGTTACTTTTAACCTTGAGTCGCCCTATGCACCGTTCGTTGCCTCACTGGTGCGCCTGCCTATCGTTGATAAAAAACTTGTGATGGAAAACCTCGGTGAAGGCGATGGCGACATGAAAGACTGGGGAACCGCCTTTATGTCGGCTAACTCAGCGGGTACCGGGGCCTACAGTGTTAAGTCACACAACCCGCAGGAAGAAACAGTGATGGTCAAAAACGCTGATTATTTCCTGAGTGTTGCCGATGCCGCACCGGATACTGTGCGTTTGCGCTACGGTCTGGAAGCGGCCACCGTTCGCGCGTTGATCTCAAAAGGCGAGCACGATATCGCATCACAATGGTTACCCCCCGAGGTTGTGAGTGCACTGGCAAAAGACGGCGCGCAATTGTTTACCGAAGCCGGTACCGGTGCGTTCTATTTTAAAATGAATACCACCAAAGCACCGCTTGACGATGCCAACTGCCGTTTGGCGCTGGCGCATGCGTTTGACTACAGCACAGCAATTAAAATGATCGCAATCTCTGACGATATTTCTGCCGGCAGTGCCGCCACCGGTGCGATTCCGGTGGGTATGTATGGCTCTAATCCGGCGGACCAGATTCTTGCTCAGGATATGGACAAAGCAAAAGAGTATCTGGCGGCCTGCAAATATGATCCGTCGGAAATGGATATCGAAGTCTCGTGGATTGCCGAGGTTCCGCTGGAAGAACGCTTTGCCTTATTGATGCAGTCCAACTTTACAGCGCTCGGGATAAAGTCTCACATCAATAAAATGCCCTGGGCATTGTTTGCCGAGCAGGTGGCGAAAGCGGAAAACACTCCGCACATAAGTCAGTTGTTTGTTAATGCGGTAACCGGTGACCCGGACACACTGCTCTATGGCATGTATCACTCATCCACACCGGGCACCTGGCAATCGCCTGAGCATCTCAACGATTCAGTTGTTGACGAAATGCTCGATGCAGGTCGCTCTGCTGCATCACCTGAAGACCGTGCTGCGGCCTACAGCAAGCTCAATGCGCGCTTGATGGAAATTGCGGCGACAATCTACGGCTTTGATCGCCAGTCAGTTTTTGCCGCCAGCAACCGTGTGAAAGCACCGGCGCTGACCGATGCCTCAAAAGCGTTTGGTCTTGATGGTCTGGGCTTTTCGTTTCGCCTGATGGAAATGACCGAGTAATAAGACCTCTACGACGCCGGGCGATTCTGCCCGGCGGTGTATATCGTACTGCCTCCGTTAACCTGTTTAATCGCACCACCCTTTTCATCGAGAGCCTGCTATGTCTGCAGTAGTGCAACTTCTGCTTCGGCGACTGGGGATATCCCTGATTGTGCTGGTGGGGGTTTCTATGCTGGTGTTTGGTATCGCGCGGATTATTCCGGGGGACCCGGCACGTATTGCGTTAGGCCCTAACGCCACCGTCGAGCAAATTGCCAAGCTGCGCTCGTCGATGCACCTCGACGAGTCTATAGTCGTGCAGTACGGTCATTTTATAAAAGACTTAAGCCGTGGTGATCTGGGCATGTCGCTATACACCAATCGACCGGTGACCCTGGATATTGCCGAGTTTCTGCCGGCAACCCTGGAGCTGGTGATTGTCGCCGGTCTGTTGATGATCGGTATCGGCCTGCCGCTGGGACGGTGGTCCGCACGTTATCGCGGTCGTTTGGCCGACCATGTGATACGGCTGGTATCGCTGCTGGGGGTATCGGCACCGAGCTTTGTCTGGGCCGTCATACTGATGCTGCTGTTTGCATTTTTTCTGCCGCTGTTTCCAATCGCCGGCAGAATTTCCGACACCTATACTATTGAACGTGTGACCGGGTTTTTATTGGTCGACACCCTCTGGGCAGGTAACTTTCAAGCGTTTTCCAACGCGCTGTGGCATATCGTGCTACCGGCGTTTGCACTGGCGTTGTCGGGTATCGGTCAGGCCGCGCGTTTGACCCGTGCCAACATGATTGAAACCTACGATAAACCCTATATAGAAATGGCGCAGGCTTACGGTTTCAGTGGTCGCCGTATTGCAAACCGCTTTGCATTCAAGCCGTCACTGATCCCTTCGTTGACGATTATCGGTCTCGATTTCGCCGCGATGCTTGGTAATGCATTTCTGGTCGAGGCCGTGTTTGCCTGGCCGGGTCTGTCACGTTATGGCGTTGCGGTTATCTTGCGCAAGGACCTCAACGCAATTATTGGTACGGTGCTGATTATCTCTGCGACATTTTTGCTGGTGAATCTGATTGTTGATCTGTTGATTGCTTTTCTAAACCCACGCATCCGCCACTCGCAGCGGCAAACGTCGTGACTGCAGCCAAATGAAAAGAACACTGATAATACTATTGCGAAACCCGCTGTCATTGCTGGGGGTGCTGCTGGTACTGATGGTAATCGTGTTGGCGGTCTTTGCAGATTTTATCGCGCCATTCCCGGACCATAAAGGTGCGGTCGTTGATTTTGTCTATTTCAATCAGGCACCGAGCGATCGCAATCTGATGGGCACTGACCTGGTCGGGCGTGATCTGTTCAGCCGGATAATCTATGCCTATCGAATATCCCTGATGCTGGGTGTGGTGGTGCTGGTGATCTCGGTGCCTATCGGTGTGCTGGCCGGGTTGTTTGCCGGGTATCGTGGCGGTAAAACTGAATTTGTCCTGATGCGTCTTACCGATGTGTTTTTATCGATACCGCCACTGGTGTTGGCGATTGCCATGATGGGGGTCCTTGAGCCGACCCTGCTCAACGCCATGCTTGCCGTCACTGCTATGTGGTGGCCATGGTACGCGCGGTTGGTGTACAACGTGGCGCGCTCGGAAAGAGAAGAAGGCTATGTGCTGGCCGCCGAGGTGATCGGTGCGTCCCAGTGGCATATCTGCTTTCGCGAGATACTGCCCAACTGCCTGCCGGCGGTGATCACCAAGATGACACTGGATATGGGCTTTGTGATTATTATTGCCTCGTCACTGTCGTTTCTGGGTTTGGGGGTACAGCCGCCTACACCTGATCTGGGTTCTATGGTGGCCGAAGGGGCGCGCTATCTGCCGGACAGCTGGTGGCTTACGGTATTTCCAGGGTTGGCAATTCTGGTTGCGGTATTTGGCTTTAACCTGATCGGTGATGCCCTGCGTGAAATACTTGGAGCGGAGCAATGACACCGGTGCTCGCCATCGAAAACCTGCATCTGGGCTTTAAAGGCTATACCGGTTACACCGAGGTGCTGCACGGTATTTCACTGTCGATAAATCCCGCTGAGCGGGTGGCACTGGTCGGCGAGAGTGGCTCGGGAAAATCAGTCACCGCGCGGATTATTCTGGGGCTGTTGCAGGAGGTGCGTGGTGCCACAATCCGTGGCGAGTTACGATTTCTGCAACACGATCTAAACAGTATCGGCACTAAACACTGGCGTGATTTGCGTGGCACCCGGATGTCGATGATTTTTCAGGATCCAACCTCGGCCCTTAACCCGGTATTTACCGTCGGTGTGCAGTTTATCGAAGTGCTGCGACGAGGTTCTGCGCCACTCTCTGAGGCAGCGGCGTTATCCAGAGCATCTGCGTTGTTACAGTCGGTATCTATCAATGATCCGGAGCGAGTGCTGCAAGCCTATCCGTTTCAGCTGTCCGGCGGCATGAACCAGCGTGTGATGATTGCCATGGCGCTGGCTAATAATCCGGCGTTGTTAATTGCCGATGAGCCCGGCACCGCACTTGATGTGACTGTTCAGGCGCAAACACTTGATCTAATGAATCAACTGGTGGCCAGTCATAATACTGCGATGTTGTTTATCTCGCATAACCTCGGCGTGGTGCGCGAGTTTGCTGACCGAATCTATGTGATCTATCGCGGGCGCATCGTTGAACAGGGGCCGACCGCCGCGGTTTTCAACGACCCCGGTCATCCCTATACACGGGCACTGATGGCTGCGGTGCCGCGTATAACCGGTGGCGGCATTGCCGATATCCCTGATACTTCGGACGAATTTCTACAGCCCTGCGTCAATCATGGCAGCGCGCTATGACTGCCTTGCTGTCAACCAGAAACCTGCACAAGACTTTTGGTAAGAAGCGATCCCTTGTGCATGCGGTTAATAATGTCAGTCTCGATGTACAGGCCGGAGAATGTCTGGCTATTGTCGGTGAGAGCGGGTCGGGTAAAACGACACTGGCGAATATGCTGCTTGGCGTCTACCCGCAAACCTCGGGTGAGATAACCCTCGATGGTCAGCAATTGCCAGCCAGGCGCACACTGGTTCATCGGCGTGCCATACAACTGGTGCAGCAAAACCCGCTGTCATCACTGAACCCCAGGCGCTCTGTGGGCGCATCGGTTCGACTGGGTCTTGATGTCTATGGCATTGGCAAACCGTCGGAGCGCTGGCGCATCACGGAGGCTGCACTGGAAGAGGTCGGTCTGCCAGCGGCGTTTCGCAAGCGCTCGCCTTCCGCACTGTCGGGTGGGCAGCGGCAGCGAGTAGCCATTGCCAGAGCACTGGCCTGTCAATCCCGGGTGGTGGTGCTGGATGAGCCTACCTCAGCTCTCGATGTACTGGTTCAGGCCAGAGTCCTGCGTCTGCTGGACCGGCTGCGGCGTGACAAGGGACTGACTTATGTGTTCATTACTCACGATCTATCCGTGGTTCGCAACATTGCCGACCGTGTCGCCGTATTTAATGCCGGAGTGATGGTCGAATGCAGCGACACGCGCCGTTTATTTGAAGCCCCGCAGCATAGTTATACACGTAGTTTAATTGCTGCGGTTCCCGTGGTGACAGAGGCTGAAATGCAGCTGCGTAACACGCTGGCGGAGGAGAGTAGTAAATGACTGAATTGACCATTGCCGTGGCAAGCGGCGGACCACAGCCGCAGACGACGTTCCGCGCACTGGAGCGCTTGGTCGTCGATACCGTCGGGGTAAAGCTGTTTACGTTGATGGAGCTCGATCACGCACGCGGTGTTGCCTGGCGTTCTTATTCGAACAGGCCTGATGCGTATCCCGTGTCAGGTGAAAAACCCATACAGCAGAATGCCTGGTCTGAAATCGTTGAGCGGCGACAGCAGATGTTTGTGGCCAACAGCATCGAAGAAATCGCTGCGGTGTTTGCCGACTATGAACTGATTCAGCAACTTGGCTGCGAGAGCTGTCTGAATATCCCGGTGGTTATTGCCGGGCGCGTGCGCGGCACACTGAACTGCCTGCATGACGCGGGTCACTACACCCCACAGCGCGTGGCAAGCGCTGAATCGCTAAAGCTGCCGGGGGCACTGGCCTTCCTGTTGGCGGCAGAGCTTCGAACCACAGAGGAAATCACTTGAATAAAATCATGCGTCGGGTCGCGACAGATGTTGGCGGCACGTTTACCGATCTGGTTTGCTTCGAGACGGATACGCAAACCGGCACCTCCCGTATTATTACGGCAAAAACCGACACCACCCCGCCTGATTTTGAACAGGGCGTGTTGAATGTTCTGGACAAAGGCGGCATTGATGCCGCTGAAGTCGACTTTCTAGTGCACGGAACAACCGTAGTGATTAATGCACTAACCGAGCGCAAGGGCGTCAAGGTGGCGCTGCTGACCACCGAAGGCTTTCGCGATACGCTTGAAATAGCGCGTGGCAACCGGCCCGATTTTTTTAATCTGCACTATGTTAAGCCAAAGCCGTTTGTGCCGCGTTATTTGCGTGCGGAACTGCCCGGTCGCATGACATACACCGGTGAGGAGCGTACGCCACTTGATCTGTCCGGCCTACCGGCGATTCTGGAGCGCTTCAAAGCCGATGGGGTAGAAGCGATTGCGATCAGCTTTCTGCACTCTTATGCCAACACCACGCATGAGGCGCAGGCGATGGCCGAAGTGCAGCGCTTGTGGCCGCAGGTGGCGGTGGTATCGTCACATCAGATAACCCGTGAATGGCGTGAGTACGAACGCAGCAATACCGCAGTGCTGTCGGCCTACGTACAGCCAATCGCCGCAAAATATCTGCACAAGCTGGACGCCGGGCTTAACTCGCGCGGGTTTGCTCACAGTCCTTATATAATGCAATCGAATTGCGGTGTGGATTCACTGGACGCTACCTCGCGGACACCGATTACCATGGTGGAAAGCGGCCCGGCCTCCGGCTTCTGGGGGGCAGCTGAACTGGGCAAGCTGATCGATGAGCCTAATATTCTGGCGCTTGATATCGGCGGCACCACGGCAAAGTGCTCGTTGATTGAAAATGGTCAGGTTCGAATTATGACCGACTACTGGATCGAACGCTCGCGCAAGTCGGCGGGTTATCCGATCATGGTACCGGTGGTTGACCTGGTTGAGATCGGCAACGGCGGCGGGTCAATCGCCTGGGTTGATGAATTTAAAAAACTGCATGTCGGACCGCAGTCGGCAGGTGCCTTGCCGGGGCCTGCGGCCTACGGCAAAAACGGCACGCAGGCGACTACCACCGATGCTAACCTCTGGCTCGGACGTATCAATCAACACTATTTTTGCGGCGGTGAAGTGACCGCTGATATGCGAGCGGCCGGCGACGCATTGACTGCACTGGGCAAATCACTGGGGGTGTCTGCCGATGAGGCAGCGAGAGGCATCGTGCGTATTGCCAACAACAATATGGTCAATGCACTGAAACTGGTTTCGCTGAGCCGTGGTTTTGATACCCGCGACTTTACCCTGCTTGCATTTGGCGGTGGTGGTGCGATGCATGCTGTGGCGCTTGGTCAGGAGATGCAGGTAAAAAAAGTCGTTGTACCGGCTGCCGCGTCGGTATTCTCGGCCTGGGGAATGATGATGTCCGACCTTAGGCGGGACTTCTTCGTTACCAGGCTTGCAGAGCTCGGTGTGGGGGCGGGAGGCATTATAGAAGAAGTTTTCAGTGACACCGAGCAACAGGCGCTGGCGACCTTCAGCGCTGAGGGTATAGACCCGGGTGCGGTGACGTTTACCCGCTACGGCAAGTTTCGTTATCAAAACCAGGAACATACCACCGAGGTATTGCTCAGTGATGATGTGATCCATGATGAGGCGCTGGATGCTATCGCCGACAATTTTCATGAGACCTATGAACGCGAATTCACCTATAGGTTGAACGCACCGGTCGAATTGGTCGGTATTCATTTGGTGGCCACGGCAGAGGTGGGCAAACTCGAAATGACGCCTGAGCCATTGTCTGATAGTCCTGCTGCTGTTGCGATAAAAGGTCAGCGCAAGGTGGACTACGCACTGGAGGGTGTTCATGTGGCGACCATCTACGACGGTGGCATGCTACAGCCGGGTATGAGTTTCAGTGGTCCTGCGATCATTGAAGATACTGGCACCACCACGGTCATACATCCGGGTAATTCGGTGGAAGTCGATGCCTATCGCAATATTCATATAAGTCTATAAAGGAGAGTCTGATGGTTGAAAGCAATGATCCTATCACCCTGGAGATTATCCAAAACTCGCTGCAGGCCGCCGCCGATGAAATGTTTGAGGCCATGCGCAAAACCGCGATGAGCTCGATTATTTACGAAGTACTGGATATGGGTACCGGCATTACCGATGCACAAGGGCGCATAGCATCGTCTGGCGCGGGTATTCCGGCGTTTATCGGTGTGCTGGATAAATCGGTTCAGGTGCTTCTGGAAAAATTCAGTGAGCCCGGGGATATACGCCCAGGTGATGTATTTATCACCAATGATCCCTACCATGGTGGTGTAACGCACCTCAATGATCTGGTGCTGGCGATGCCGGTGTTTGCCAACGGTCAACTCATTGCCTGGACGGCCAATATTGCGCACAACTCCGATGTTGGCGGGATGGCACCGGGGTCGCTGTCGGGTGAGGCCACAGAGATATTTCAGGAAGGCTTGCGATTGCCGGCGGTAAAATTGATTTCCGAAGGTAACACCGAGCAGGCAGTGATGGACATTATCACCGTTAACTCGCGGATGCCGGACTTTCTTCTCGGGGATGTATGGGCCGCGATTGCGTCAGTGCGTATCGGTGCCAGGCGTCTTGAAGATCTGGCGCAAAAGTATGGTGAAGCTACCTTCATTCAGGCAATGAACAGCTTCATGGCGTTTGGTGAGGCGACCGCCAAAGCCGAGTTGGCAAAGCTACCCAAGGGCACCTTTGAGCTGACCGAAGAGCAGGACGACGGTCGCTTCTATAATGTGAAGGTCAGCATCACCGATGATGAGTTTATCGTTGACCTTCAAGACAACCCCGATCAGGATGCCGGCCCCACCAACACCAGCCGTGACGGTACTATTGTTTGTGCGCAAATGGTTTTCAAGTCGCTGACTGATCCCGATACACCAGCCAACGATGGTTCGTTCCGCCCCTTGAAAGTACTGACCCGCGAGGGGTCTGTTTTTCATGCGCAGGAGCCGTCCGCGATTGGCTTTTATTTTGAGACAGAAGTGCGAGTTTATGATTTGATCTGGCGCTGTCTGGCACCACACATACCCGAGCGCTTGCCGGCTGGCCATTTTGCGTCAATCTGCGGAACCTTTATTGGTGGTATTCATCCCGACACGGGGCGGCAGTACACGATTATTGAACCGCAGATCGGTGGCTGGGGTGCCTGGGACGGGCGTGACGGCAACGGTTGTATTTTTTCCGGTTTCCACGGCGAAACCTACAATACACCGGCCGAGATATCAGAGGCGCGTAACGGCTTGTTTGTAGACCGCATGGAACTTAACACCCAGACTGGCGGTGAAGGTAAATTCACCGGCGGACGCGGACTGGTGCTGGAGTACCGCATCCGCACAGACAATGGGTTTTTGACAGCGGGTTATACTCGTTCGAAAATCAAGCCATGGGCACTGCAGAATGGCGCTGAGGGTTCATCGAATTATGTCGAGGTGTTAAAAACAGATGGCACTCAGCAGCGCTATTCGTTTGTCTCGGGGTTGTCGGTAAATACCGATGATGTCATACGGATTGTCACCGCTAGCGGTGGCGGTTACGGTGATCCCGCGCACCGCGATCCCCAGTCGGTTGCTGATGATATCCGCAACGGCTATATCAGTGCCGAAGATGCGGCCGAAATCTACTAGAAGAGCGAACTATGGCTAAGGCAACCGAAGCACGCTTGCAGCAACTGCGAAGCAGCATGGAGAGGGCCGGTGTGGATCTGCTGGCTGTCGGGCCCGGAGCCCATATGCACTGGCTGCTGGGTTTTCATCCGCACGCTGACGAACGGCCCTGTCTGCTTTGTGTCAGCGCCGGCTCTGCCGCGATGCTGATGCCGGCGCTTAATGCGCAGGGGATACGTGAGCATACGGACCTGCCGTTTTATGAATGGTCTGACGCCGAAGGGCCGCAGTCTGCGTTTGCGGTATTGCTTGATGCGCTGGGTGTTGCCGGTGCGTCCAGTATTGCGCTGGATGAAACCATGCGTGCTGACTTTGCGGCACTGGTGCAAGATAACTTACCCGACGCCAGTCGACAATTCAGTGCGTCGACTATCGGTGCGCTGCGCATGCGAAAGGACGTGGATGAATACACCTGCCTGAAAGAAAACGCATTGATCGCAGATCAATCCATGCAGGCAGGCTGGGCTGCGATGCAAGCCGGTATGACCGAGCTCGATGTCGCTCAGGCGATTCGTGAGTCATTTGCAGCGCTGGGTGCGAAACCACTGTTCACTATTGTCGGGGCGGGTGGTAACGGTGCTTTCCCCCACCATGAGACCGGCCACAGCACACTCCGTCAGGGCGATGCGGTGGTGATGGATATCGGCGGCGCGCTCGGTGGGTATTCCAGTGACATCACCCGGATGGCGGTGATTGGTGAAGCGCCACCGGGGTACGTTGAAGTCCACGCTATCGTTGAGGCGGCGGTGCAGGCGGCAATGGCCGCGGCGCGTCCGGGTGTGAAAGCGCACGTTGTCGATGATGCTGCCCGTGGAGTGATTACCGATGCCGGGTATGGTCAGTACTTTGTGCATCGTACCGGGCACGGTATGGGCGTTGAGATACACGAGCAACCGTATCTGACTTCTGTCTCCGAAACCGTGCTCGAGGCCGGAATGGTATTTTCAATTGAGCCCGGGATATATCTGCCCGGTCGTTTCGGTATCCGGCTGGAAGATATTGTCATTCTGCGCGACTCCGGACCTGAAATTCTATCGGGCTTACCGCGCGATTTAACCATTATCTAGAGGGAGTCCGGTGAGTCACGATCCCTTCACGCTGTCGGTGATCCAGGCCGGTTTGAATGCCGCTGCCGAAGAGATGTTTGCGGTTCTTAAAAAAACCGCCATGAGCCCGATCATCTATGAAGTGCTTGACGTTGGCACCGGCGTCACCGATGCGGACGGCAATCTGGTCAGTTCGGGGGCTGGTATCCCCACCTTTGTGGGGGTGCTTGACAAGGCCGTCAAACGCATTATCGAACTACATGGTGACTCAATCAGCGCCGGTGATATCTATATCACCAACGACCCGAATTTTGGCGGGGTGACCCATTTGAACGATGTCGTCATCGCCAAGCCGGTATTTTTTGACGGGTGTTGCCATGCCTGGACTGCCTCCATCGCTCACTGGGCGGATGTTGGCGGCAAGGTGCCCGGTTCTATGGCAACTGATGTGACCGAAATTTTTGCCGAAGGACTGCGGTTGCCGGCGATCAAGTTGTTTGATGGCGGCCGCAAGATCCAGTCAGTGTTCGATATTATAGAAATTAACTCCAGGCAGCCGGATTACGTCAGAGGGGATCTGTGGGCGCAACTTGCTGCCAGTAAGCGCGCAGAAGAACTGATCATACGTCTATTGCAGGACCACAAGCCCGTTATGGTCAGCGCCGCGATTGAAGACAGCTTTGCCAGAGGCGAGGCTCGCGCCCGTGCCGGTCTAGCGGGTGTACCTGCCGGTACTTACTGTATTGAGGAAGAGCAGGATGACGGAGTCACGTGGCGTGCATCAATCACGATTGACAGTAACGGTTTCCATGTTGACTTAAGCGGTAATCCGCGCCAGCGCAGTGGTCCGTACAACACCAGCCGTGACGGTGCGGTGATAGCCGCACAAATGATATTTAAAGCGATGTGTGATCCAGAGCGATTCGCCAATGCCGGATCTTTCAAGCCGCTGACGGTGACAACAGAAGCGGGTTCTGTTTTTCACGCGGATGAGATTGCCGCGCAAGGGTACTATTTTGAAACGCGCATCAGACTGTTTGATCTATTGTGGCAATGTCTGGCACGTGCGTTTCCGGAGCGTTTACCGATGGGGCATTTTGCCTCTATCTGCGGAACGGTTATCGCCGGTCACCATCCGGATACGGGGCGACGCTTTACCCTGGTGGAGCCGCAGATGGGAGGCTGGGGCGCTACAGCAACACGTGATGGAATGGATGCCATGTACTCTACCAGCCACGGCGATACCTTCAACTGTCCGGTCGAGATCTGTGAAGCGCGCTACGGTATCGAGGTCATTAACAAAGCACTGACCGGGTCCGACCGGACAGACGATACCGTTGAGTTTCGTGGCGGTCGTGGTCTGTCTCTGACTTATCAGGTGCGGAGCAAGGCGATTCTGTCGGTCGGGTTTACGCGCACACGAGTCCCTGTCTGGTCAGGTGCCGGCGCGCCACCGGGCGGGGTGAATGGCGTGAGTGTGCACAGCGCCGATGGCAGTGAGCAATCCTATGCTTTTGCCAGCGGTGTTGTTCTGCATGCAGGCGATCGCGTTGTCATAGAAACCGCCAGCGGCGGTCACGTCAGTAAGCCGTGATTCGCACTGTCTATAGTGCGAGTGGCAGAGTCCTATAAGTTACTCCAAATAGCCTGCCCTGCAGTGCTGATGCCGGCGATCTGTGGTTTGTTTCTTTTTTATGTGCAGATTCAGTCGCTCACCGCTGTTTTCTGGTGTTAAACAGTCGCGCGTGTGAGGCTGTCCGGGGTTGGTATTCAGTGTTGCCGGTATCTGCGTTTTTTCTGTTTTCATTCATCTATAAGTGGTTGCAGTGGAATTGTCTGACAAACCTGCGCTGTGTTGCTGTGTGCATGGCTCAATTGAGGTATGGAGTCTATCAGAGCAAAGCTCTAGTCTGTGGTCGTACCTGGGTAGTAGCGCATGCGTCACATCATTGCGTGGCTGTCCGGAGGGGTAAACACTATCGCACTGGCAGTGCGTAATTTTGTTAAAAACATGGAGTGAACGATGGATAAAGATGCGCTCTCCAGGCGAATAGGTAATTCGCGATACTTTGGTGTCGCTAATAGTGACGTTACAGATCTTGGTGCGTTACAGCTCCTTACCGGGGTGTGGCAGAACGCTGATCGATTTGCGGGGCGCGGCTGGAATATGATTGCGCTGCCGTTTAGTGATGGCAGTGAAATCGGTGGTGATCGACGTGACTATCGCGTGCTAGCCAATCAATACAATGAAACACTGGTTTTAAAGACGGCTGACAAGGGGGTGCCTAACCGGGGTGTGATACGCGAGACCGATGACAATCTGGATCAAACCATCGTCGCACTTGATTATGAACAGCTGATCAAGCAGTTCCGGTCAGAGGATAACCCGGTCAGCGGCAAGGCCAAGGAGGGGGAGGTTGCAGCGATTCATCATGAACCTGGTTTGTGGCTTCAGATTCTAAACCACCATAAAAGTGGTGCTGATATCGCACGCCTGGGGACGATCCCGCATGGAAATTCTGTTCTCGCTCTCGGGACTGCCGAAAATATAGACGGTAAAAATCCGGTCGTTATAGAGGACGTGAATCCGTTTCCGTTTTTGACTGCTACCGGGCAGGTGCCGCTGGATGACCCGCTGGAGAATTATCTGGCGCCGTATCAGAAGTTTGTCGCGCCGGCTAACGAATTTTTTCCGAACAATCTGGACCTGCGCAATCTTCACGGATTGCTTCAGGCGGCGACTCCTACCAATGTAAAGACCGGTATGAAGTTCTCGGTCAGCACAGAGATAGAGACCGGCGGTATCGTCAATACCCCGTTTATTGTCGAGCAGGCAGATGCTGCAGTGATGCGTTCAACGTTCTGGGTGATGGAGCTTGAGGGAGAATCAGATAACAATGGTGATCCTATAGTAGTGATGCAGTATATGCAGGAAGTCATGCTGGATTTTTTTGATATGTTCGATAACAGCGGTGGAAGAATTCGATGGCCGCATATCAGTCTTAATACGATGGTTCGTACCGCCAAAGACCCGGCCGACGGTGAGGAGGCGATGCGGTGGATGAGGGGCCTGGGTGAATAAACCGATAGCTGTAGTATCGTTGGTGTTATCTGGCGGTCACTGATTTATTACTGTTCGGTGGCTGTCAGACAATGAGGCTTTACGCTGCGATAAAATATATTCGCAGAGTTACTTTGCCACGGGTCTCTTATGGTGGAGTCACATTGCTCTGGTTACGTCGAAGACGTCTGCGCAGTCTGTTGAGGCCAGGCGCCTGCAGTCAGGCACCCTGGCCATTGTCTGCTGCCATGACCGGCCGGTATCTATCTTACAACAGGAACACCCTCAGACTTTCTTAGGGGTTGAGCGGTGCTTTTCACGCGCCGGCGGTTGCCGGCTCGATGTCATTACCGGCAATGGCTGTCGGGTGTCTGCTACTTGCTATCAGCCTGTTGTCATAGGCGAAGCTGGTTGCTTCAGCGACCGACCCGATCCCCAGCTTGGTATAGATATTCGCGATGTGCCGCGCTGCAGTATTTGCCGTTATACCGAGTGATACACCGATATTACGGCGGTTGTAACCACTCGCTACCAGAACCAGGACTTCCACTTCCCGGGCGCTCAGCGTTTGCAGCGGTGCGGATTTCGGGCGGCAAGTGCTTTGGCTTGAGAGCAGCGTAGAAGCTTCCATGATCAGGGTTTTTACTTGCTCTGTCGTGAGCCTGTTAGTGATGAAGTTCAACTGATCGAGCAGTTGTTTTTTGGTAGCGCTCATATGATGACTTTGACTGATGTTCATGCTTGGGTTCCCTGGCTTTTTGCCTTTCAGATCGTGAACAAGCGTGGCGTGCTGTATTATCGCGTCCTGTGTGATATCGGCGTACCGGATAGTCGTGCCTTGTGCTTCCCTGAACCACGGTTGTCAGTATAGTGACTGGCCGTTATTACTCCGTTAATGGTCTTGGTGAGGTATGGCATTTCTCATTTGTGCTATTTCGGGCGTGTTGTTGGGGTTTGGGGCAGTATAATTGCGGGGGGCGAAGCCGAAGGTGCAAACGAAGCGAAAAAATGGTGATATTTACCGCTGAGCCTGTGGCGCAGGCGACAGATTGAACCGGTGGTATGAAAATAACACCTCCGCTCCCGGCCTAATTGAGACGCCTGGTCACCGTTAGCAGCGGACGGTAGCGGTCGTGGCTGGTCTCTTACTGTAGCGGTGGATGTACACCGGACACATCGAGTCCCGCTATTTTTAATCCGTCACGCAGGCTTTGCCACTTTTTCGGTTCTCTTATCGGGAAACTCGTCAGCAGCCACTGCGCGATATTTTTATCTGTTGGTCTCGGGTCCCGTTGCCATAGCTCGCGGGTGACCTCAACAAAACGCTTGTTCAGGGTGCTGGCTGCTGTGATGTGTCCGGATAAAGCCAGTGCTGCGGTATGCCATGCCAGCACGTCGGCGGTTACTTCGTCGCAAAGTTTGGACAGGCGGATGCAGCCATCCATGTCATTGTCGAGGAACGCAATAGCGGCCTGGAAGGACCAATATAGATTGGATGGGTCGGTGGTGAGCAAGGCGGCTTCTTTTGATAAACGGGAGGCTTGTTGTTGATTTCCACAAAACGCCAGACCCATTGCTGAAGAGATCAGCGTCCACGGGTCGTTTTCGTTGAGCTGGTGTGCTTTTAAATACGCTACTTCAGCGCCGGCATATTGTCCGTCCATCGCTCTTGCCCAGCCCAGGCACAACTGGTTTCTACTGTCGTTGGGGTCAAGTGCTACTGATCGTCGCGCGTGAATCAGTGCTATCTCCCGCCGATCCTCCGAGCTCATTGCTCCTGGAAAAGACAATTGCCTGGAGTTCTCCATCTGGGCCAGGGCGCTGTGGGCTCTGGCGAACGACTCATAGTCTGCGATTAAGTCTGTGAGCAGGTATTCCGCCCGCAGCCAGGCCGGCTGTTCCATACTTAGGATTAACTCTTCGGCGACCAACCAGCGATCAAATGCGTCAAGTGGATGAATTTTCTGTGTGCCGAATAGCGCTAGCCGGTCTGCGGAGACCCGGATGTTGAGCGCCGCTGCAAGTCGTCTGATGATATCTGCCTGGCTGGATAGGTAGTTCTCCAGACGATCCTCGATCTTGTCGCCCCAGATATAATTATCGGTGTTGGTTTCTTTGAGAGTGAGGATAATCCTCAAAGACTGTTCGATGGCGATTGCCGACATCTCGAGTGAGTATGATCGGGGAATGCCGTTGGTGTCGGTCGTGGCCGTTGTCGTGTGACGACGGCCGTCGACGATCTGCCATTCTTTAAATTGTATAAGTGAGGCAAGAAACTCGTGCCGAAATCCGTTTATCAGGCGTAATTGCTGGGCGTTTGCGCCAGCGATCTCGATGTCTGACAGGACGATGCACGGTCGGCCCGAGTTGCCGAGGCCTGTGTGTGGACCTTCTGCTGCGTGTCTGTTTGGGCTGAATGTCCCGTTTTTTATGGCAACTGCCAGGTCTTGGGTTTTCTCTGACGGCTCCATTCCCTGTTGCTCATCCATTTCGCGGCACAGGTGTTGGTAAACCGTGAGTGCTGCTGCTGTGTCTCCCGAAGCCGCTTTACTCTGCATTAGCACCTGACAGGCTATTTCGTTGAGTGGTTCTAGTGCATGTAATACGGCGGCCGCTTGCAGCGTGTGTTGGTCAGGGGTTTCGGTTTGCAGTGAGTTGCCCAGTTCTCTGAGCAGACTGGCTCGAAAACGGGCTGACAGGGAAGACAGCCATTGGCCGAATTCATTACTGATATCTTCACAGCCCTCAAGGACACTATCAAAAACGTGCGGGTTTGTGATCAGTAAGGTATCTGGATTTCCAGTGGCGACGGTATTGAGAAGTTCGACCGCATCAACGGAAATTGATTCTAGATCAAGTGTTATTTGTGAGCGGTTGGATTCGAAGCCGCTGTAGCCAACCTTTTCCAGAGCTTTTGCAATTGCCCAGACCGCCTGCCGGAGATTGTTTTGCGCTTTTTTTTCTTCGGAGTCACGCCATAAGAGTGCTTTCAGCGAATCACGCCGGACAACACCGCGCGGGCTTAGAGCCACATAGGCTAATAACGCTTCGCCTTTTTTAGACTTGAGCGGTACGCGTTGGTCGTTAAAGCTGACTTCGAATTGTCCGAAAACGGTTATCTGCAGTTTCAAGGGGCTGTCACAGTGGACGTAAACGTTTTGTCCAGTGCCTCCAGGGAACTACGCAGGACCCATCAAGGCATTACCCCCTCGAACAAGCGGGATGGGCTATCGGGAGAGGATGCGTTGCTGTTGTAAGCGCTGCTATCCTCTGATTTTACGAGCGGTCTCAGTCTAGGGGATACTACCTTGCATACGGTTGCTCGTCCAGATCTGTCTGGATAGCGAACTACATAGGCATCAACTTTCGATGCGATGCTATTCAGCTGTTTATCTGATGTTGCCTCGGACTGTGGTGTTGCCCCCGGGTTTTTACGTAGCGAAATCGCACCGGTTTTAACGGTATTGATGAGTGGTAAAAATAAATCCCGGGTGATCAGCTGTGCCCGATGAAGTTGGGCGTGATCATTCACACTCAGACTGTTTATACCGTGCTGCTGTATCTTGGCTCGAACGGCATGGTGTCCGAATTCCATCTGGCACATTTCCCTGATGGCTGAGTTGGCGGCAGCGATAATATCGGGCCGGCAAGCAGTACCGCAGGCGAAGCATTGACCGTGTTGATCAAACGATACTGCCGCCGCCACGGGAAACTCTGTCGCCGACTGCAGTTGCAGCAGGTGTGTCTCCCGCCGCCCCGGGTTGCCCTGCCGCATTAGCTGTAGGTACCTGGAGCTTTGATTGATTTCACCGGGCTCGAAAAAGCGCGCTTTTTGTCCTGAGATCCACCAGCCAACGACAGCGTCGTGTTCTATAATTTCAAATAACCCGTGTGCGGCGGCTTTACCCCGCGATATACCGCAACCCATTCCGGATGAAAGTGATATCTGCCGGTCGAGTTTTGTATTGAAGTACGGAGCGGCAAAACATAGTGCGGCTGGCAGCAGGCGTGGTTGCTGATCGCAAAAGTGTTCGGCTATAACCAGGTGTTGGTCATGACGTTGTGCATGGAGCGCGTCGAGCCAGCCGCTCTTGAGGGGCTTTAGCCCGGCTTCGAGCCCGGCTGCTTGTGAGGCGCTGGCCGCGCTTTTATTGTTGAACAGCGCGGCGAATTCACAGGCCTCGCCTGCGGCAGATCGCAGCGATTGAAGCACGGTGTCAGCGACACCAGAGAAACTGACCTGCTGATCAGTCCCTGACCCCAGTGTGCCATAACTGAGTGATAAGCCGGGGGCATCCGGTGGCGTCGTAACACAGCACCAATCGAAGCCCTCAGTTGTCTGTAACTGCACAACAACCTCGGCAACGTGCTGGTGCTGATTGCCAGTGTCTTGACCCGCAACTTCGCGGGTGAATTTTGCAGAGTCGCAGAGCTTTGTAAAGCTAAGGCTCACAGTCATCTGTGTGGATAGACAACACTGAGAATATATCGCCTGCGCGGGTGTTGGCTTACAGGCATTTCTGCGATGTATATTCACCGATCCGGTGCAGCCGGAATTGCCCGGCGTCCATGATTTTTGCCGGTCGATAAAAGCTCGGCAGTGGATAGGGGTCGGGTAGCGGGCTGGTTAGATCATCGATGTCAGGCAGCATCAGGTGCATGCCGTTTTTCGGGTAGTAAAAAATCGTCAATGCGTCGTTCGGGTTTATTCCTTCAACGTCGTATTTCAGTTTCTTTGCAGCGTTGATTACAACAGACGCAGTGGTTTGCAGTGAGTCCTGTTGTACGCCGCTGCTTTTGTACGCTGCTGCCAGTGCCAGAATGACTTCTCCCATTTCAGCAAATCCGTCTACCACTTGCCCGTCTTTGAATTTGATCGTCATGCGTATCAATCCTGTGATGGTTACATCGCATTACAAGCAAAAAGGTGCTTGCTCCCTGAGCCTTCTGTTGGGTAACTCTGAAGGTCGAAGAATAATATAACGGTGTAGTGGCGCGATAACCAATATGCGGGGGGCGAAATTCTGCCGAAATAACGAAGCACTAACGGAGTGTTAATACCATTAAAGTCTGACTTTATTCGTTAATACAGATTTCAGGAGAAATGCGATTCTTCCGTCATGGCTTATCGGCAGTGTTCGCTGTAAACCGGATCAGCTAGGCAGTCTTGAGGCCCGCCAGCTTGGCGCTTTGAGGTTGTTGCAAGGTAATTGGTCCAACTGCATTGAACCTACCCGACAGAGCCTCTTGTACTGCGGTGTCGGAGATAATCCGGTTGACGGGCAGGTCTATCGAAATAGCTTTACCGAAACAATGCAGTGCTTCCCGGTGAATGCGGGGGATTGGAATGTATGCAGAATGTCGCTGGCGCTAGAGCGGCGTTTGCGGCCTTTACCGTTGGCGAATCAGAGCAGTGACGAGGCTGTGATATCGATGCCCTCTGTGCGTGACTACGCGTTACTGACTCCAGAGAAGGATAACCCCTTAAGAGTCAGATGGAGCGGAGGATTGACCCGGGTCAGGCCGTTCTATGCGTCGGGCCATGTGAAAAAACACCGGGGGCCTCCCTATCTGTCAGCGCGAATGGCTATGCCGACTGGAATGTTGTCCACAGAACCGTCGGTACGGCGTAAAGGGGCAGCGAGACTGCCGGGCAAACCGGATGAGAAGCGGTATTCGGAACTGCTGGATCCGGTAGCTCTGTTAATACATTCGAATCAGCATCTCAAGGTAGCGAGAACCACCACTTTGCATTGTCGAGCCCGACTGGAGGCTGAGAGCGCAAGGGATACTGGGGCCGGGACGATCCGACATGGTTTAAGTTACCGGTTGCGGGTCTGGATTCTCGAGCTTGAAGACACAGATGCGTCGGGTGACCCGTTACTGCGCCTGCAATATCTGCTAACTCTGCAGCGCAGGCGATCTGCAACAAAAACACAGGATCCCTTGCATGGGGTAACGGCCGGCACCTTGTATCGACAGGATCAATACCAGCAAAGATAGCAGCAGTAGTGTGCTGGCAGGTGGTCGAGGCTCGGTGGTTTGGTGTTGATCGCGATCTAACGTATACTGAAATGGCGTTGGCAACAGCATCATCGGAGGAAAGTACATGGCTAATTTTGTCTTAGTGCACGGCGCATGGCATGGCGGCTGGTGCTATCGTGATACCGCCAACGCGCTTCGGCAGGCCGGTCATCAGGTGTTTACACCCACTCACACCGGAGTCGGTGAAAAAGCCCATTTAGCCAGTGAGTCGATAACCCTTGAAACTCATGTGCGCGATGTGGCCGGTTGCATTGAAGCGGAAGAATTAAATGATGTCATTCTTTGCGGTCATTCCTATGGCGGCATGGTGATAACGCAGCTGGCGGATCGCATCGGCGATAAAATAAAAGCGCTGGTCTATCTGGATGCCTTTGTGCCGGAGCATGGTCAGTCACTGAATGGCTTGCTCGAACTGGCTCTGCCACCGGAGGTGGCGCTGCAGTTTCTCGACGGCTTCCGTGGTTCTGCACATGAAGGCAGCAGCGGCATGATGCAGCCGATACCCGCTGAGATGTTTGGCATTCTCGAAGCCAATCGCCCGTGGGTCGAGCGGCGCTGTGTTGCTCAATCGCTGGCGACATTCGAGATGCCGGCGTTGCTGTCTGATAAAGCGCCCGACGTAACGCGCGTCTATATTCTTGCGGATAACTGGGAGCCGAGCCCGTTTCGCTACTTTGCCGACAAATATTCCAATGATCCGGGCTGGACGGTCACTAAAATGCCTTCAAGTCATGATGTCATGGTAGATATGCCAACCGAGCTGGCCGATGAGTTACTGAAACTGGCGTGATTCTGATGGCCTGTTACCGACGCTGTTGAACCTGCCGGAACACTCCGTTGAACAATGTCGTTAGTCCGAACAGTGCTGCGGCGAAATAGATCGGCGCCCTGGGATCGACGTGGTGTCGTACAGCCAGCCGGCGATCACCGGTGCTGGTGTAACTACGATGAAATAACCGGTGCAAAATACGCCGATGCCATAGGCGCGTGCAGCGGCAGGCATTGATTTTGCGGTGAGCGCCATGATAACCCCGGCTGGTGCTGCGCCGATTAGTCCGCATAGCAGTGCTGCCAGCAGGGCGGCCTCTGGCTCTGTAAGCAACAACATACCGGCTACTGCTGCTGCCAGACCCACATAGAGAATGATGTCGCGCCTGCCGGTCGGATCAGCCAGCAGCCCTGAGACTGATCCCAGGGTCTGGAATTGAAAGCCTAGTCCAGTGCGGGCAATAAAAAGAACCGGTCATATTCCCCAGCGTGACTTTATCAGTGTCGCTATGGCGGTTTTTATCGTCATGTGTAGACCCACGGACCGTGATACTGAAAGCAACATCAGGTGCAAAACCGGGTACCGGCAATGAAGGCATTTTCGCCTTGATGGTATTAGTGGCTGGTTTATCGAGTCGGGGTAATCAGGGTATTACCCGAAAGGATCATTCAGCGGCGGGTCTGCAATATAGTCTGTGCAGCATCCGGTGAATGCTGTCTGAATGTGAACTATCAGTGCTGTGTGATTTCCAGCGGATATGTTTGTTATGATGCAAATTCATTGACGTAACGGTGTGCTCACGATGTTCGAAGAATTCAAGAAGTTTGCCCTGGGCGGTAATATGGTCGATATGGCTGTGGGTATTGTCATCGGCGCCGCGTTCGGGACTATTGTCGCGAGCCTGGTTGAAGATATCATTATGCCGCCAATCGGCATGCTGTTGGGCGGCGTTGATTTCAGTGCGATCTTCACGGTACTGAAAGATGGTGTGCCTGCAGCGCCTTATGCCTCGCTCGCGGCGGCCAAATCAGCCGGGGCAGTAACGATTAACTGGGGTAGCTTTGTTAATACACTGATCAGTTTTTTTATAGTTGCAGCCGCAATCTTTATGGTGGTGAAGCTGATCAACAAAGCCAAGGCGCAGCAGAGTGACACTGCAGAAGCGGATCCGCAGGTTGAGTTGCTTGCTGAAATCAGAGACCTGCTAAAGCATCGTCAGAGTCAGTAGGCTCTGCCCCACAGTAACCCGCGTCAGTAGCCTGCTGTCGCGGCGAGTGTGACCGGGGTTTGTTATTGTGGTGCGGCAGGTCGGCTCTAATCGGCGGTGTCTTTGTCGTCGAGTGGAAAATGACAGGCAATCTGGCGTCCGCCATGGTTGTCTAGTTCGGGCCGTTGTGTGCGACACTGCTCTGCGGTTTTCCAGCATCGCGGGTTAAATGCACAGCCGGCCGGCGGCGACAAAGGGGAGGGTAGTTCACCTTCAAGATGAATCCGCTGTTGTCTGGATGTTGGATCTGCCACTGGTGTGGCCGACACCAGTGCCCGTGTGTAAGGGTGCCTTGGTTGATGAAAAACCTGATCGGTTTTGCCGGCTTCGACCACGCGGCCAAGGTACATAACCATGATATCGTCAGCCATATGTTTGACCACGGAGAGGTCGTGGGAAATAAACAGATAGGCAAGATTGAGTCGATCCTGCAGTTCGACCAGCAGATTCAGAATCTGCGACTGTATGGACAGGTCCAGTGCTGATACGGGCTCGTCAAGGACCAGTATGCCGGGTTCCAGCATCAACGCTCTGGCAATGGCGATACGCTGCCGTTGTCCACCGGAAAACATATGCGGGTAGCGTTCATGGTGCTCCGGTCGCAGCCCCACCAGTGACAGCATCTCCCGTGATCGATCATCGCGTTGTCGGGAGGACAGATCAGGACGATTTATAACCAGCGGTTCCTGCAGAATCTGGCTGACCTTGTGACGCGGGTTGAGTGAGCCGTAGGGGTCCTGAAAGACTATCTGTATAGAGGCACGCAGTTCGGCACTTGCTTCAGTGGTATCCGTGGTGATGGTTTGACCATTGATAGTAAATTCACCGGCTGTGGGTGTTTCGATCAGGGTGACAACCCGAGCCAGTGTCGACTTGCCGCAACCGGATTCGCCGACGACCGCGAGTGTTTTGCCGGCGTGCAATTCAAATGAGGCCTCGCTCAGTGCGCGTACCACCGACGGTGTACGCAGCATGCCGCCACCTACCGTGTAGTCACGGCTGATAGCGTTGGCGGTGATCAGTGCAGTGTGCAAGTCAGTCATGGTGTTGGCCGGAAGTCTGACCGGTCAGGATCGGGAAGTGGCAGCGCGCGAACCCTAGATTGGCATCGGCTACCGGTGCCGGTGTGCTGTGACAAATACTGTCGGCTCGATCACAGCGGGGTGAAAAAAGACAGCCGGCGGGTCGATCAAACTGACCGGGGACGACGCCGGGTATGGTCGGCAGCAGGCGGCTGGTGGCGCGTTCCGGCAGTGCTGCCAGCAAGGCTCCGGTGTAGGGATGGTGTGGTGTTGCAAACAGCGGCTCAACCGGTTGCTCTTCTACTTTTTGTCCGGCGTACTGCACGCTGACCCGCTGTGCCGTCTCAGCGACAACGCCCATATCGTGGGTGATCAGGATCAGCGCCATGCCGGTGTCTTTCTGCAGTTGCAGCAGCAGGTCTAGAATCTGTGCCTGTATGGTGACATCGAGCGCGGTGGTGGGCTCGTCAGCAATCAGTAGTTTGGGCTTGCAGGCAATTGCCATCGCAATCATGACGCGCTGGTTCATTCCGCCCGACAGCTGGTGCGGGAACGCGCGCAGGCGTTTTTCGGGTTCGGGCAGACCGACCTGTTCCAGCAGTTCGATAGCGCGTTTGCGTCTTTCCCGGCGCGACAATGACAAATGTGTGGCGAGCGCTTCGGTGAGTTGAAAGCCGATGGTGAAGCACGGGTTGAGACTTGACATGGGTTCCTGAAAGATCATTGTCAACTCGCGGCCGACCACGTGGCGTCTTTGTGCCGCCGTCATCGACAGCATGTCGGTATTGTTAAATCGCATCACATCACTGGTGACTTTGGCTGTCCACGGCAGCAAGCCCATCATCGCCAGCATCGAGACCGATTTACCGGACCCTGATTCACCGACAATCGCCAGTACATCACCGACGTCGACGCTCAGATCGAGGGAGTCGACTGCTGTGAACTGGCCATCGGATGTGGTGAATTCGACGGTGAGGTTTTTAACGTCAAGCAATGGCATCGTTGTATCCGCTCAGCTGCGCTTGAGTTTTGGGTCGAGGGCGTCGCGCAGCCCGTCACCCATCAGGTTGATAGCCAGCACAGTTACCAGAATTGCGATGCCGGGCAGGGTAACGACCCACCAGGCACGCAGAATAAATTCGCGTGCTTCTGACAGCATGGTTCCCCATTCCGGGGTGGGTGGCTGCGCTCCCAGGCCGAGAAAGCCAAGTGCAGCGGCGTCTAGAATGGCGGTCGAAAACGACAACGCTGCCTGCACAATTATAGGTGGCAGGCAGTTGGGAAGCACGGTGATAAACATCAGGCGAAAGGTGCTGGCACCAGCGACCCGCGCCGAGGTGACGTAGTCCTTCGGGAGCTCACCGAGTACTGATGCACGCGTCAGCCTTACGTAGTGTGGTTGCAGCACAATAGCGATCGCGAACATGGCATTCACCAGTGACGGCCCGAGGATTGCCACCATCACCAGAGCCAGTAACAAACTGGGAAACGATAAGATGACATCCATCAGTCGCATGATCATGGTGTCTACCCAGCCGCCGGCAAAGCCTGCGATCAACCCGGTTAATACACCGCCTGATACGGCCAGCGTGACGACGATCAGACCGATAAAAAACGAGTAGCGTGCGCCGTGCAGCAAGCGTGACAGCATATCGCGTCCGACCGGATCAGTACCTAATAGAAACTGAGTGCTGCCGCCTTCCTGCCAGAACGGTGGCTGCAGTAAGTGGTCGCGGAATTGCTCGGTGGGCGAGTGCGGGGCGATGATATCAGCGAGAATGGCCACCAGGATAAAGCTCATAAAAACAAACAGGCCGAAGACCGCACCGCGGTTCTCCCGAAAGTAGTGCCAGAATTCGCGCAGGCGGCCCGGCCGGGGAGCATCGGCGATAGTATCGAGTGCCGGGTTGTTTTCTGTTGTCATGATCAAGTGCGCCTGATCTTCGGGTTGATCAATCCGTACAGTAGATCGACAATCAGATTGACCACCATAATAATCACCGCAATCAGCATTAAGCCGCCCTGTACTGATGGATAGTCGCGACTTTCTATGGCCTGAATCATCCACTTGCCGATACCCGGCCACGAGAAAATAGTCTCGGTCAATATAGCGCCGGCCATCAGGGTGCCGACGGAAAGACCGATGACGGTGATCACCGGTATCATCGCGTTTCGCAGCGCGTGGATGCCATTGATGCGAAATGGACTCAGGCCTTTGGCGCGTGCTGTCCGGACGTAGTCTTCACTGAGTACTTCGAGCATTGCAGAGCGCGTTTGCCGTGCGATGACCGCCAGCGGTATGGTACCTAGAACAATGGTTGGCAGAATCAGGTGCTGCACAGCAGAGGTGAACGCACCTTTCTGCCCCGAGCGAAAACTGTCGATCAGCATAAAGCCGGTATCGGTCGGAAAATAATACAGCAATGAAATGCGGCCGGACACGGGGGTCCAGCCCAACATGCCCGAGAAAAATATAATCAGCAGCAGTGCCCACCAGAAAATTGGCATAGAGTAGCCGATCAATGCGGTGGACATTAAGGCCTGATCAGGCCACTTGCCACGGTTGACTGCAGCGATGATGCCGGCCGGTAGACCGAGTACGATGGCGAACACCATGGCGCACAGTGATAATTCGACGGTTGCCGGAAACAGCGCGAAGAATTCGTCCCAGACCGGTTTTTTGGTTTTAAAGGAAATACCTAAATCACCCTGCAGGATGCCGGTAAAGTAGTTCCAGTATTGCGTTAGCAGTGGCTGGTCGTAGCCGAACTGTGCCATCAGCTTTGCGTAGCGCTCGTCGCTCATGCCGCGCTCTCCGGCCATCAGTATGATGGGGTCTCCGGGCAGAATGCGGATAAACAAGAAAGTGATTATCGATACGCCAATGAACGTGGGAATAAAGGTTCCCAGGCGTTTTAGCAGGAAGCTGATCATGGCTTAGGCGGTAATAGTGATTCGATGGCTGGACATAGAGACCTCAGGCGATCAGCGTGAGTGTTTTGTCGAATGACGTCAGTGATTCAGCGCCTGAGTCGGTGACGAGGATATCGTCTTCGATGCGCACCCCGAAGTCATCGAGTTGGTATAAGCCTGGCTCTATAGTGAAGACCATGCCGGGTTCCATGAGTTCGGTATTACCGCGCATGATATAGGGGTCTTCGTGAATATCACGGCCGAGACCATGGCCGGTTTTGTGACGAATCCGGTCTGCGTGTGCAGAGTTTTCCAGTACCCGGGTGGTGGTGTCATCTATCTCATGTGCAGAGACGCCGGGTTTGACAATCGCGGCGCCAGCCAGATTGGCGTCGAGCACAGTTTCATAGATGGCCTGCTGTCGATCATCACAGTGCTTGATAAAAAAGGTGCGAGTGATGTCGGCGCAGAGTCCTTCGACTTTGGCCCCGAAGTCAATCAGCAGGGCATCACCTGCCTTAACGGCTACATCGCGGGCACTGGCGTGGGGCTTTGCCGAGTTGCTGCCGCTGGCGACGATAGGGTCAAACGAAAACTCGTCCGCACCGGCGGCGAACATTTTTTGAATCAGCAGGGATTCTATTTGTTTTTCGGTCATGCCAACCCTGACCAGATCTATAGTCTCTGCCAGTGCTTTTTCAGATACCGCAATGGCTTTGCGTAGTGATGCTATTTCTGCGGAGTTTTTGCACAGGCGCAGGGCGGCGATCTCACGCTGTGCGTCTATGATATCGAGTGATGCGTGCGCTTGTTTCATTGCGTGGTGAACAAACACCCGCATCGATTGTCCCTCGACACCCACTCTGCTGAGTTGAGTGTGGTTGAACAGGGCATCAAATGCTGCTTGATAACCGGTCTGATCTTTCCAGTCGAATACCTCACCCTCAAACCCGATTGCGGCGAACGAACCCATTTCTAGATTTGGTACCACCGCCAGCGGGCTGCCGGTGGCCGGTATCACGACCATCAGTGGTCGTTCGTTTTGATGAAAGCTGGCGCCAAAGGTGCGCTGGAAGTTAGCGCCCGGTACCAGCACGACAGCGTCCAGAGAAAGGGATTTCGCAACGCCGCGCAATGGCGATAATCGATCAGACATGGTTAAAAACTCGGGGTCTATGACGGGGCCCCGGGGCGATACCCCGGGGCTTGCTCGGCTAGTTAACTTTTACACCGTAAAAGATATGGCCGCCGAAAGGATCAATTTTAAATCCTTCGACTTCCTTGCGCAGTGGTTTGTAAACCACAGAGTGGGCGATAGTCGCCCAGGGCGCCTGCTCTTTGAAGATCTGCTGAGCCTGCTTGTACAGCGCTGTACGTTCTTCGACGTCGGAGACAACTTTGGCTTTCTGGATGATGTCGTCAAATGGCTTGTGACACCACTGTGCGCGGTTGGATTTACCGACGCCATCGCAGCCTAGCAGCACCGCCAGAAAGTTATCGGGGTCGCCGTTGTCACCGGTCCAGCCCAGTAGCACAGCACCCGGACGGTCAAGCTCTTTTGACTTGGTCAGGTACTCGCCCCAGTCGTAGCTGACAATATTTACTTCGACGCCAACTTTGCTTAGATCTTCCTGCATAACTTCCGCCATGCGGCGGGCGTTTGGATTATAAGGACGCTGTACCGGCATCGCCCAGATGTCCATTTTCAGGTCTTTCACGCCGGCAGCGGCCAGCATCTCTTTGGCTTTTTCGGGATCGTAGGGGTCATCAACAGTGGTTTCGTCGTAAGACCAGATGGTAGGTGGAATCGGATTTTTAGCGATTTTACCTGAGCCCTGGAATACCGCATCAAGAATTGCCTGCTTGTTGATAGACATATTGAGTGCCTTGCGCACATCGACATTGTCGTAAGGGGCAACGCGTGTGTTGTAGGCCAGGTAGCCGACGTTCAGGCCTTCCTGTTCCATCAGTTGCAGGTCAGCATCGGCTGCCATGGCTTCCAGGTCGGCCGGGTTGGGATAAGGCATTACATGGCATTCACCGGCTTTAAGCTTTTGATAGCGAACCGAGGCATCCGGTGTGATCGCAAACACCAGTTGCGCGATATCTGCTTTACCGGCCCAGTAGTCGTCGTGTGCAGCATAGCGAATAACGGCATCTTTCTGATAGGCGACAAATTTAAACGGACCGGTACCAACCGGCTGCTGGTTGAGTGCTTCAACGTTGCCTGCTTCCAGTACCTGGTCGGCGTATTCTTTGGACAGAATAGAGGCGAAGTCCATACCGAGGTTGGCGATCATCGGTGCTTCTGGCCGGTTCAGTACAAACTTGACGGTGTGGTCGTCGACTTTCTCAACAGCGCTGATTAGATCCGGCATTGACATGCCGCCAAAGTATTCCCAGGTGCCACCTGATGCTTTGTTAAACGGGTTGTCTTCAAGTCTTTGTCGCTCAAAAGAAAAAACAACGTCGTCTGCGTTTAGATCGCGTGTCGGGGTGAAGTACTCGGTGCTGTGAAATTTCACGCCTTTACGCAGATTAAAGGTATAGGCGAGTCCGTCGTCAGAGACACTCCAGCTTTCAGCCAGGGCAGGCCCGATAGTGGTGGTGCCGCGCTCGAATTCCACCAGCTTGTTGTATAGCTGGCGAGACGATGCGTCAAACGTGGTGCCTGACGTGTAAAGCGCCGGATCGAAACCGTCGGGTGATCCTTCAGAGCAATAGACAAGCGTCTGTGCGCTGACACCACCGCTGAATGCGATGCCTAGTAGTCCGCAGGCCAGCAGATTGTATTTTCTACTCATAGTTTCCTCTCAATGAGAATTAAGGTGTTGCAACAGTTGATGCGTGCTTTTCAGGTTTGGCGCGCACTGCGGGTCAGTGTACAACACCCTCCACCCCGTCGGTACACAGGTTGGTGCAGACGGATGAAAATAGTTACTGGCAGCAGCATGGGTAACGCGCACCGTGCCACTGATGTAAGCGCTTGCGGTCGTCAGTGGTGCATGGCAGTTGCCACGCGCGGACAGTCAGACAACAAAATCAAAGGTGGCGGTGTAGACGGAATTTTCACGCGCCACCGGATCCATCTTTAAGCGGCGATGACCGTCGTGGTCGCTCAGGTAGATCTGGCTGGTAAGCATTTCTCGAGAGGCAAAAAATATTTTGGTGTGAATATGCGGTGGCCGACCGCTGTACGGTACCGGTAGTATGGTGCGGAACTGGTAGTGACCCATGGCGCTGGTGATGGTCGCGCCAGAGCCTCTGAAGTTGCGATCAAACGTTTCGGTTCGAGGTTCCGCCGGATGAAGGTAGACGCCGGCGGCATCGCACTGCCAGATTTCTACCCGCGCGTTTGCGATCGGTGCGCCCTGACGGTTGACCACTGCGCCGGACAATTGCAGTTCATCGCCGCCGTGATCTTCATTGATCAGCAGGTTGTTTTGCAAGGCGATAGGGTGTACCGGATAGTAGGGGCCTTCTTGTTGTGAGACGGTCAATGGCCGGTCGGCGGTGTTGCCGTTGGTGGTAGTTGCCAGTGAAGAAGCCGCAATCAGGCGGATGAAATTTCGTCTTTCCATTGGAGTGGTCCCGGTGGCAGTGTCTACCGTTATAGCAGAGCTTTGAGTATAGCGACTCTCCCGGTTGCTTGAAGTTCAGTTTTTGTGGACTGCTGTCAACTGTAAAGCGGCGACAGATCTGCCGGGCATGCTTTTGTATCAGAGCAACAGATTTGCCACGGCGTTCTATTTTTATAATCTCCAATGCAGGGTAGCGGATCAGGTGTATAGCGTGTTTTTTTTACACCGGCGTTAGCATGGGCGGGCGTGAGGGATCTCCTGTGATGCTGGACTATGCGCCGCCGTTGGTATAGATCAGTGGCGGCGGTGTTGACCTTGTTCAGCGCATATGCCGCTGTCTGGTGTAAGTTGTGCGGTAGTATTGAAGAGGGGGTTTGGCCAGGCCAGGTCGCGAGCCGGCTGTTCTGATTATAGATTCCGTTCTGTGGTTTCTGTCAGCGGGAATCCACGGTCGAGTATGCGCCGCCTTTGACGGCTGGGGCCGATCACACACCGGAGGGCCGCACTAAAACGCTGCGGGCACTGATTGTTAGTGGCTAAATGTTTTCTGTCATAAACCCGCCGGCTTTCCGCTGCGGTCTGGAAACAGGGTGCATAGGGCATCGGCGGTTTTTTTTCCGGCCCTGTTTGGCGGGTTTTCATGGCGGGTGTGTATCAGGCAATGGTCTCCCGAAGCAGGCGACGCAGAATTTTTCCGGACGCTGATTTAGGTATATCATCGACAAAAACGATCTTATGTACCTGCTTATAGGACGAAAGCGTTTTCATCAGGTGGGCTTTGATGTCCTCTTCGGACGGGGCATGATCTGCGGCAACGATAAACGCCATTGGCAGTTCTCCGGCTTCCGCGTCAGGGATGCCTATCACCGCAGCGTCTTTGATACCGGGATGTGCTACCAGTGTGGCTTCCAGTTCGGCCGGGGCCACCTGAAATCCTTTGTACTTGATCAGCTCTTTCAGGCGGTCTACTACAAACATATAGCCTTCTTCATCGATGACCGAGATATCGCCGGTTTTCAGCCAGCCATCACTGGTTAAGGTTTCTTCTGTTGCCTGAGCATTGTTTAGATAGCCCTTCATTACCTGCGGTCCCTTTATCCAGAGTTCGCCTTCCTGCCCCGCTGGCAGATCGTCGCCGCTTTCCGGGTCGACGATGCGGCAATCGGTATTGGGCAGTGCGAGACCGGAGGAGCCTGACTTCGGTGCTTCACCGGGGGTGACGTGTGAAACCGGGCTCAGTTCGGTCATGCCATAACCCTGCAGGCAGATGCAGTCGAGCCGGCTGGACACGGCATCGGAGAGGTCGGCCCCCAAGGGAGCTGCACCTGAAAACACTTGCTCAAGGCTGCTGAGGTCGAAGTTGTCGACCAACGGATGCTTGGCCAGCGCCAATGCAACCGGTGGCACAATCCACATGCGGCGGGATTTATAGTCCTGGCTGATTTTTAAAAATAATTCAAGATCGAAGCGTGGCATGGTAACCAGGCCGCCGCCGCCGGCGAGGTGCACGTTCATCAGTACGTTCATGCCGTAGATATGGAAAAACGGCAGAAAGGACGCGGCCATTTCACCGGCTTTAAACCCGGCACCAACCAGCGTCTGGTCAACATTAACGACCAGGTTGCGATGGGATAATCGAACCCCTTTCGGCAAGCCGGTTGTCCCGGATGAATACGGCAGCACCACGCTGTGTTGATCCAGGTCAACAGTGACCTGCTGCTCAATAGGGTCGCCGTAAATAGTGCTAAGCGAAGTGGCATCATCGCTGTCGCCAATGATGACGATCTCACTGGCGGTTGATCCCTGCAGACCTTCGCGAGCGGTATCAAGAAACATCGGTACGGTGATCAGCAGCTCTGCCTGTGAGTCAATCAGCTGGTGGTTCACCTCTGATGCCGTATAGGTTGGATTAATTGTGGTGACGGTGCCACCCGCCCATGCGACCGCATGGAATACCACACAGTAGTCCGGGGAGTTCGGCGCCATCAGTGCAACAGTATGGCCTTCGCCGAACCCCCGGGCAGTGAGTCCGCCAGCCAGTCTTTTTACCTGATCAATAAACGCAGCTGCCGTCATGCTCTGGTTGGACGGACCGTCGACCAGGACGACATCGTCGAGTCGGCTTTGCAAGCCTTCAAAGACACGTTCCGTGATGCTCTGACTGGCGATTGCTATGTCCGGGTAGCGGTTCTGGTAGTGCGTCATCGGTTTTTCCGTCAAGATCGTGTGAAACAGCTGGTTAGTGGCCAGCAGCCGGCCCAAGCTAACATAAAGGGACCGACGGAGCATCGAATCGTTCGGTCAGGTGTCTCTGGTTTGGGCGTACCGGGTAACCGGCGGGTCAGGATTTCAACGGACCAAACGCACGGACATCAGTGCCTTGTGCCTGGCGTAGTCCGGTGTAGATCGCAAAGCTGCGTTTAAGCTCGTCCGGTTGCCATTGCATCAGGGCTTCACGGTAACTCGGGCGGCTTTGCATACGCTGGAACCAGCTATTGAGATGCGGTGTGCGATCAAATGGCCAGTCCATTAACTGCAGTCGGTGCACATTTGGCATCCACGCAATATCCGCGACGCTGAAGGTGTTGCCGCCAAGGTACTCGCGCCCGTCGGACAAGTGCTGATTAAGCGTTTGGAAGCCGCTGTCGGTGCGTTGCACGGCGGCATCAATGCGGTCTTTGCCAAAACCCCGGATGAAGTCGTTGCGAAACTGCCTGAGCCATTGATTCTGGTGGTTGGCCTGAAATGCATCGATTGACTCTGCTGGTGGCGTTGGCTTGCTGCGAAATAAAAATTCAAATGTCAGCAGTTTGAGATCTGCCTGTGCGTCATCTGCCAGCTTGAGCAAGTCGATGCCGCTGTCTGTATCCGGGCTGTAGCTGACACCTGCAATATGCTGGATGATGTCAATGGATTCTATAATCAGGCGACCGTTATCGACCAAAGCCGGTACCAGACCGTCCGGGTGGATCGACTGATACGATTGCGAGGCGTGTTCATCTTTTTCCAGATTTACCAGGTGGCTCTGATAGCTTGTTGCCGTCTCTGCGAGGGCGATGCGCACCCGTTGCGAGCAAGTGGAGAGCGGGGCGTGCCACACATGCACACCGGTCAATGACTTGAGCGAGGTATCTTTGGGTTCAATTTCGGGCATAGAGGGTCTCCAAGGGACAGACTGGCAGGCAGCTGAGCCGGACCTGGTCGTCCGGTGTAAGATTAGTGTTCTAGCTAGTGCCCATCCAGAAACAAGCGCTACTGCGTACCACTCAGACACGCGATCTTTTGCCGACCACATGTAGTTACTTAAGAACAACTAAGCGCCTACATGTGGTAGGCAAAATCTCACGCACCTGAATGATCCTCGCG
>CALKXD010000104.1 GCA_938003855.1 uncultured Granulosicoccaceae bacterium | reverse complement strand
CAGCTATGTGCACGACGGGTCGGTCATACTGGTCGACGAGTTCAGCTACCGGGTGACTAACGAAGACGGCATCTCTACCATCGCCACAGTGACTATTTCTATAGAACCACCGATTGAATCGGCGTTCGAGGTGACCACGCCAACCGTTGCACCGCCTCTAACACCACCAACAACCCAGGCGCCAACACGCGTCGTTGTAGAACCTGAAAAAGAACTCGAGCCCGACCCTGACGACGAGGAAGCTGCAGAGAGCGAATCAGAGGAGGCAAAAGAAAAGGCAAAAGAGAAGGCACAACAGGAAGCAAACTTTGCCTTTGCAGAAACACCTTTTGGCGGGTCTAATTCCTCTGCGTTGCTCAATGCCTTGAGTATTGTTCGCGCAAGTGAAAGTGAAACCCGCAGTGTGGATAACCTCAGCAGCACAGACGGCTTCAACGTAAACCACCACCGGACAATATCCGTCTTTTCGCTAACGACTGAGGGGCTGCAGGTTGTCAGTGCGGCAACTGTAGATTTACTGCTTGAAGTAAAAACCACGTCAATCCGCGATGTTATCTCAAACCGCGGATTCCTCGACGGGCTGTCGCAGCTTGACGATGACTTTGACAGCCTGGGTGACCAGACACAATCACGTTACCGTATCGCCGAAGACACTGTCCTCGGGGTATCGTTCAGCGCCACCGTCGGTGCCCTGGCCTGGGCTCTGCGGGGCGGCGCAATCTTCACCAGCTTGATGGCTGCCACCCCCATCTGGGCCAGTATTGATGCCACAAGAATTGTCAGTGCCAGCGCTCGCGAGAAAGAAAAGTCCGATGTAATTGCCGGCGAAGGGGCGGTTGAACAGATATTTGACAAGTAACCGCGCTTCTTCAGCAGGCACTCTCAAACGAAGTGAAAACTACGCCATTGTCTGGCTCAACTCTGCCAGATTTGCCGACAGCCCCAGAAAAATACCACAGTATACGCTGTAGATTGCAATTAAATATATAGTTAATAAATCTATTACTATATACTGACTGCCACGGTCGAGAGCCGTCCGTCAGCGGGGAGTGCCCCCTGATGGATACCGGCCGTCCCGAAAGCCCTTGCTGCAAACCGGGACAGTTCATCAACCACTAACAACACAGACAGCAACACGCCAGACCTCCATGCGTTCTATCTGCAACCAGATCAACACTCAGCTAGCGACAGTTTCCGCGACAGAGGATAAGTTGCCGAAGTACCGGCAACTCTCCGAAGCAATACTCGCGTTAATTGAAGAAGGTGCACTCAAGCCGGGTGATCTGTTGCCAAACGAAACCCTGCTCACTGAGCACCTGCCATACAGTCTGGGCACCGTACAGAAATCACTTCGCAGCCTTTCTGAACTTGGTGCGGTTAAACGGACGAGGCGACGGGGCACCGTAATCGCTGATCACTCATCACAAATATTCGATCTGTGGCAATTCCGGTTTGTTGATGAAAATGAAAACAGGGTCCTTCCGATTTTCAGTCGTGTACTCAATATAAGCCGCTTTGAAGGGCGCGGGCCATGGAATCGTTTTCTGCAGGACAACGGTGACATGATAAGAATCGTGCGGGAGATCGATATCGACCATCAGTTTAAGATGCACTCGACCTATTTTCTCACGCACAGCCGCTTTCAGGCGATACTCGACTTAAAACCGTCGGACCTGGAAGGCGTTCATCTAAGTGCAATTGTTCAGCGGATGTACGGCGTCAACACCGTTCGCAATAAAAATCAGATCGTCTGTACTGCGGTACCTGACCCGATCTGCCTACAGTTGGGACTTCCAACAGCTGCACGCGGACTGCGCTGCGACATTAGCGCGCATGGCGATGACGACAGACCACTGTCTTTTCAACGCACCTACACACCAGCAGATGCACCACCAATGGAGTTTCACAAACTCAAGCCCGGTTGATTGTAAATGGCACTTTAATCACTGATAAAATACTATTATTGGCGAAAATCCGGTTTCACAAATAAGTTAAGGAAACGACACTAAAACACATGTCTTCCAATACGATTGCAGTCACCGTACATCGTGGGTCTGGCACCTCAAAGGAACTACGCACAGAGACGTTCGATGTTCCAGCCTATGACAACCAAACGGTTCTCGATGTTGTCTCCTGGATACAGCAACATGCCGACCCAACACTCAGCTATCGCTTCGCCTGTCGAGTTGGCATGTGTGGCAGTTGCGCGATGATGGTCAACGGCGTACCACGCTGGACCTGCCGCACACATATATCAAAAGTATTGCTGGACAATACCGTTGAAATTGCCCCCTTGCGTAACCTGCCGGTGATTAAGGATCTGGCTGTTGATATGGATCCCTTCTTTGACAAATGGGTTGCCGCCGAAGGCGTACACCACACGGCAGTCACACGCGATGATCCAATCAGAGAGATCGACACAAGCGGTGAATCACGGCAACAGGCCGACGCCGGCATAGAGTGCATAAATTGCTCAGTGTGTTTTGCCGCCTGCGACACTGTCGCAGGGAACGCGGACTATCTCGGTCCCGCAGCGCTGCAACGCGCCTGGACGCTGTTAAACGACACAAAAGACGATGGCCGCGAGAAAATTTTAGCAGCAGTATCTGGTAAGGGCGGTTGTCATAACTGTCACTCCATGGGCTCATGCACGGTGTACTGCCCCAACGAATTAGACCCCATGTCGGCGATAGCCGGTCTCAAACGCGAAACCATGAAGCAATTCTTTGGCGGCCGCAAATCCACCGCCACCAAACAGGGACAAGGCGATGCTTGATCTTCGACTCTATATGTTGCAACGCATCACCGCTTTATTAATGGCTCCGTTGGTATTGGTTCACCTGATTATTATGATATACGCCATTCAGGGGGGCTTGAGCACCGCTGAAATTCTAGGTCGAACCCAGGGGTCACTGATTTGGTTTCTGTTCTACGGCACTTTCATCATCGCAGCAGCCATTCACAGTGCCATCGGATTACGAACAATCGCTTTTGAATGGATCGGGATAAAGGGTCCGCTGCTCACTGTCTTTATGTTGGCAGTCGGTCTGACACTCTTTTTACTTGGAGCACGTGCCGTGTGGGCGGTTACCTACGCATGAAAGCTCTCGCTCGAAGCCACCCGCTTTGGCTGGCGTATATTCTTCATCGGGTATCCGGTCTACTGCTGGCGTTGTTTCTGCCGGTACACTTCTGGGTGCTGTCGATGGCGATCACTAATCCACAAGGGCTCGACACCCTCTTATTACTGACCGACTCGGTAGCCGTCAAACTGGCCGAATTCGGGCTGGTGTTTCTGCTGGCGGTTCATATGTTCGGTGGTCTTCGTGTCATGGCGCTGGAATGGCTGCCCTGGACCGGCTCTCAAAAAACACTGATTGCACTGGTATCAGCAGTGTCTTTTTTTATCGCCACCCTCTTCTTTCTGCGAGCCGTGTGACATGCAATTAACCGACATCGAACGCCACGACACAGACATCCTCATTCTCGGCAGTGGTGGTGCCGGACTGTTTGCCGCATTGCACGCGCAGCAAAGTGCTGACGCGGGTACAAAAATAACACTGGCCGTCAAAGGCCTGATCGGCAAGTGCGGATGCACCCGAATGGTACAAGGCGGATATAATGTCGCACTTGGCGGTGGTGATACCGTCGAGCGGCATTTCATGGATACCATAGAAGGTGGCAAGTGGCTGCCGGATCAGGACATGGCATGGAGGCTGTGTGAACAAGCCGTGGTACGCATTCGTGAACTGGAAAACGAAATAGGCTGTTTTTTCGACCGCAATGCCGACGGCACACTGCATCAAAAAGCATTCGCCGGACAAACCGCAGATCGCACGGTACACAAGGGCGATTTAACCGGGATTGAAATCATCAACCGCCTGATGGAAAAAGTACTGGCCAGTGGCGTCGAAAAAATGCAGGAACACCGCGCCATCGGACTTATTCCAACGGCAGACGGCAGTGCCCTTGCGGGTGTACTGATGATCGATATGCGAACCGGTAAATTCCGCCTGGTGCGCGCCAAGGCGGTGTTGATGGCGACTGGCGGTGGGCCAACTATGTACAAATACCACACACCCAGTGGCGACAAAACCATGGACGGGCTGGCTATGGCATTGCGAGCCGGACTGCCGCTGCGTGACATGGAAATGGTGCAGTTTCACCCCACCGGGTTGCTGGCAGGCGAGCACACCCGCATGACAGGTACGGTGCTGGAAGAAGGCCTGCGCGGCGCCGGCGGCCAACTGATTAATCATTCCGGTCAACGATTCATGTTTGACTACGATGATAAAGGTGAGCGCGCAACACGTGATGTTGTCAGTCGCGGAATCTACGCTGAAATGCGCAAGAACAATAACCCGGAAAATGAAGGCGTCTTCATCTCTATGTCACACCTTGGGCCGGACAGTGTCCGGCAGAAATTCAAAGGCATGGTCAAACGCTGTGCTGACAGCGGTTTCGACCTGGCAGGCGACAAGGTCGAGGTAGTACCTACCGCCCACTATTTTATGGGTGGCGTTATTGTCGACGTTAACACACGGACCGCGCTCGAAGGTTTATACGTGGCTGGCGAAGATGCCGGAGGTGCACATGGGTCAAATCGCCTGGGCGGCAATGGCGTTGCCAACTCGACAGTCTATGGCGGCATAGCAGGCGATACCATGGCTGCCGACATACGCTCTATAAAAAGCCTTCGCGAGCCGGATAACGCCATACTCGAAGAAGAACTGGCACGTGCCATTCATCCACTCAGTCGAAAGCCCCAACTGGTACTGCCGCTTCGAAAGCAGCTACAGGAACTCATGTGGGATGACGTTGGTGTCATACGGACAAAATCCGGCATGCAACAAGGACTTGCCGGAATCAAAAACGTATCGGATACCTTGATGGAGATCGGGGTCGACGACAGTAACCTGGCCTTCAACCTCACCTGGCATGACTGGCTGAACCTGCGATCGTTATGTGACATATCTGAAGTCGTTACAAAGGCAGGCCTGGCTCGCGAGAATTCACGTGGCGCACATCATCGCTCTGACTTCCCCGACTCAGGACAAATGCAAGACAGCGAGTTTACCGTTGCCAGACTAGAAGGTGACAAAGTGACGGTCAATCGCGAACCCGTTCAATTCACACTTGTGCGTCCAGGTGAAACCCTCTTACCTGCTGACGCACCCGACACGCTGGTAGCCACAGTATGATCACCACAACACTCATCGAGCAAACAGCACTGTCCCTGATGGACAAAGCCGCCATCGAAATACCCGCCGATTATCACCACGCATTGAAAAAAGCGTCACGCACTGAAGACGGTGAACTCGCCACCTTCGTGCTGAAGGCCATGCTCGAAAACTACGAAGTCGCCAAGGAAGATCGCTGTGCCATGTGCGGTGATACCGGCGTGCCCCGATGGTTTGTCAAAATGGGCAATGAGGCCAGTGTCGAAGGGGGCATGGTTGCTCTCGAAGCCGCACTCAGGCGGGCAACCGCCAACGCCACCCACAACGTACCGCTCAGACCCAACCGGGTACATCCGTTATGGCGCACTGACCACAACAATAACGTCGGTATCGGCGCGCCCGAAATCGAATACGGATTTGAGCCCGAAGGTGACTGGATAGATCTAATCACTGTACACAAGGGTGGGTTGTTTGGCACAGATTACAGAATGCTGTTTCCCAGTGACGGCATCCAGGGAATCAAGCGCTTCTACCTCGATAGTCTAATGGCATTTGGTAAACGCGGGCTTTCCTGCCAGCCTGCCATTATCGGCATTGGCTTAGGCGGTTCAAAGGATACCTGTATGTCACTGGGAAAACGCGCCAGTACATTGCGCGTAGTCGGCAGCAGCAATCCAGATCCTCGCATAGCCGATCTGGAAGCAGAATTTAAAGAACTGGGCAACTCGATCGGCATGGGTGCCATGGGATTTGTCGGTAAACACATGGTCATCGACTGCAACATTGAAGTCGGCTACTGCCATACCGGCGGCATGCCTATGTCAGTGCATGCCTTTTGCTTATCCTCCCGTCGTGCGGTTGCACGCCTCTACCCGGATGGACGCGTGGAATACCGTACCGATCCAGACTGGTTTACCGCATACCAGAGACGCGACACCATCGAATGGGAACCACCAGTCGACAATAATCAAAGCACAGAAATCCCTGCGCACACAGTGGATTCACCGCAAACAGTGGAGAATCACCAATGAGTGGCCCACGCGAGGTTCGCTTGTCAACCACCCCAACCACAGAAGCAATCGCAGACTTGCGGCTTGGCGATGTAGTCTATCTTGATGGACTGTTGTACACCGCACGGGAAGGAGTTTACACGCGTGCATTGGAGCAGCAAGCCAACATACCGATGGATTTACCTACTGAGTCAGCCGCAAACTTTCACTGCTCGCCAGCGGCTCGCATCAATGATGATGGAAGCTACGATATGGGCGCTGTAACAGCAACCGCATCGTTTCGTTTTAATAAATGGCTACCGCAATGGATGGAAAAAACCGGCGCTAAATTAATCATCGGCAAAGGCGGCATGAGCTCCAAAGACTATAAAAACTATTTCGTGCCGAATGGCGCTGTTTATCTGTCCACCGTCGGGTATGGAACCGGCGCCCTGCTCGGACGCGGGATCGAGAAAGTAGAAACCGTGCATTGGAATAAAGAACTGGGCCTGGCGCAGGCCATGTGGGTTATCCGGTGCAATAAAATGGGGCCTTTCATCGTCGCGTCTGATCTCAATGGTGAGTGTTTGTTTGAGAGAGAAAACGCCAAAATAGCCAGAAATGTGGCCAGGGCCTACGAAGGAACCAAACCGGCGATTTTAAAACGCTATGGTGAAACAGATGACCCCACCGACGAGGTTATATAATGTAAGGTTCTGGCTCTCACAACCAACCTGCCTTAACGTGGAGCAATAACCGTCCGGGCCTAAGTGCAGATTAACCAATCACGGCGAAACATTAAAACCGGATCCGGTTACCGTTGGCATCAGCCTGTCCGCTATAGGTGCCGGGTATTGAAATCAGAAATTAGAGGCTGGCTGGTGTCTCGCAAAACTATATCTTTTTAACCTAAAGACCCGACAGATGATTTATCGATTCCCCCTGAAGAGTCCCCCAAACCGGTCGAGCTTACAAATACAGCTAATACAATGACGACAAATACTTTCATGAAGATACCAACACTTGCAACGTGAAAACGCAGAACTCGCTTGCCAGGCCAACGTTATTCTAAACGAAAATGGTATCGCAATACGTTGATTCACACTAGTGGGAATTGCGCGATGAGTAGTACTTACCCAGAGACTACAACCCACCCGCCCCTCATCGACAACCCCATCGCGAGCTACAAAATCCGCCACAGTACAATGACCGCAAGAGCATGTAAGCCTGAGCAGATTCCTATCTGCTCGACTAATTGTAGAGCCATTCACCAAACATTAAACAGGTTCGGATTGACTATTACCAAGCGGAACAACTGTAAATCAAGTAAATACTGACTAGATTTATCCGGTTTGAAAAAGTTACTGCGGTGGCAAACCACCCGGAGGCCTATCACCGTCCGGCCGGGGACCACCGCCACCGGCACCGCCCTCTACAACACCTGTCACGCAGCGTTGAAAATAAGGGTAACTGTCAGTGGCGTAGTAGTGATAAATTCCACCGGGAAATTCAGGCGTCACGCCAAATCGCCCGTTGCACGCATCAAGATCACCTGAGCCTTCAACATACTGCCAATCCTGTGCAAAAGTACCCAGCGCGTAAGTGTTAGTCGATGGCCTTGAGTCTGATACCGAACCAACCAACTGGTAGCTGGCAGTCATATTAACCAATGCTGAACCGGCATCCGACGCAACACTATAACCATAGCGTGCGTAAATCGGAAACCCATCCGACGCCCAGCCAATCAGTGTCATTGTCGAACTGTTACCACCCTGCCTGGTGATGAAGCCTTCCGGCATACCGTGGTAATGGTACGAACCATCCGGCTGAACGTGTGCATTGTTTTGATCGTCACCAAAATCAAAGTATTCCTGCCCCAGCGCCTCTATATTCCAGGCACCGGTATTATCAACCAGACTACAATCAACTCCGGAATTGTCACAGGAACCGGCGGTGGCAGCATCGATTTTTACACCGTTCAGCACATAACCCTGCGGACCGGCAGGCCCCCCTAGCGCAGTAATCGTCCCGGCGCTTACGGGTGTTAACGTGAAGTTTACAGAGACATCAACCGCGCCGATGGTATTTGGATTACCTGCGTTCGGAAACACACCGACATCGTGATCAGGAATTCCATTAGCTGTAAGCACTCGTTGAGTCTCTGAGCAGGTCCACTCGGAGTTACTGGTCGCCATCACGGATGCAGAGTCGTTGTAAGTGCTGTCAACGTAATCGCAAACAACACCAGCGGTAGATGTGGACGCCCCGTCATCACCGGTTCCCCCACCCGTTGAATCACCACTGCCAACAACACAGGAAGCATCATTCTCCCATCCCCACCCGTCTCCGTCAGGATCACTGGTGTCGATCTCACATGCGGGGACATCGGTCACTGCCGGTGTGGAGGGATCATTCTGAGTAACTTGAACCATGCAAGTCTGAGAGTTTTCCCAACCCCAACCATCGCCGTCCGCATCGCTTGCGGCTGACTCGCATAAAGGGGTATCCCCTGAATTTCCTGAACTGGAATCTTCAGAGACGACACAGCTATTATTGTTTTCCCAACCCCAGCCATCACCATCAGGATCGCTGTCAGTGGTGTTACAAGCAACAAAACCATCGCTTGCCCCCCCCGCACTCACAATGCAGGATGCACCATTTTCCCAACCCCAGCCATCGCCATCCACGTCACTGGCCGACGACTCACAAACGGCAACACTGTCTGTCTGTGCGTAGACCGGCGGACAGACCAATACGGATATCGGGAGTACCAGACATGACAGACGAGAAATTGAGAATCCACACCCTGCCCGGGGCTCAGCTTCACGTTGATATAATCTATACAAACTAGTTACCTTATTTTTCATGGAGGACGCGATTCAGGATTCAGTACAGATTAACAATAAATCGCCGGTTTCTACCGGCAATTGATCGCGCACGCATAACGCACCAAATGCAGACACCGCGACAATATGCCATGCCGGGAATAAGCTAATATGGAGATACTGTGGTTTTTGCCTCAAACATAGAGCGCTGTCACCCGTCCGCCGGAATCCCATCATCAAAAAGCTGCAAAATACTGTTTCAAATAGTTAAAAAATTACAACCCACACCATTTGTTGCCAGAACAACCAATAGATTTCCGGATGCGCTGACCGACGCGATGCGTTATGAAGAGACGGCACGATAGATCATACGGACGCAGAGGTTTTCAAATCAGCAATTACCAACAGGCTTGTATCGGACAAGGAAAAAAATTTCCGACCTGAAGATTTAACCACTTTTTCATTCCGATCCCATAAGGACCCAACCTTTAATCAGATCATGCCAGGCTCGCCACGGACACAACCGCCCCCATCAGTTGCCAGCGTGCTGCATCAGTTGTGGACGCTAACCGACCACGCGTGAATTAGGTAGCCTGCGCGGTCAGGATCAAACAAACCAAAAAGATACCGGGCTGAACCTTGCGTTTGGCACCGCGTAGCCACTCCGGAAGTGCGCGCGAGCCTGCCTGACGAACGGGAATGGGCTTTATCGTCGATCTACTACTGGAGCAAATCCGGATAAACACTAATCCTGCATCAATCGTCACAGGCGTCACTCACAACGGGCAAATAACTAAAAATTTCCCCAACCGGCCGTTGCCGGATCCCCACACCGTCCACTGGACCCTGCGGTATAATCATCCGGTAGAAAATCACCCTGACAATAGCTGTTCAGCCAGTCGCTTAACATCTTTCAGCATTGCCACTTACAATCTGAGTCATCCCACCATGCCATCACGTGACCCTCGTTACGACCCTTTGTTTGAACCATTAAAAATAGGACCGGTAACCACTAAAAACCGTTTCTATCAAGTACCGCACTGCACCGGCATGGGCAGACAGCGACCACGTATGGTAGCGGATCTACGCGGCACGAAAGCCGAAGGCGGCTGGGGAGTTGTCTGCACAGAATATTGCTCTATTCATCCCAGCTCTGACGATACCCCCTACCCGTCACACGCGCTGTGGAACGACAGCGACATCAACACGCATCGGCTGATGACAGACAAGGTACATGCACACGGGGCGCTGGCAGGCGTTGAGCTCTGGATCAGCGGCAGCCGCTCGGCCAATCTGATGACTCGCGAAGTATCCATGGATGTGAGCAGTATGCCAAACTGGAACGGCGATCCGTTCCAGTCGCGCGCAATGACCCGCGCCGATATAAAGTCGCTTCGGCAGTGGCATCGCAACGCCGCATTGCGCGCAAAGGCGGCGGGTTTTGATATTGTCTATGTCTATGCGACCCACCATTATTTACTGGCTAATTTTCTTGACCCGTCCATCAACAAGCGTTCTGATGAGTATGGCGGTTCACAGGAAAACCGCATGCGCCTGGTGCGTGAACTCATCGAAGAAACCAAAGACGCTGTCGGTGATACCTGTGCCGTGGCGGTTCGCTACAGCGTAGATGACGGCGGTGGTCCAGACGGCACCCCTGTACATGCAGACCGTATGGAAATTTTCGAGGCACTGGCCGAGCTACCGGACCTGTGGGACATCAACATCTCTGACTACTCACTAGAGATGGGTGTCTCACGCTTTGTCGATGAAGGTTCACTGGAACCCTACGTGGCAGGCGTCAAGGCCAGAACCAGCAAACCGGTCGTGACGGTGGGTCGATTCACCTCACCTGACACCATGGCCAGCCAGTTAAAGCGCGGCATCGTCGATCTTATCGGCGCGGCGCGCCCATCGATCGCCGATCCGTTCCTGCCGGAAAAAATAGACCAGGGCCGTATAGAAGACATACGTGAATGCATCGGCTGCAATATTTGCTACACAGGCGACAGTCGACACTACCCGTTGCGTTGCACCCAGAATCCCACCATGGGTGAGGAATGGCGACGCGGGTGGCATCCGGAACACATCGCCACAAAGGGCTCTGACGACAGCATCTTAATTGTCGGAGCCGGTCCTGCCGGACTGGAAGCGGCACGCGCGCTCGGTCAACGCGGCTATCGGGTAATGCTGGCAGAGGCGACCCTTGAAGTCGGTGGCCGGGTCTGCAGAGAAAGCGCACTGCCCGGGCTATCAGAGTGGGCCCGTGTTCGTGACTATCGCAGCGGCCAGCTGGCGCGCATGTCGAATGTGGAAGTCTATCTGGACAACCGCATGACCACGGCCGACATCCTCGAAGTTGGCGCGGATCACGTCGCCATTGCCACCGGTGCCAAGTGGCGCAGTGACGGCTATGGCAGCTATAACGGACAGCCTATCAGCCCGGCACTGCCTGCCACCGGCATATACACACCAGACCACATCATGGACGGGCAAACCCCGAGTGGCCCTGCCATTGTCTTTGACGACGACGGGTTTTATATGGGCAGCATTATTGCCGAGAAACTACGCCAGCTGGGTAACGATGTGTGCTACCTGACCCCGGCCAGCAAAGTATCCGCCTGGAGCGTCAATAATGCCGAACAGACAAGAGCACATAAGCGTCTCATTGACCTGGATGTCGAGATCATTCTTAACCATGGCCTGGACGGCTACGATGGCACCAATGCGACCCTCGGGTGTGTCTATACGGGACGCCAGCTAGCCAAAGCGACTGACAACATCGTTCTGGTCACCGCCAGATCCCCACAGGACAACCTCTACCACGAACTAACAGACGCTATAGATCGTGCTGAACCGGGAGCGCCTAAAACGGTGACCCGACTGGGCGACGCGGAGGCACCTTCGATTATCGCAGCGGCGGTCTATGCAGGACACCGCTACGCGCGGGAGCTCGATGATGCCTCACCGCTGATTCAACACGATCTCGTTGCCATTGATTAACAGTACTTGCCGCTGGCTTATTCGGCACTTCAAGAAACATCCGTATAGAGCAACGGAGATCCCTTAAAGCACCCGCCGTAGTACCGATTCAGCAGTGTCGATGAAATCAACCGGTCATTTCTACTCTTTGCCCGGTCGCTGAAGACCTGACAAGCGCTTCAATCACTGCAATGGTGTTACGAGCCTCTAGTGCAGTCACAGGCGGTGCGCCGCCGAGCTGGATCGCGCGCTTGAGCCCGGCATAGATTTCCGGCCAGCAACCGCGTTGCGCTGGAGTGCGAGCTGATACCATGGCACCGTCCACGACCCTGGTTAGGGTGCCGTATCGCGATTCATCTTCCAGGCCGTAGCCGACATCGGCAGGGGTCATACCCCGATGCCATATCTGATCCTCCTGAGGATCAAGGTACAGTTTCTGCCACGATGCTTTCGACCCGTGCACCCGAAAGCGCAGTCTATGATCAGCGACCAGCATGCCGGCGGTTAATTCGATACGAAGATTGCCTTTTCCCATACGCAGATGAAATTGATCAACAATAGCTGAACCATCGCGCTGTTTTTGCAGATCGCCCTGCACCCAGTCCGGCATGCCGAACAGCAGCAACGCCTGATCAATTAAATGCGCCCCCAGATCATAATGAAGACCAACGCCCGGCTCAGGTTGTTCCTGCCAGCGATCTCTGGGCAACGGGTTATAACGATCGAAGTGACTTTCAAAGTGATGTATCTCGCCGAGCTCTTTTTTATCAATCAAATCACGCAGGGTGAGGAAGTCAGCGTCATAACGTCGATTCTGATAACAACTGACAATACGATCGGCTTTTTCTGCCGCTGCAATTACCGCATCGGCCTCGGCAACGGTAGCGGTAAACGGCTTATCACTGAGCACGTGCTTACCGGCCGCCAGCGCCTCAAGCATTAGTGGCGCATGCGTGAAGCTGGGAGAGGCCAGAACCACCAGTTCAACCTGTCTGTCGTGAAACAAGGCGGCTGCGGTCGGGTGTACCGCCACACCGGGGTGATCGGCGTGCACTTTTTCACTGTCGCTTGAGGCCACTGCGACCAGGGTTATTCCCGCCGCGTTATACAGCGGGGTATGGAACACCTTACCCGCCAGACCGTAGCCCACCAGCCCTACTTTCAGATTCTGACCGCCCATAAGACTCCGCCCTTTGTTTTACGCTAGCGTATCAAATTCCGGCGACCGTCGGTTAAAACCCCGGTAGATCGACCGCAGCGAATCCAGCCGCCGTACAGTCACGGTCTGCCGCAGCGCCAGCCACTGGCAATCCGGGTTTTTATCGATCACAATTCCAGCACGCCGACTAAACCGGCACAGCTTCGAGGAATGTTCAGCATGGCAGACGACACGTTTGATATCGGCCCGTTTATCACCGCAGCAAAGCGGGAGTTGAGCCATGGTGCTGACGTCGCAAAGTCATTTAGTGCGGTTCGCGACAGCATGCGCCACGCTGTCGATGAAATCACCAGGGCACAGGCAAGCGCTGCCGCTATCGTGCCGGAGGTCTCCTACGCGGCATTGCAAAACAACGCTATCTCCAGCACAGACATCAGCCATATTCGCAAACGTGGCTGCGTCATTGTTCGCAGCGTCTTCAGCCACGCGCAGGCTACTGACTGGAACGCTGAGCTTGGCGACTACCTCGACACCAACAACTACATCGAGCGCTCCAAAGAAAAAGCCGGTCTCGATAACTATTTCGGTGACCTGAAAGACGCCAGACCACAGATTTACGGCGTGTATTGGTCGCGTCCGCAAGTCATGGCCAGACAAGCTGAATCAATGGCCGTTACCAAGCGCTTCTTAAACCGGCTATGGAATACCTCGGCACCGGCCGGCCCCGAATTCGATCCCGACACTGACTACGCCTACGCCGATCGGACAAGACGGCGCGCCCCCGGAGACACCACGCTCGGATTGTCGCCGCACATGGACGCCGGCTCCTACGAGCGCTGGGTAGACCCGGCTTTCCAGAAAATCTATGCACGTATATTTGCCGGACAACTGGATCAATACGATCCATGGAATGCCGCTTATCGCACACAGACACGCGAATTCAGCTCACCTGCGGTCAGTTCCATGTTCCGAACCTTTCAAGGCTGGACAGCATTAACCGAACAAGGACCGGGCGACGGCACGCTTGAGCTTCTGCCAATAGCCAATGCTATCTCTTACGTGCTACTGAGAGCGCTGCAGGACGACATCAACGACAACGAGCTATGTCTGGCAAAGCCGGGCCGTGCGCTGGGCGTCAGTGAGCAATGGCACCCTGACCTGACGCCGGGTATTGTGCCGATTCAAACCGTAGCACCGGGCGACACTGTCTGGTGGCATCCAGACGTCGTACACGCCGTCGGCAACCAGCACTCCGGAAGCGACTACGCCAGTGTGATCTATATCGGTGCCAGTCCGGCCTGCGGCAAAAACAGAGCATACGCACTGCGACAGGCCGAGAGCTTTAAAACCGGTGCCAGCGCACCGGACTTCGCCGCCGAGAACTACGAGATAGATTTCACCGGACGAGCCACTCTGGACGATCTAACTGAACTGGGGCGACGGCAAATGGCAATCAATTAAGCCACGGAGTCATTGACATCGCAGCCATCTCATTTAACGATCAGCGGCACTGCTGCCACTTAACAGAATTTTCCGAATCCGTTGGTAATCCGGCGGCTTTTTTCCGCTAAAATACCGTGTTGACCAACACTAAGCCCGGCACATGGCAGCACCTTACACCGATCTCACAACCCCCCATTGGGATGTCATCGTTATTGGCGGTGGCAATGCTGCATTGTGTGCCGCCATCGAAGCGGCAGAGGCGTCCGCAACGGTACTGCTGCTTGAAGGCGCACCAAAGGTTTATCGCGGTGGAAACTCACGGCACACGCGTAACTTCCGCTGCATGCACAAAGGCCCCCTGTCAAAACTCACCGACAGCTACAGCGCCGATGAATACTTCGACGACCTGATTCGTGTTACCGCCGGCAACACCGATGAAGCATTGGCCCGCATGACCATCAATGAATCCGAGTCCTGCCTGCCGTGGATGGAAGAACACGGCGTTCGCTTTCAGCCATCGCTCTCGGGCACCTTATCACTGAGCCGCACTAATGCGTTTTTTCTGGGTGGTGGCAAAGCACTGGTAAACGCCTACTACAACACCGCAGAAGACCTTGGTATTACCGTCGTCTACGAGGCACAGGTAAGCCACCTGACGATTGATAACAATACCTTTAAATCTGTTGATGTCTGCATCGGCACGCAGAGCCTTAGCATTCATGGGGCGACGGTGGTGCTTGCCAGCGGTGGTTTTCAGGCTGACGTCGACTGGCTGGCGCGCGCCTGGGGACCGGCTGCGAAAAATTTCCTGATACGCGGCACACCGTACAATAAAGGCGTAGTACTGAAAAACATGCTCGATCAGGGAGCTAACAGTGTGGGCGATCCCACCCAGTGCCATGCCGTAGCGATTGATGGACGGGCCCCTAAATTCGACGGGGGTATAGTCACCCGACTCGATTGCGTGCCTTTCTCGGTCGTTGTAAACACCAGCGGCCAACGCTTCTACGATGAAGGCGAAGACGTCTGGCCGAAGCGCTATGCCATCTGGGGCAGACTGGTAGCCGCGCAGCAGGATCAGATTTCCTATGCAATTATAGACTCAAAATCTATCGACCTGTTTATGCCATCTGTGTTCCCGCCACTGATGGCTGACAGCATTGACGGCCTTGCTCAGCAGCTGGGTATAGGCGGCACCGCACTCAGTCGCACCATAGACGCATTCAACGCCAGTTGCCCGAGTGGTGATTTTCACCCCACCGAACTCGACGGGTTGGCAACACAAGGACTGGATATCAATAAAACCAACTGGGCGCGCCCCATCAACCAGCCACCGTATTATGGTTACCCGCTCAGACCCGGGGTGACGTTCACTTATCTGGGACTACAGGTAGACAAAAATGCCCGTGTCAGTGCCAGCAACGGCCCCTATAACAACATCTGGGCGGCCGGTGAAATTATGGCTGGCAGTATACTGGGGCAAGGTTATCTGGCAGGTTTTGGCATGACAATAGGCACGGTATTCGGTCGCAAGGCCGGCATTCAGGCGGCACGCTATGCCGCTTAAAAATAGGCCAATGACCAACAACATGACTGACGCTTTTACCGGCAGTATCACCGAAGCACAGCGGCAGGTGCAGATCTGCAATGCCTGTCGCTATTGTGAAGGATACTGCGCCGTCTTTCCCGCTATCAACCGACAGCGCAGCTTCATTCAAACAGACATCATCCAGCTCGCCAATTTGTGCCACAACTGTCAGGGCTGCTACCACGCCTGCCAATATACCGATCCTCACGAGTTCAGCATTAATCTACCCAAGGCACTGGCCGATGTTCGCGTAAAGAGCTGGCAGCACTATTCCTATCCGCAGTGGTTTGCCACCCGTTTCCAGCAGCACGGCGTCGCAGTGGCAGTTACCCTGTTGCTCGCCGTAATTTTGTTTCTGATACTCATACCGCGACTGCAGCCTGCCTCCGGTGAAGGTTTCTACGCAACCCTCTCACACACTGCCATGGTGTTGTTATTTGCACCCGCTTTTATCGCACCGTTGATCATCATCGGTGCAGGTATCAGACACTATTGGCGTGACAGCGGCGGTGCATCACTGACGCTGGCACATGTCGGCGCCGCCTTGCGCAGTGCCGCCACCCTGAAAAATTTATCAGGTGGCCAGGGACAGGGCTGTAACTTTGAAGACGGTGATCGCTTCAACAACAACCGGCGCTGGCTACATCAGGCCGCCATGTACGGCTTCCTGTTGTGCTTCGCATCAACCTCAAGTGCCACTATGATGCACTATGTGTTCAATTTGCAGGCCCCCTACAGTTTGCTATCGATACCGAAGTTGCTCGGTATACCGGGAGGCGTGCTGCTGACCGTCGGGTGCGTCGGTCTTGCCTGGCTGAAACTGCGTGCAGACGAATCACTGGGGGCCAGTGCGGTATGGGGCGGGGAAATGGCTTTTACCTTACTACTCGGCGCAACCGGTGCTACCGGTCTTGCCCTCTACCTTGCGACCGGCACCCCACTTGTACCAACCCTGCTGGCCATCCATTTAGGCACGGTTCTCACGCTGTTTGTACTGATGCCCTACTCAAAAATGATGCACGGTTTTTTCCGCATGGCAGCACTCCTGCGCGACGCTCAGAAACAACACTGATAACCGCAGCCGTTTATCTGGCAAGTAGATAAGTGAATCAGTTCAATACCCGTATCGGCTCCTGCCTCTGCCATGCTTCAATGGCATCAACAGTCTGTGAGTAAAATATCTGCCAGGTCTGTTCCGTCACATAGCCCAGGTGCGGAGATAACAATAGCCGGCCCGAGTCGATCAGTGCCTTGTTGCGCAGCGCATGCGCCATGGGTAGTGGCTCAGTACCATAAACGTCCAGGGCTGCTTTCCAGGGACGGCCCTGCTGCATGCCCTTTAGCAGGGCAGCCTCATCGGCAATTGGCCCGCGCGAGGTATTTATAAAAAGTGCCTTTTCACGCATTGCCGCAAACGCTGCCTCATCGATCAGACCCTCGGTGCGATCAGACAGCACCATATGCACAGAGACAACATCTGATGCGGCCATTAATTCGGGCAGCGACGCATGATAGCTGACCCCCAGCTCTTCACAGCGCTCAACCTGCAAATTAGGCGACCATGCATGGATATCCATACCAAACGCCCGACCCAGTACCGCCATCTGAGCGCCTATTTTCCCCAGTCCGATAAGACCGAGCGATAGGCCATGCAGGTCCCGCCCCAGACCTGTCTGCCATCCGCTGCTGTGCATCGATGTGGTTTCCGGAATCAGGTTGCGTGACAGACTGAGCATCAGCAGCATTGACATTTCAGAGGTGGTGGTCTTGCGTGATTCAGTGCCACAGACGGTTATATTTCCGGCACTCGCGGCGGCCAGATCGATGGACAAATTGCGCGGCCCGGAAGTTACCAGCAGCTTAAGCCGGGGCAGCGCTTGTAACAGCGTTGCCGGAAACGGTGTCCGCTCCCGCATCATACAAATGACATCAAACGGGGCCAGACGCTCTGCGACCGCCGCCTCGTCGGCCAGCGTATCATTAAACACAGTGATCTCTGCCTGTTGCAGGCGCGACCAGTCCGCCATAGATTGAGAGACATTTGCATAGTCGTCCAGTACCGCAATTTTTATCATAACTTTAACCGGGTTAATTTATATTACTGCAAATGCGAGCGTCGAATCACCGGGGAGACGACCTGATCAGAGACATGGAAATCCCAGACCTGCGCCGCTGGTTGCCCGACATACTGCTCGACCATGTTAGCGAGTTCGACCAGATTATCCACACGCTTGCCCGCAATACCAAATCCTTGTGCAATGTCGGCAAACTCCGGCCGCCCGAACACCGCGCCTTGATCGCTTAGCCCCTCCGCCCGAAGCTTATGAATTTCGGACCCGTACGCGCCATCATTGAGCACACAGATGATAATGTTCAATCGGTGGCGGCGAATCGTCTCGAGCTCTTGTATGTGCATCAGCAGACTGCCATCACCGTCAAACAGAACAATGGTTCGATCCGGATTTGCCATCGCAACGCCTATCGCGAACGCAATCCCGTTGCCTATCGCGCCGAACTCACGAATGGTCAGGAAGCGATCCACCGGTCGATTATTCATCTGCGCAGTAAACCAGGAGCAATGACCCGATGAGTTCACCATATGCCAGTCATCCGGCAACACACTATTGAGTGCGGCAACCACATCGCGCGGATCATGCAGCCCGGCTTCTATATCAAACACTTCAGCATCCGCTGGCGCGCGCTGAATCTCTCTGGCCAGAGCCTCGCCACGCCACCCGGCAGCACCGCAATCCGCCGACGACAGTCGTGGCAGCAGTGCTTGCAGTGCGGCACCGGCGTCTCCCTGCAACTGATATTGCGACGCAACCCTGCCCTGACTGATTACCTGTGGATGCAGATCAATATGCAGCACATTGGCAGCATCGAACAACTTTCCGTTGTCAGAGGTGTGCTGAGCCAGACGACACCCGACAGCGATAATCAAGTCAGCCTGCTGCAGACAACGCCGTGCGGTATCAGTGGCAAAGCCACCGGCAATACCAATACAAAAGGGATGCTCCCTGAACAACCCTCGCGCCGGTAGTGTGGTCGCGAGTAACGCCTCGCATTGATCGGCCAGTTGCACACAGAGCCTTGCCGCCTGATCATCCACCACACCCAATCCACCTATAACAATGATCTTCTGCGCCGATGTGATCACTGTGGCAGCGGTCTCGACCTGCGCCGGGTCAGGGGTCATCGCCCCCTGCAATCCAACCAGAGTACGTGATGACGTCAACAGTGGCGGCTCGCCAGTCCAGGCCTGCTCCTGCAGGTCAAACGGAACACCCAGAACCACCGGCTGGCGGTGACGCCGGGCAGTTACAAACGCGTCGCGAACCTGCCGGGGCATCGATGCCGGATAATGCAATGGCTGGTAGCGGGCACCACAGGCCTCCACAAACGGCCTCTGCTCAATTTGCTGGTTGTACCACGGCTTGCCAAGCGGTGCTTCGCCGGCAAACACCACCAGAGGTATATTAGCTCGCACAGCCGCTGGCAATGCGGTCAGTATTTGTGTGACTCCCGGGCCACAGGTGACCGTGGCAATGCCAACTTCGCCAGTGCTTCGCGACCACGCCATTGCCGCTGCCACGGCATTGTGTTCATCGCGAACATACACAAACCGACAGCCACGCTCTGCAAGTGCCGCCGCCCAATTCATGTTGGCATCGCCAAGCAGGGCGAAGCAAACGTCCACTCCTTCGGCCTGAAAGCAACGGGCAAGTATCTCAAAGGTGTAATGGTCAGACATGCAATAACCTGATTATCTGTGGACCGGTTGTGGCTGCTCACACTATAACCGAACACACCGAAAGACCGTTATCCAACGCACTGCACAGGCAAACCCTTGAACATAACAATAATCGGCTTTGGCGAAGCCGGACCGGTATTCGGCACTGCATTTCGTGCGGCACAAATGACCGTGACAGCTTTTGACATCAAGCAACACCAGCAAAGCACCGCCGAGCATCAACTCGCCAAAACGCGTGAACTCGATATCATCGCCGCCGGCGATATCCGCGCCGCCGTCACCGATAGCGAATTAATTATCTCCACAGTCACCGCCTCACAGGCCGTTGCCGCTGCAGAACAAGCCGCCAGCGCTCTGAAGCAGGGTCAGTACTGGCTTGATCTAAACTCAGTGTCACCGCAAACTAAACGCAAGATCGGCAGTATTGTTGCAACTCACGGCGCTGAACTCATCGAAGGCGTAGCAATGGATACCGTACCGGCCAGGGGTATCGATGTGCCAATTCTTTTGTGCGGACCTGCAGCGGCACACTGGTCAGGCGTGCTGAACAACTACGGGCTCAATACCCGTCCTATCAGCAATGATTACGGCGCTGCATCCACCACCAAAATGTTGCGCTCTGTTGTTATCAAGGGGCTGGAATCACTGTTTGCCGAATCTATCGAAGCGGCCGCGCAGGTTAACGCCACGACTGAAGTGATTAATTCCCTGCAAGCCACCTACCCCGGTCTGGACTGGCATCAACTGGCTGGCTACCAGCTATCACGAAGCAGTATCCATGCGACCCGACGCGCCGAAGAAATGCGTGAAGTCGTCGCCATGCTCGACAACATGCAACTGCCCGCCACCATGACAAAAGCCACTGTTCTCAAACAGCAGGAACTCGCCGACCGGCAAATCGGGGAAGGCTACACAGGACAGACCATCGAAGATTTTGTCAACGCAATCGAGCGCAGGGAAAGCGACTGAAAATATAGCATAGCATCCCGGTCATCCGACAGACTATTGTGACGCCTCAATTATACCCGACCTGAATACCGCCCACCGATGGCCCGGGATTAATTGGCCTGACATAGACAATAACCGACAGAACACGTAACCCAATAATATTGTTTTTTCACTTTAGACAATCCCCGGGGTTCGCCGCGTCTCCCGGCGAACTTCCCCCGTTTATCGGATAAATCCGCATAGGGTATTAATACCATTTGGTTATTGCACAGTCAGGCGAACACTTGAAGTACCCGGCTTTCTGTTACAGTCAATAAAGCTCTGCCACAGGCAGGGTCAAAGCCCCGACAACCGGCCCTCAAATTATCATCCCAACGGAGGTGCACAAGATGCAACGCACAAAACACCTGCGATATTTACTGGCGATTGCCACTCTACTATTAGGTCAGCCTGCCTGGTCTGCACAACAGACAGTCGTGTCAATCGATCTGGGTATCAGTGGCACTGAAATTCAAAGCGCTATAGGACTCGCCACCAGCCTTGCTGAATCCATACCACCCACAGACAGCATCGGTTTAGTTGCCGCTGACGAAATCGTACGTTTTATTATAGAGCCCCTGACAGCCGAGGCATTCATTGCAGAATTCAAGCAGATAAAAGAGCAACTGCGCGCCACGCAAACCAGTAACTTTGCCGCTGGTCTGGAACGCAGTCTTGCGATGTTTGATCCCGACGTGCAGGACAAACAGCTGGTGCTTGTCAGCAGCGGCTTTGTTACCACATCCGATCCGGATGCGGATGGACGCTATACCATGTGGGGGCAGCAGATACTGATTCCGGATGCAGCATCACAAGGCGTCGCTCTAACCGTTGTAGTGCCCAATGAGGCCAACAGCACCGACCTGATTGAAGCGGCCAACATGGCGTCAGCCGACAACCGCACCATGGAATTGCCTCGCGCAAGCGCTGCGGTGGAGTTGCTGGGTCGCACCCTTAACGGACTTTCACCGACACCGGTAATACTGGCACAGAGCACTACAACCGCCAATGTAGTCGATAAAGAAGCGGTGTTACCAACCCCGGAGGCAACGCCAGTCACCGCAGACCTATCACCTGTCGGCAGCGCAAATACAGCTAACAATACCCGCACCGCAACAAGCGAAGTTTCTGCCTCTGAAAACACCGTAGCAGTCATTGCAAGCACAGCGGTTCCTGCAGCACCGGTAGTTACAGACATAGCATCCGTTGAGGCACCAGACAACGCAGAACTGACAGCGAATGACCAAGTGCTTGCCCCGCAAACACAATCAGCGATAATCATCGATGGCGGCGATGAGACTATCGATCAATCCGGTCAGACTGCAAGCGCCGAAAAACCGCCTGCTATCGCCGCGACTGTCAGCGTAAATGACAACCCCGTATCCGTCGAACCTGAAACCGTCCCAACCAACAACGCATTGCCTGTAACAAGTAATCCCGAAGTTACCAGCGACACCAGCGCCGGGACTGCATCCACACTGGTAATACTACTGAGTCTGGCAGGCATAAGCTTGCTGGTGGCAGCCATTGGATGGAAAAAAATGCGAGACCGCCAGCGTGGAACACTAAAAGAGAGAGCGTCGCCTATCGCTGCGGTTGTCGACTGGGACAATCAACCCGCTAACCCGAGCCTCGAAGACCACACCCTTGTAAGAGATGCGCCACGCAGTGCCGGTGACGACATTCCCGGTCAGCCGGTTCCGTCCGGTGCATCGGAGTTTCCGGCAGCCGACATTGATGATGTTACCATTGCCTATACGGCTAACCGTGCTGTACCTGACGTCAGCGACAATCAAGTGCCTGCTGCAGCTACTACCGCGCATGATATCGGAGACGAGTTCGATGTATTCGAACAGAGCATCAACGCCAAGAAGCAAAAAAAGACAGAGCAGGAATCAATCTAAGCAATCTAACGCGGTGGACACCTTTGCTTCGCTAGTGCCCATCCAGAAACAGGGTGTCGCGAGGATCATTCAGGT
>CALKXD010000103.1 GCA_938003855.1 uncultured Granulosicoccaceae bacterium | reverse complement strand
ATTGCCATGGCCGGGTGCTCATCAGACTCATCTACGGAGGGGACGGGCACTTCCGGGCCCAATGAAACCACCGAACCCACCGACACCACCGACACCACCGACACCACCGAACCCACCGACACAGGCGAGAACGCCGGGTATTTTGATAGCAGCATGTTCGGATCAACGCTCTTAAGCACAACCCTGGTGGATTGCGAACTCGAGAATGGTAGTAGCACGACTTGTCATCAAGTGACTTTTGCCGCGAATGGCGTTGGCGACACCGAAGGCAACGGAACGATAGGCCCGTTCTGTCCGGAAACTGTCAATACACCACGCAGTGAAGCCGGTGTTGGCGTTTATGACGGGCCGACCTCGCCAGGGTTTCAGTCACTGATTGATGCGGCCATCGCTATGGATGCGGATGGCTACGATATAATAGACGATGAAGGTAATATACGTTTTGACGATCTTACCGACAGATCGATTGATCAGTCGGTTAGCTATTGTCTGTCACCGCCCTTTGACAGCACATTGGAGGTCACCTATCTAATACCAGTGACGCCGGAATTTCGATCGGAGCCTCTGGAGCTGGGTACTATCGCGAGTATCGGCTTCGGCTTGAACGGTGTTCCCTACAAAGGGAATCCGCCCAGCGTGACTATTGCTGATCCTGCTGTCCGAGGTACAGGTAGTGGTAACATCCCCTCTCTCGACCTCTGTGGCGGGCACGCTGATCCCTCAGGATACTATCACTGGCATAACGTTCCTCAGTCAATGAATACAACGCTGGCGTCGGAAACTTACAACTTCACTGAGTTATATGGCATGACCTGTAGTAACGCCAACGTAGCGGTAGATGAGCCGGCCATTTTCGCAGGTATTGCGAAAGATGGTTTTCCAATCTATGGTGCCTTTGACTCTATAGATAGCCAGAATACCCAGCCCGCGGATGTCGCAACTGTCGACGAATGCAATGGGCATACTCACGCCAATGCTGACTTCCCGGATGGCGTGTACCATTATCATGCAAAGGAAGCCACAGCGCCAAATCTGCCATCCTGTCTCAAGGGCAGTTTTGTAAGTATGGACGTTCGTGTTCGGTAGCGCCGAGCACTAACTGTTGTTGGCAACATGCGTCCGGGCCGTAACATTATAGAAGGCCCGGCAGCATCCGTACTACCATCTGTTCACTAGAGTTTGATCAACTTATGAAAATAGCCCGTTATCTGCTGCTGGCGTTGTGCTCCCTGCCGGTGATTTGCGTGGCGCATGATAATAGCATGGCCACTGTGCAGATCATTCATACCGCGGATGGTGAATGGATGTTTGTTGTAGGGACTCCCTTGTATGAGTTGGATCAATCAGTGCGCCGGTTCCACCAGGACAGCGACGAGGGGGATTCAGAGCTCACAACCGGAAGCAGGGAGTACAAAAAACGGCTTGTTCAATATATTAAGAGCGGTTTTAACCTCAATGTTGCAACCAGTGACGGGCACTCTGTAGTCCCGGTGCTCGGCAAAGGCCGAATGAAACTGGACAACCACCAGACGCAACTGGCGTTCGAGATTAAAAATATGCCGGCAGCATTTGATATACTGGAATTCAAATTTGCTTACATGTCCGGTAACAACGTTCAGCAGAATGTTGTGCGACTTGTCGATGGTGATCGGACCAAGCGATACACGCTGAGCGCTTCGAATAACTTTGAAGGGTTGGATAACGGTTTTTTTGGCCAGTAGTAAATGCTTGAGAGGTCGGCTTGCTTGTCGCCTCGGGTTAGAAGGCCCGATAGAGTGGTTGGTGACAGGGCTCATTCCACATAGTGTGCCCTGTGCCCTGTGCCCTGTACTTGCGTCCCCTGAGAATACACATAGCTAGCGCCCATCCAGAAACAAGTGCTACTGCGTACCAGTCAGGCACGCCATCTTTTGCCGACCACAGGTAGTTACTTAAGAACAACTAAGCGCCTACCTGTGGTAGACAAAATCTCACGCACCTGAATGATCCTCGCGACACCTTGTTTCTGGATAGGCACTAGCCTGGGGCGACCTGTTTAGCGTTATTGACCCGGAAGGTCGAACCCACATAAGTAGTGCAGGTTAGCCACCGACCAGATGGATCGACTCGCGGTTTCCCGATACTTTGTCAAACAGGAATCCTTTGTCGGTAGGGAAGCTTACTGACACGCTGGAGTGTATCGCCGCGTCGAAGTCCCGTGGCATTTTTATTGTCATGGTGTCGTCGCCAAGTACAACGGTGACCAGTGTATACTCACCGGTTTGCTCAGAGGCGAATACCGTCGCATCAAACAGGCCTGAGCCGGCCACTCCAACCTCCGAATCTTCAGGACGAAACCCGAGTACAGATTTTACGCTGCTGCCATTGGCGCTTACCGGCAGGTTAACGTTTGTCGATGTAAAGCGCTGGTTGTCGATGCTGCCGTGTACAAAATTCATTGGCGGCGATCCCATAAAGCCCGCCACAAACAGAGTGGCTGGCTGATCGTAGACCTCGCGTGGTGTGCCCAGTTGCTGCAGAACGCCTTCGTTCATAATGGCAACACGGTGGGCAAGGGTCATCGCCTCTATTTGATCGTGGGTGACATAGATGGTGGTGGTGCCCAGGTCATGTTGCATGTGCTTCAATTCGGCCCGCATATGGCCGCGAAGTTTAGCGTCGAGGTTGGATAAGGGTTCGTCCATCAGAAAGGCATAGGGCCGACGGATCATGGCGCGTCCCAGCGCCACCCGTTGACGCTGTCCACCCGACAATTCCCGCGGGAACCGATCAAGGTATTCGATCATGTGAACCTGTGCTGCGGTTTCGCGCACTGCGGCATCGACGTCGGCGCGTGCTACGCCTGCCACCTTCAGCGGAAAGCCCATGTTCTCTGCGACTGTCTTGTGTGGGTACAAAGCGTATGACTGAAACACCATGGCGATATCGCGGTACTTCGGCAAGGCGTTGGTGATGTCTTCGCCGCCGAGCTCGATACTGCCGCTGTCGACAGTCTCAAGGCCTGCGACCATCCGCAGGGCTGTGGTCTTGCCGCAACCTGACGGGCCCAGCAGCACTAGAAATTCCCCGGGCTCTATTTCGATACTGAGATCTTTCACCACGTGTACCGACCCGAAAGATTTGTTCAGGTTGCGCAGTGATAGACGCTTTGCGTCTTCTGTGGCTGATGATTGCATTCGATCTATCCTTTCACCGCGCCAAGCAATACACCTTTGCTGATGAAGCGTTGTAACAGTATGGCCATAAATACTACCGGTATGATCATGATGATGATAACAACACACATGCTCCACCAGAGAATTCCGCGCTCGCCGGCGTTCATGGCAGAGACCAGAATCGGGATGGTCTGCGCGTTGGAGGTTGATAAAAATACCGCGAGTATGTATTCGTTCCAGGCCAGAATCAGTACCAGCAAGGTAGTGGCTGCGAGGCCGGGTTTGGCCAGCGGCAGTACAATCTCCCAGAAGGTTCGAAGACGACTGGCGCCATCAAGCTGAGCACTTTCTTCCAGTTCGATAGGGATGCTGTTCATGAAGTCATACATCAGCCAGACAACGATAGGCAGATTCACAACGGTGTAGGTCAGTATCAGTGCGATGTGTGTGTCGAGTAACTTGAGGTTCTGAAACATCATGTAGATCGGCACCACAGTTACTATGGGGGGCAGAATGCGCTGAGAGATCATCCAGAATAAAATGTCGCCATTGCCAACAGACTTTTTGAAAAACCGGCCAATGCTTCGCACCAGTAAAAACCATACGGCTACTGCCGCCGCAATGGTGAGTTTCCAGTCGACGCCGAATTTCCAGGTGGTATACATTCCAGCGATCATGGCGATAACAAACAGCAGGATGTTGCCGAACTTGGGTTTGTAGGTGATACGTGCCAACGCGTAGGCGGCCATCGAACCCACCGAAATACACAGCAGTGTGGACAGCAGTGCAATCACAATAGAGTTGGTGTAAGAACGCAGGGTGTCTTCGTAGTCAAAGACGAAGAGTTCCTTCCAGGCATGCAGGCTTGGTGTGAAATCGACCCAGGGAATAAAGAACGGGCCACCGTTAACATCCTGTGCGGTTTTTAATGAGGTGATCAGAATCCAGTACAGCGGAAAGGCAACCACTAGCGTCCAGAACAGCAGGCAGGCGTACACAAACAGTGCAGTCCCTGGTGCCATTTTGCCGATGGCCGGCGCTTCGAATATCCGGTTCAGCAGGGTTCGTTTTCTGATGTAGGCCATAGTCTTTTTCTGGTACCGGTATCAGGCAGCCTGACGCAGTTTGCCTATCACAACGTAGTTGAAAAACGAGACGCACAGGACCACCGTTACAAACAGCAGCAGGTAGGCAATCGCGGCGGACTGACCAAGGTCAAGTGATCGCCAGGCGAAGTACGAGTGCAGCGACATAGATTCGGTGGCAATGCCGGGTCCGCCCGCTGTCATGATGTTGGGGAGATCAACCAGCTTGAAAGCTTCAATCATCCGAATGAGCATGACGGTGGCTGCCACGGGCAGTAATTGCGGCCAGGTGATCTCACGAAATATCTGCCAGCCGCTCGCGCCATCGACCTCGGCGGCTTCCTGCTGGTCTTTGGGAATGTTCTCCAGAGCGGCCAGCAGGATAATAAAGACAAACGGTATCCACTGCCAGGAGTCTCCAATCACAATAAAAATCCGTGCAGCCCAGGGATCTGTAGCCCATGAAAAATCCCCCAGACCGGCCCATTGCCACACCGGCGAAAACGGCCCTTTGGTGGTATCGGCAAGCATTCGGAAGGCATAGCCTATACCGATGGGGGTGATCATCAGTGGGATAAAAAACAGCACACGAAAAAATGTTCGACCACGAATCGGTTGTGCGCAGAGCAGGGCGATCCCGAGCCCGATACCAAACTGCAGAGCACAGCCGACAAAGACATAAAATAGCGTGACACCGAGCGTGCCGAATTGAGTACCGCTCAGCAGGGTGGCGGAAAAAAGCAGCACGATACCAAAAAACACCAGTGCGCTGATAATGCGGCCGATAAAACCAAGCCACCAGAAACGGGTTTTACAGTAGCGGTAGAGCCACCAGATCAATAACAGGGCAGCGGCTATGGTCACGACCCAGCCGAACAGACTCATGCCCTTGAAGGTGCCTAGAAAATGAAATTGCTCTGAGCCGAAGAACTGCTTTTCAAAGTTCTTAAAGCCGACCCACCGGACTTTGTAGCTTCCGGCGCCGAGCCTGAAGCGCGAGAATGCAATGATCAGTGAGGCGACCAGCGGGAATATCGAGAACACCAGAATAAGCACAACTGCAGGTGTAATAAAAAGTGTGCTGGCTTGTCTGTCGACCCATTCACTGAAACGTTGCCGACGGGTTAAGCGCTTTGGACTGGTCAATATAGAAGTTGTCATAACCGGGCTGCTACAGCATCAGCGTAGTTGGAGCCATTGTCCAACTACGCTGATGGTTGACGGTTGAAATTGAATACACCCGTTGCTGAAGCAGCTAGTGTGGGCTAGTTAGTGATACCGAGGGATGCTTTGTACATTTCCCGCTGGGTATCACGACCAAAGTCTTCAGTGATCTCTTCCCAGCCTTCTTCGATGTTGGCCACAGCTTCGGCGGCTGTAATTTCATCAGCCAGGAAACGCGCCAGTTCACGATCCAGGACAACACCTTGATACTGAGCGGTTCCGGGTATGCGAAGGTCAGAAGCCATGTTGGGGTTGTTCAGGCTGTCTTTGATCGCACCTAAATAGTTTTGTGCGAATTCCTCACTGAAACCGGCTTTGACCCAGTTCTCGGTGCTGTTGAGCTGCGAGTTGCGGTACGGGTTGTAGCCTGTCCAGCCCATGGTCACGTCAACGTTCGATTGCTCGGGCTGATTCATGTAGGAAAGGAAGGCATAGGCCGCTTTTTTAACATCGTCGTCGGCTTTTTTGTTGATCGCACCGGACCAGCCGCCAAATGCCGCAAACGGGCTGAAGTTGGTGCCATCGACGGCATGCGGGCAGATGTCCGGTGTGCAGTCGACCAGCTTGCCAGACTCACGATCCAGAACTCTGGATGTACCGGGCATTGCAACAGCCCCCATTTTATCTTTGATAGCAGCACCGGCCGGATCAATTGACAGCGGGCCGATATCACCCCAGTCAATAGCCAGTGCACAGCGGCCGCCCTGAACCAGTGCGCGGGTATCACCGATGTCCTGGTTAAGCTCTTCAGCGGGTCCGTATTCGCCGGTTGCCTTGTACACGTTCAGTGCTTCGATCCATGCTTCGTTGTTGATTAACGGCTTCATGGTTTCGGTGTCGAAGAAGAAACCCTGTCCGGTGCCTTGCGTCTGGCTGAAGCCGGCGGCGACAGACATAATGGCGAAGTACGATTGCGCGTTACGCTTTTTGAATATGCACGAGCCATAGTCTGGCTCGCCATCGCCATTCATGTCTTTACCGTGGGTCGCCTTGGCTGCCGCCATGTACTCGGCCCAGTTGGTGGGGGGTTTTAAACCCATTTCGTCAAAAATATCGCGACGGTAGTAAAGCATCTGGAAATCACCATCGATGGTGATCAGTTTGGTTTTGCCACCGATTTTCTGATTGAACTCACGGAAGAACGGGGCGATATCGTCGAACTGCAGTTTTTCGTCTGCTTCAACGTAGGGAGTTAGATCTTCGATGAGGTCTGCGTCAGCGAGTTCAACAGCCCAGCCGGAGGCGAATACGCCGACATCAATTGAATTGGTTCCGGTTGCCCAGTCGGTGAGGATTTTCTGGAAGAGTTCGGCGAATGGAACTTCGTTGACGCGTATTTTGGCACCGGTCATGGCGGTGAATTCTTCGCCGCGTTCAACCAGCCGCTGCGCGATGACAGGACCCGGGCGGGTAAGAACATTGATTTCAATACCGTCGAATTCTGCGGCAACCGCTGACGATGACAGGCAAGTGGCAGCCAGAAGCCCGCTTGCGATGGCGGTCAGTTTGTTTTTAAACAGGTTCATTTCCTCTCCTTTACAATGTGGATTGCAGCGGCGTTCTGTGCTTGTTTCGCAAGGCTTGAGCGGGATATCCCAGAAAAATCTGAGTCGCCTGTTGATTGATCACTTGCAGTGCTGATGCAATTCTGGATTCCGTCGACAATCAGCGTGATGTCGGCGGCCTACAGCGTCGATGCTAGAGTGAGGGTAAAGTGGAGTCAAGGGTAATGTGGGGCGGGGTCTGTCGTTCTGGTGCGCCACGGTGAGGCTCTGCCGGGTGGGCATGTGTTTAATTTAGTGTGAGAATTTGTTATGTCTTTGTTTCGTCGATACTTATTTTTACTGCCGATGATCGGGTTGCAGGGTGCGTGTGCGGTTGGCGGTGGCAATTCGCCTGTAGACGTAGAGCCGGTAGTGGCGCCGCCGGCGACGCCGATGGCTGTGCTGGGCTTTGGTATTCTGCACAAGGCGGACTACAACCTTGATGACAGCGTGACGGTGAAGTCTTTTAAAACGCTTCGTTCAGAGCTTGAGTATCAAACGGAACTCGGGCGGTATTCAATAGAAGTGCCGGCAGGTGTCGATTTCTCAGCGAATGTGGTGCTGGCGTCGACCATGGGTTCGCAGCTTAGCGGCGGATTTATCATCGGTGTGCAGCGCGTAGCCGAGTTTGCTGATAACGTGGAGGTAACGGTTGAGCTTGTCAGTCCCGGTGCAAATTGCGTAACGACTCCCGCGATCAGCAACCCGTGGGAATTCGTTGAAATACCCACCGTAAAGCCACTGAAGATTATAGAAACCGCACGCACGCTGGAATGTTAGTCACTGTCTGCAAAAATAGAGTTTCGAGCCACGCATGGACCGGCCAAAAAAGAACGACCCTTAACGGGTCGTTATCTCAAGTTGCAGCTAGTGCACAGCAGTGAATACTGCAGTCGTCAATAGCGTTATGTTTTTACAGTGAGCAGATCTTTCGAGGCGCGATTAACCGCGCTGCAAACCGCCACCAGGGATGCACAGACGATATTGGAGTGGAGTCCTGCACCGTAGCGGGTTTCTGCTTTGCCGACCTGAATTTCTACATAGCAGGCGGACTGCGCCGAAGATCCGCGGCCGGTTGCGTGCTGGTGGTAATCGACCACTCTGAAATCGAGATCGAATTGCTTTTTTAAACTGTCGACGAATGCATCGATAGGACCATTGCCACTGCCGTTGAGCGTCTGTGCAACACCGTTGGCAAAAACTTTTGCCTCGATGTTGCGATGCCCTTCATCGTGATTCTCGGCTTCCGTCTGATGCTCAATGAATTCAAGCGGTGTCGTGGGCTGTAGAAATTCCTGCTGGAAGGCCGTCCAGATCTGGTCGGAGTCTATCTCTTTGCCGGTATCGTCACTGATGCCCTGAATTACCTTGCTGAACTCGATCTGTAACCGGCGCGGTAGCTCAAGCCCGTGATCTTTTTCCAGAATGAAAGCGATGCCGCCCTTGCCGGACTGGCTGTTGACGCGTATGACGGCTTCATAGCTGCGGCCGACATCGGCCGGGTCGATAGGCAGGTACGGTACATCCCACAGAGTGTCGTTGCTGTCGTTGCGGGCCTGTAGGCCTTTTTTAATGGCATCCTGATGCGACCCTGAGAATGCGGTGAACACTAATTCGCCGGCATACGGGTGTCGCGGATGCACGGGCAGTTTGTTGCAATGCTCGGTGGTGCGCATTATCTCGAAGATGTCGGAGAAATCGAGGTTTGACTCAACCCCCTGGCTGAACAGATTCAATGCCAGTGTTACGAGATCAACGTTGCCAGTGCGCTCACCGTTGCCAAATAACGTACCTTCAACGCGATCAGCGCCAGCCATTAAGCCGAGCTCGGTTGCCGCCACTGCGCAGCCGCGATCGTTGTGCGGATGCAGACTCAGCTCAATGCTGTCCCGGCGACTGACATTGCTCAGAAACCACTCGATCTGGTCAGCGTAGATGTTAGGTGTCGACATCTCGACCGTGGCCGGCAGATTTAAAATGGTTTTGTTTGTCGGACTGGGCTGCCAGACATCCATCACGGCTTCACAGACTTCCAGTGAGTAGTCGAGCTCGGTGCCGGTAAAGCTCTCCGGGGAGTATTCGAACACCCATTGCGTGTCGCTGTGGCGGGTGGCGCACTCAGCGACATAGTTAGCACCGTCAACGGCAATCTGTTTGACGCCGTTGCGGTCTAGCTTGAATACGACTTTCCGTTGTACCGTAGAAGTGGAGTTGTACAGATGCATGATCGCTCGCGGACAGCCGCGCAGCGCTTCAAAGGTGCGATCAATGAGTTCGGGCCGTGCCTGCGTCAGTACCTGCAGGGTAACGTCCTCGGGCACCAGGTTGTTGTCGATGAGATGCCGGACAAAATCGTAGTCCGTTTGCGATGCGGCGGGAAAGCCGATTTCAATTTCCTTAAAACCGATATCCAGCAGCATCTTGAACATGCGCAGTTTTCGTTCGCTGCCCATCGGCTCAATGAGCGCCTGGTTGCCGTCTCGAAGATCGACGCTGCACCACTTCGGTGCTGTATCGATGATTTTATCCGGCCACTGACGATTGGGTAAGTCAATTTGCGGGAAGGCGCGATATTTTGAGGTTGGATCGATTTTCATGATTCGCTCTGCATTCTGATGTTCGACGACACGTAAGAGGGGACAGGTGCTGCGTTGCCTGGCAGAAGAAGCCGCTGGCAGAGTTGTGTCAGCAGGGCAAGTGAATGGTGCACAGCAGAGAGATCCGGTATGACCGAACCCGGTGTGCGTGCGATGTGGAGGCTGCCGATGCAGTAATCTGGTGTTGCGGGAGTGAGAGGTTTCATCTCTTCGCCTGATCTATCGTTGCTGGGTGATCCGGATGGTTACCGGACACGAGTGACGCGTAACCCGGAGGCCTCAGGCCGCCGGGTTGATAAGGAGCAAACGTAGTATTGAGGCGATTAACATAACTAGAGAATATGACGCGCGTCGCTGGCAGTCAAGTGTTGGCGCGAACCAGCGCGGTCCGGCGAAATCTGATTGATAGCACCGTGGAGAATGTCTCCGGCTGTGGAACAGAAGAAAAATTGCAATGAATTGAAAACCCTGTTGCTCACAGGCTCGATCCTTAAGGGGGAGGTGCCGGGTAATGTGATGCGGCGAATCAGTGGCGCATTTGTGCATCTGGTTGTTACTGATGCAAGCAGCGGCCCAACCGGGGCCGTTCGTCAGCTCACAGGGTCAGTTGATTATCTGGTAGTGCGCGTCGACTGTGTTTTTGTTGTTGATCAGCAGAATATCCTGTGGGCAGCACGACATAACAGCAATGCAGTCTAGTTGTGCACGCCACAGTACGTACTCACCCGGGCTCGACAGTGGCGGGTCAAACGACAAAGAGCCGTCCTGTTGCCACGGGATATTCATGAACAGATTCATCGAGCAGGGCGTAAACGGCACACTGTATCCTAGTTCCAGCAGTGCGGCGTGCATGTTATCGCGGCAGTTGTCGTGGTACTCGGTGCAACCAAGAAGCCCGTAGCGTTCATTGTCGCAAGGCGCAATGACGGTGTCGTGCCGGCCCGGAGAGGTGTCTTCTTCCAGAGTCATGATGGGGCGCCGTCGATTTGAATACAAATGATCACCGACGTCCGGGCACAGTTTCAACCAGGTTGCCCGGCATTGCTCCATACCGGAGTACTCGGTCAGGTGGCCAGCCACAAAAGCCCAGAAGTCCACCACCTGATGACCGTGGGTATTGATTATTTTCAGGGCCTGGCCCTTTTTCACCGCTACAGCTTTGCCGCGGCGGGCAGGGATTGTCTGAAGTGCTGACACGCTGTGTTTCCTGTTGGTAGTTAAACGGGGTGGCAGGGGGTAAACCGACCTGCTTTGTGCTAGTGCCGAAGCGTCGCAGAATGCGTATCCATTAGCTAGTGCCCATCCAGAAACAAATGCTACTGCGTACCACTCAGGCACGCAATCTTTTGCCGACCACAGGTAGTTACTTAAGAACAACTAAGCGCCTCCATGTGGTAGGTAAAATCTCACGCACCTGAATGATCCTCGCGACGCCCTGTTT
>CALKXD010000102.1 GCA_938003855.1 uncultured Granulosicoccaceae bacterium | reverse complement strand
GCGTCGTCACACAGCGGAAATACCCCTCAAATAAAGCCATAAACCGCCTGTCAGCTTAGGTACCGACAGCCCCGTCTAAAACAATAAGCGAACCGAGCAGTGCGTAGTAGCCGGAGCTGTTGCCGTAGTTCTGCAGTTGTTGTGCGGCAGTTTCCACGGTGCACTGATCGACGTCGTGCTGCAGCGCTGTATTGATAAAATGATGCAGTGCGTCAATCGCCTGTCCGTTGCAGGCAGCGAGCAAATGCGCAGCGCTTATGCTACTGGTCAGGTCCTGTACATGTTGTCGTACCCAGTCCGACAATGCGCCTGCCTTGTGCGTGTTTTTGGTTGCCACGGCGGTGACCAATACGCCCACTAGAATATCGTCACCGGCGGGCGTTAGTCCGCCGCCGCAACCGAGTAGCCTGGTCAGTGTCATTGGTATGGGTGTGTCGTCGGGACTATAAAACCAGTTGCCGAGCAACCGCATGTCACAGTCCAGTTGCCGCTCAACCCGTTGATTGGCACTATGATCAATGGCTAAATCTATGTTGCCGGTAAGTTTGCGGGTTAAGTTGTGGCGCAATCCGGGTGTGCCCGGGGAAGATTCGTCAATGACGCAGACTGGGGGCGGCTGCCATATTCGCATAGCGCTTGTATGGAAATGGTACTGCCCGGACAAGGTCAGGCAGTGGTTTTTATAGACCCACTTGTCACCCTGCTGGAGTGCTCTGGCCTGGAAGGCACTGGCACTGATATTCAAGGGACCTTTGCTGAACGGACTCGCCCCGATACAGCATAGCTTCGATGCGCTGTGCAGACTTTGCAGGTAGGCGGTCGAGTCGAACACGGCATAGACCACGCCGTGTCCCGATTGCAGCACTTCCAGTGCCGACGTACCGCACCAGTCAAGTCCACCGGAGTACCCGTTGTCAGCCGATTTTCTGAGCAATTTGTGCGGCCAGTCCGGCGGCGTCACTGTTACTGTCGCAGATAACCACACCGGCACTGCGCAGTGCTGCGCGTTGCTGGCGAAAGCCTTGCGGGTCATCGTCGGTGCCGCATATAGACGCGATCAACAGTGGTCCGTCTGCGGTATTCTGGGCACCTGCCTGTGCCTCCTCGATAGCTTCTACTATAGACGCTGCGGGATTGTCGTGAGCGCCAAAGCCAAGAACCAGATCAAGCAGTACTACGGCGGTATCCGCTGAGGTAATGGCCTCAGATAACAGAGGGGTGCGCACAGCAGGTTCGATCATCGGGTGAGGCCTGCCGACAGTGTATTCGTCAGCTCCCAGATCCAGCAGCCTGTGCTGCGCGTCGGTGTCGTCGCCGTCGGCGCTGGTGTTGGAGCAAACGGTTAAACCCTGCTGGCGCATTACCAGCATCGCTTCGGTACACAAGGTACCGCCGGTATAAAGGCCAATTGTTCGTCGTCGACCCTCGCCCATACCGGCAATCAGTGCTTCAACAGACGGCTTGGGATTATCGGTTACCAGTGTTTTACCAGCGGCCAGTTCTGCGGCCTGTCGCAATGTTGCTGCGTGCTGGATGCCCGCTGGTAGACTGCTTTCGTCAGCGCCGAATACACAGGCGATCACCGGCTTGCCGCAGGTTGCCAGTTTGTCGAAGACCAGCTTTGCTGTTGTCTGTCCCGGTGGTTTGGAAATAAGGACGATTTGCCTGACGTCGTCATCGGCAGCCAGCAAATCGATTGCCGTCAGTGTGGAGATCGCACCGATAGCGTCACTGAGATCCCGACCGCCCACGCCGATACCGTGCCTGATGCCCCCGCCAAGCTTACTCAGTAATACAGAGAACTCCTGCAAGCCGGTGCCTGACGCGGCAATAACTCCGGTACTGCCAGTGGCCACGGCATTGGCAAAGGCCAGCGGCACGCCATTGATATAGGCGGTTCCGCAATCGGGCCCCATCACCAGTAACCCCTGCTCACGTGCTTGCAGCTTTAGTGATGTTTCCTGCGCCAGTGAAACATTGTCGCTGAAAACCATCACGTTCAGACCCAGTTCCAGCGCTTGTCGTGCTTCGCGACCGGCGTAGGTACCGGGTGTTGAAATCAGCGCCAGGTTAGCACCGCTATGGCTGCTCAGCGCACCGCGCAGGGTGCGCGACTGGAGATCGGACGCAGATGATTTAAGTGCGCCACCTTCCAGTGACTTCTGCGCTTGTGCCAGAGCCCGGTTGGCCGATGACTTGCCGTCTGCCCGCAGTGCGATTACCAGATCATTGGGGCTGGCGGCGGCACCGGTATCGTTCAGGATACCCGCATCCTTCATAATCTGTAGATTGGCAGGCGTACCGATCATCAGCACAGCATCGTCGATCCCGCCCAGTGCGACGATCTCTGCCGACAGTCTCATTAGCGCGACAGAGTCCAGATAGAAGCCTTTGCGAACCTCGTTGATTACTTCGCTCATGATGCGGACATCCTCTCTGCAAGTGCCACACAGGCTTGTTCAAAACAGGCCAGCGGAGCGTTGACGACGCCAGCACCAACCTGACCGATACCGGGTTCGCGGTGTGCAATGCCGGTATTGATGGTGGGCGTTATGCCCGAACTCACCACCTTGCGAACATCAATGCCTGACGGAACACCGGCAAAATCAAGTGCGGGGATGGTCCACTCCGGATTGCGAGCGTGAGTTATTTCGGTCATCTGGTTAGTAAAGGCGGCAGCATCTGCCGCGCCACCGGCACCGACAAAACCGGCGACTGCGGGCGACGCCGCCATCGCAAAACCGCCTAGGCCTATGGTCTCGACGATGGTTGAATCACCCATATCCGGGTTGGCGTCTTTTTCGGTGAAGCCTGGAAAATACAGACCGCGTGGCATTTCAACCGGTGCAGTGAACCATTGATCGCCACAGCCGCTTACTCGAATGCCGAAGTTAGTGCCGTTGCGGGACATCGCAGTAACAATAGATGAGCCACCGATATCTCTGACCGGATCCATGATTGCCTTACCCATCGCCATAGCGATATTGAGGAAAAACTGATCATTACCGGCGATAAATTCCAGTACTTCAAAGGCGGTTTCCGGATCAGCGACACGCGCCATGGTGGGGGCCAGTTCCCGCATCATCAGGCTGGTACAGGCCACATTGCGCTGGTGCATTTCATCACCCATCGACAAGCCACGTGCGATTATATTTTTCAGGCCAACGCCGTCACGCGCCAGTAGAGTGTCTGCCAGTAGTGGACCCAGCGTCGACGACAACCAGCGCAGGCGCTCCAGTACCGAGTCGTCGTTACCCCCAAATCGCATCACTTTGCCCAGACCTTCATTGATGGCGCAGTAGGCTTCGTTGCCGTGGGTAAGGTTCTTCACCACCATCAGTGGCATAGACTGGGTGGTCATACCGGTCATTGGCCCGACGGCGTTGTGGTGGTGGTTGGGTTCAAATTCTATTTTGCCGCTGTCCGCAAGCTTTGCCGCCGCGTCCAGGTTTTTCGCCCAGCCCTCCAGCACAATAGCGCCGCAGATGGCACCCTGCATCGGGCCGCACATGTCTTTCCAGTCGATAGGAGGACCGGCGTGCAGTATTTTATGATCTCCCAGGCCTTCGATGACATCAGCGGCCAGCTTTACGTCGATCAGCATCGGGTCAGCGCTGTGCATACGCTGTGATGCTTCATCATTGGCTTTGTCGATCAGTGCCGCCACGCTGCCGATACTCAGCGATTCCGCCGCCTGCAGAACGGCCGGATCGGATGAGGCCGGTGGCCGCCAGTCAACTGCACTGGCTGCCACGCCCTGTGACTGGAGATCGTCGACAAAGCGTGGCAAACCCGCACCAATAACGCTCGGGCCATCCTTGAGTAAATCAGTAGCAGACATAAGTGGGTAACTCGCAGGTGTTGTTAACCATGGTGTGGGTCGGGGCAGAGCCTGGTTTGCGCTGTGTGGTAAAGCGCGGGTTGCACAGCTGAACCGGATAGGTGCCGGGCAAGGGAATTGCCAGTGTGTTTATTCGCACGCTAGACCGACGCCAGGCCGGCTAGTGTGGGGTGATCAGGATTATTATATACGGCTAGGGCGGCATCAATACCGGCACCGGCGGTAGAGCCATGTCCGTTGCGTCGCAGGGTGGTTTCCAGTGCCGCCAGACAGGCCAGTACGTTATCTTTGCGACAGCCGAAGCCCATCGTACCAATGCGCCAGATCTTGCCGTGCAACGGCCCGAATGAAGTGCCAATCTCAATGCCAAAGTCGTTGAGCATTTCACCCCGTACTTTATCTGCCTCGACGCTCGACGGAATATAGACGCCGGTGACATTAGGCATCTTGACACTGAGATCACCAAACACTTCCAGGTCCATGGCACGCAAGCCATCTACCAATGCCGCACTGGTTTGATTGTGTCTGGCGAAGCGACGGTCCCAGCCTTCCTTCAATGTGATCCGTGCGCACTCGCGGGCAGCGTACAGCATCGAGGTCGCCTCGGTGTGATGATTCAGCCGCGCCGGAGACCAGTAGTCCATGATCATCGACAGATCAAAATAATTGCTTTGAATCATCTCGCCGTCGGCTGCCTGGTAGTCGTCGGGACGGATACCCTCTTCAATGTGCTTGCGCGCGGTTATAAGTTCGGCGATTCGATCATTAATGGTGATCGGTGCGATACCCGGCGGTCCGGACAGGCACTTTTGCAATCCGGCAGTGACGGCGTCGATTTGCCACTCGTCGGTGGGCAGTGGCATGCCGGTAATCGAGGCGGTTGCATCGACACACATATAGACACCGTGTGCTCGACAGATTTTACCGATCTCACCGAGTGGCTGTGCCATGGTGGTGGAGGTATCGCCCTGCACACAGGCCAGCACCTTGGGCTGGTGTTTTTTGATCGCATCTTCAATCTGCTGTGGGTCAAACACCGTGCCCCACTCGGTTTCGATGGTGACTACATTGGCACGGCAGCGCGTTGCAATTTCACTGAGCAGGTGCCCGAAGCGACCAAACACCGGTACCAGTACGGTATCACCGGGGTTTAACACGGACACCATCACGCATTCGATACCCGCGCGCGCGGTGCCATCGACCAGCATGGTCCATTGATTTTCGGTTTGAAATATCCCCCGGTACAACGACATGATCTCGTTCATGTACTCGGTGAAGTGCGGATCGAACTGGCCCAGCATCGGCATTGACATAGCGTTCAGTACGCGTGGGTCCACTTCCACCGGACCGGGTCCCATCAATCGCCTGACCGGAGGATTGAGGTCATCAAACAGGTGTTGCATGCATTCTCCCCAGCGCGTGCGCTGAATAGGTAGGGCGGACCGAAACCGGGACGTAAAGGAGTCAGCCCATTCTAATATGAAGTGACGGGCAGAGGTACCGCCCGTGAGTTATCGACAGAGGTTTTCGCGATGCAGTCGTGATTGTGCGCTGCCGATGCCTGTACTACGTGCCGCTGTGGGTATCAGATGATGAGTCAGATCGAAACCTGAGTGCCGGCATCACCGTCCAACGCGGCAGCAGCATCGTCGAGGTGGGCGATCACTGCGCGCTTGCCCCCGCCCTGTAAAAAGTTGATCGCAGCCAGTACTTTGGGACCCATACTGCCATCGGCAAATTCACCGGCCTCGTGCAGCGCAAGGAGCTCCGGCAAATTGATTGATCCCAGTGCACGTTGATTTTCACCACCGAAATCAACATACACCTGCTCGACCGCGGTCAGTATCAGCAGGGTTTCGATGCCCAGCACATTGGCCATCAGTGCCGAGCTTAAGTCTTTGTCGATCACCGCCTCGACGCCGTGGCGGGTGCCATCGTCATTGCGTATGACCGGAATACCGCCCCCACCCCCGGCAATAACCACAGCACCACTGTTGGCTATTGTTTCGATCAGCGAGATATCAACAATATGCCTTGGCGTCGGTGATGGCACCACGTAGCGCCAGCCGCGACCGGCGTCCTCACGCATTTTCCAGCCCAGCTTTTTTTCGATATCTCTGGCGTCTTCTTCGTTGTAGAAAAAGCCCACCGGCTTGGTTGGATTGTTGAAAGCGGGGTCGTCGGGGTCTACCTCTACCTGTGTAAGCAGGCACACTACGTGGCGCTGACTACCCGCTTTACGCAGGGTGTTTTCCAGATTCTGCATCATCAGATAGGCAATGCCGCCCTGACTGTGAGCGACGCATACGTCCATCGTCATCGGTGGCACTGTCTCGCGCGCCAGCACCTGACGCATCAGTATTTTGCCGACCACCGGACCATTGCCGTGCGTGATGATGACTTGATTGTCGCTTTGCAGAATAGGCAGCAGCGCGTTGCCGGTCTTCACGGCAAATTCAATTTGCTGTTCAACCGTACCCGGGCGACGGGTCGGGTGTATTGCGTTGCCGCCAACGGCGATCAGTACTCGTGAAGATTTTGTAGCCATCGTTACCCTGTGTGGTGGGGCGAGTCAGTCATCAGAATCGGCCTTTTTCAGCTGATTTACAACCGGACAGGCAGTCATTGGGCGTGTAAGCGGTAAAAGCAGAACAAGTTCAGGTGCCTGCGTTGATCTGGCGCAGAAAATTCAGCAGTACATCGGCGGCAGCGGCAGCATCTTCCCGGGTCATGCTTTCATCCGGGTGGTGGCTTAAACCGTCCTTACAACGGACAAACAGCATCGCCATCGGGGTGAGCGCGGCAATGGCCATGGCGTCGTGACCGGCGCCGCTCGATAGCGTCAACGGACGGTAACCACTGGTTTGTATCGCCGTGGCCAACTGCGAACAAAGTTGCTCGTCGCAGGTGACGCTGCTGGCTTGATGGCGGCAATGGGTGGTGATTGTCAGGCCCCGCCGCTCAGCCACCGCGTCGAAGGTACTCAGTATTTGCTGCTCTGCGTGCTTGCGGGTAGCGTCTTCACTGGAGCGTAAATCCAAAGAAAGCTCGACGGCACCGGGAATCACATTGCCGGCACCGGGGGCGGCTTTTATCTGCCCCACGGTGCCGACCACATCGGACAAACTGCCACAGATCGCCTCAATGGCCACAATGCACTCGCTGGCGCCGGTTAGGGCATCTTGTCGTAAATTCATCGGCACAGTACCGGCATGCCCGGCCTTACCGGTAACACTGATCTGATACCGCGACGCACCGGCAATGGCGCTGACGACGCCAATCGGCAGATTTTCTTTTTCCAGCACCGGTCCCTGCTCGATGTGTAGTTCGACAAAACCGAAGAACTCGTCTGGCTGACGTTTGGCACTGTGCAGCTGCTGTGGGTCCTGCCCGAAGCTGACCAGCGCTTCAGCGATGCTGATACCGTCGGCATCGGTGTCCTGCAGCGTGTCCGCATCCAGGGTACCGGCAATCGCCTTGGAGCCGTGCAGGGTCGACGGAAAACGCACACCTTCCTCGTCGCTGAAACCGACAATCTCTACCGGATAGCGCAGTGTTTCACCACGGCTGTGCAGTACCTGCATGCAGACAATCGGCACCACCACACCCAGCATACCGTCGTAGCGACCGCCGTCGCGCACTGTATCGAGGTGGGAGCCCAGCATCAGCGCGGGACCAGGCTCGCTGCCTTCGCAGCGCCCGATAATATTGCCGACCGCATCGGTGCGTATCTGCATACCGGCTTGCTGCATCCACTCACCCACCAGTGCATTGGCGCGCTGGTGTTCGGGGCTCAGAGACAAGCGGGTTAAATTGTCGGGGTTTTCAGAGATTCGGGCCAGTGCGTCGATTTTGTCGAAAATCAGCTGACCGATGGTAGTACTGTTCATAAGGGTAAACTGACTATCAATAAATAAGAATTAGGCAGGGCCTAAGGTTTAGCGGCAACGACTGCTGTGTACCATCACTGGTGGCCTATTGTGTCCTGAACCGGGCAATTAGGCTACACGAGGGTTGGCGTTATTGGAATCAATCTGCCCGAAGACGCGCTGTATGGCCGTGAGGTCGGCACGGAGCACCCGATACCCTGGCAGCAGAATAGGGGGACTGCCGCTTTCTTCAGTAGCGGGTTCTATCTACGCACAATGACTGGCAATGGTTTCAATCATTTTCGGTCCGATCCCCTTGATGCCGGTGAGTTTCCCCGCAGACTGAGCTTTACAGAGTGATTTCAGGCTATCAATGGCATGGTCCTGATACAGCATCCGCGCTGTCTTTGCCCCCAGGTTTTTAATGGCGGTCAGTTCAAGGACGCTCAGCGGTGGTGGTTTGCCGTACTGATCATCGTTAAATTTGCTTGTAGTTCCGGTCCGGACAATTTCTTCAATATAGCTGGTGATGATGCCACCGACACCCGGGATAGTGCTGATCTGTTGGTTTTCGTCCAGCGTATCAATCAAATCAGGCATGCGGGATATGGTATGCGCCAACTGGCCATATCTTTTTGCGTGGCCCTCCGGGTAGCCGCCGATAATCAGATACTCACCCAGCTGTTTTATCACCGCCGCAACTTCATCGTTCCGGTGCCAACGAGTCCGGCCCTTTTCATCGGTATAGGACTGATTGGATGCCTTTACCTTGGCGGGTGTTTTCTTTTTCGCGGCCATTAGCGATCTCTCAGATTCTTGCCATAAGAACTATTGATCAATTGAGGCCTTATGGTAACCAACGGGTCGAAGAACAGCAATTTACCGGGAATGTTGGTATGGGTTATTACAGGTGACCGGAAACCATGTGTAGGGATTATATAACGCACACTCGAAAGTCTACCCCGGCGAGGGGACCCTTATACAAAAATCATCACAAGGCCGCTGGATCGCTATACAAGACGTGTGAAAATGTCAGACACCCTATGAAGAGTGCATCGTTACGCAACAACCTACTCGGGGCGGTAAATGCGTGGTTAAGCGCCAGGCCAGGTTCGCTGGTAAGGTAGTGCCGTCAGCTGCAAATTTCCGGATACAACTCACAAGGGATGCTGTTTCCGTTGGTGTGGAGGATTGGCGAGTGCATCCATGCGCATCTCTTTAAAGTCTTCCATAGACGGGACAGACCGTCGCCACCGTTTACAAGAAATGGAGTCACTTTCAGAAACCGTCGGATTGACACCGCAATATTAGTTGCCGACCAGTAAGCGCAAGGCAATGATACATGACGCGGTAAAGATCTTTGCGTGCGCCAGTGATGCTGCCCACGGCATTGATATCGTAGTTTCACGATGCGCCGCACGCCATGCTCACCGAATCCCGCTTTGGCTTATCATTAGCAGACACGATTTTTTTAATCAACGTCGCCTGTTAAGCGGCATACATTAAGTCGGATAACTCCAGCACCCCTACAGTAGACGCACCACCAACCAGATAGAGGAACGGCCCATCCCAGGTATGAGGTGACAGAGCTTCAGCCAATGTCATTGTAATGGGTATTATTACCAGAGCAATTATGAATTGAGTTTTATCCAGTTGACTGGCTAACAGCACCACGGCAAGTATACCACTGAGAAATACACACAAACTTCCCTCAATTGATCTTGTGTATTTCCTGTCAGTGAATAGAGCACCAACATTATACCGCCGTTTACCGAACCGTACACCCACCGGCTCTGCCAAACCATCTCCAATACCAGCCACTAATACTGTGATGTAGATTAGAACTGCTTTGTCGTACAGAGAGAGCCACGCAATCACGCCAATCAAAACCAAAT
>CALKXD010000101.1 GCA_938003855.1 uncultured Granulosicoccaceae bacterium | reverse complement strand
AAACAAAGTTGATAAAAACAAGGAACCCTTAACTTCCCCTGTGAACGGAGTCGCTGCTTGCAGAGAAGACCAGTACTTTTTGAAACAGTGTGCGTCTGGTAACTCCGCCAGCTTTGCGGATTATTGCAAATTAGTGGTTATCAAGCCCTCACACAAAAACTCTATCGCCCGCTAAACAATTAGACCAACAGAGTGTGTCCGCGTATTCGCTTTGCGGTCAGTACACCGAAAGATACCTAAACCTCGACTACAGCGTAAGTGGACCCGTTTCCACTTTCTACTATCGTCCACTAACACTCGTATCAATAAATATGTAGTTTTTGAAATTTTCATTGCGTGTCACTAAGCGCGGGTTCATTCGAGCTGCACAACCGACCTGATTAGCTACGGACTCCTGAAATGGAAATGATTCATTAATCACCGTACTCCAGCAACCGAATCCCTGGTCAAACTGCATACTCCAACACCTACCGTCAGGCCACTCAATTTTCAATTCGCGATAGTGCGGAACACTACTGAGTTCACGCACATCCACGGCTCCGGAATTCCAGCCCATCACTCGCATCAACCCGGGCATTACTCCCCTGCGATGCTCATCCAGCAACCAGTCGTGATCCAGCAAACGGGGGCTTCTGTTCTGACGCAAATCTGCTTTAATCTCAACGGTATTAACATTCAACGCTGTGTCCGCCCCCAGAACCTCCAATGGCAATCCCAATACGGTCTCGGCCAGAAGCCTCAAGCCAAGCGGTGTTTTTATAAACTTGTCCGTATATATAATTTTCCGAGCCGGACCCGCACCGGTTAACTCCTGTTTAATCTCCGGGGCACTTTTTTCGATCTCCGACCACAACTTCTCAGAAAATTTAGACACCGGCCCATTTAACTCCTCGAAAATAGTAAGACGCACCTGCCCCGGCACCGAACCACTACCTTTCTTAAGAATATCTGACGGCAGATCTTCCATCAGATTGGCAAAATGCTCCCCCGACAAAGGCCCATTTACAACTATTGCCGGTTCAGCGCACCAGTTACGACCGGGCTCAGAAATAACTCCCGGATGAGTAGCCCAGCCCGTGCATTGACCCGACGCCGAAGTGACCACCGCGATGAGCTCACCGTTTTTCTTCAGTGGCTGACTTTTCTTATACAAATACAACGACAATCCACGGCGGTCCCGTAAAGCCTCAATGAATCTTATTTGATCGTCAGGTAAATTCTCGAAGGTAGACTTTTTAATTGCAATTCTGGTTTCGAATCCCGCTGTCCCATGACGCACAAGCAGCTGCAGGAAATCCCATTCTGCCAATTCCCAATCATCTGGTTCTCCGCTTAGGATAATATCCAGTGACTTGGTATCGGATCGACCGATCGCAGTTCGCAGGGCTTGATCCAGCGGAAGCGACTCGTTTCTGGAACTCTCGCCGAAAAAACAATCTGACGGTTGCAGATTGAGAAGCTCAGCCATGCCCTCATCAATAAATTCCAGCGCTTTCCTGCGATTAAGCTGCTCTACTTTGTGCTGAGTGTCGTATGAGATCAAGCAACTGTGGCAGGCTTTTCCACATTCATTTTTACAATGCAACAGTTTTTGCGCCTTAGCAAAAACGAGTGGCAAGTCGAACAATATATTTTCTGAGTATCCGGCACCCCCTGAAGCCTGATCGTAAAAGAAAAGTGATTGCGTAGTCGAGCCGCTTTCACTCACGGTTTCCTGCACAGCAATACCAACTTCAGATACTTCCAAACCGAGCGTTTCGACAAGCCCCTGCCGTAGAGCAACTGCTAACGACCAGGCAACTGACTCATCTTTCAGTGGCGCGCCGGTTTCGGGGTGATTGAACTGTATTTCTGCAATGGATGTTTTACTCTGATGCCCTAACTCAAGATCTTTTACAATTGCGTAGTCTTCATTACTGGCTTCACACAACGATAGTCCGTTGGTATCTTTACCTCCACGCAATCGATAGTGTGGCTCACTAAAAACCCGGGCTACAACCCCCTCATCAGATTGCTCCGCCGCCCGGCCACAACGCAGACAAACAGAATACCCGCACTTTTCCCGACCCGGGTTCCGATGCAACACTGTACCCTCAGAAGAGTAGCGCAACCTTCCTGCTTTTCGATTGGCCATTAACACCCAGTGGCCAGCGCTAATGTTCAAACGCGGTGGTACCACCGGCATGAACTTCATCTGGGAAGAATCGTTATGCGGTTTATAGACAAGGTCAACGGTGAATCCACCTGGTTCAATGAACCGTTGAGACCTCAGCCGACTGGAGCCGCAGACAATACATTGCTCAGGTGGCGTCGAAAGCACGGTATCCCCCGCCCCGCAACTTCGGCAATGCCAATAGTGTTTCAATGCCTGAACCTCCTGAACACCATGATCGCCGGGTGGTAAATGCCAGTTAAGCAATACCCCGTCACTTCGATAAACCCGGCCATCCAGCGCTATATCACTACCCGGGGCGTACTCCCTTAACGCTACCGGCAAATCACGACTCGGATAACCCCGTGATCGACTTCTATTGTCTTCCCGGCCAACCTTACCGCTCTTCATTTTTTTAAGGTCTTCAATGGTGTCAGTAACAAAACTAACGACGTCCGTGGGAAACCCGTAACCGGGAAGAAACCCTGCCCTGGCCAACTCACTGAGCAAGTACTCACGCAAGACCCTTTCAAGCCTAAGGCTCACTGACTTGTACGCGGGAGTTACCTCTGCATTTCGGGTGATGGTTTTCAGGTGCGCCAAATCAGAACGCATACTCTCGACTAACCCGAGCCACTCGATCGCCGTCTTTTGAATAGATTCCAGAGTGGAAGCAACGACTGACTCAACCGGTTTCTGAGCAAGGGCAGTTCCCCTTAAAAGACGTTTTATAGTTTCCCGTATACCTTCGCTGTCAATGGTCAGAGCAATTAACTCTGATTCAAAACGTTCGCAGACTGATGGTTCATCGTTTGTCCGGTCAAAAAACCACTCACAGTTGGCCTTCAATTGGCTGGTTAACGGCATCAGGAAACCAGAAAGCAATAATGCATTGACATGCCGTTGAACGATATCGGCGCTGTCAAGTGAGACCCTGGGAACAGCTATTGGTGAACTGAACGGCCAGTCTGGATTATGGAACAGCATTGCCCCATGCGCCGATGTAGAGCAAAGCGTCAAAGCGACAGAGGCTGACTCACCACGCCGGCCTGCTCTTCCTGCACGTTGCAGATAATTTGCAGGGCCCGGTGGGGCATTATTCATTTGCACCGCAGAGATGCCACCAATATCTACTCCCATCTCCATGGTAGTAGAGCAGTTCAGGATATTGGTAGTGCCTCTTTTAAAGCTCGCCTCCAGCCTTTTGAGCTTTTTACTACTCTGCTGTGCTGAGTGTTCTCCAATACCGTACCACCTGGATTCACGCGCTATCAGATCAGAGTGGTTCTCCCACAGCAACGTCTCCCTGGCCGTCTTTACGACTTCGTCGGTCTCCAGCCATGACTCCGCACTCAGAGGATCGTCGCTGGCATCAGGTGTCCAGAACGGAATCGGCAGCCGGGGCATAGTGACCATTTCACACAGTGCCAGTTCAGTATCTGTCTGATAGGGTGAATACGGGGATACGCCACGAAACACCCGATCAAGTCCTTTACCGGTAAACGGACACTGCCAGACAGTTTCAGGCACATAGAATTCAGAGGCTGTACGTAGATTGAGAATAAACCCGTCGCCGGTATTATTGATGAAATCACCAGGCAGCCCTTGCAGGGTCCTCCACATCTCCAGTAACGTTAAATCGAGCCATTGCTTATCAGCCTCATTGTTGAGGTCCAGAGCCAGAGACTTATGCAGTATCTTCACTAGCATAGACCGGCGTGACTTAGTAGAAGGCCACTGAACCCTGCCGGCAATGGCATCAGTGTAAGGACTTCCCACTACGTTGGGATATACGTAATCGCCCAACCAACGTGTCCAGTCCGGTGGCACATCGACGGCATAGCGGGATCTAAAAACAAAGGTCACGCACAGTGTCAGCAGTGTTTTCCATTCGTCAAGAGTGATCTCACGGGTTTTGACATCGGGCGGTACTTTGGACACTGCTTCAATTGCCGGGTATCGTATCCCGACAAGCCCTAGAGTTTCCAGCGTATTGCCTGCTCTTGGCCGGCGAATAAACTCACGGTACAAGCAAAAATTGGCATAGTCTTTTATTTCAATGTCTGTTTCTATCGCGATGTCACACCAGGCAGAACGCGACCAATCGCTCAGGCTATTTACCCGCGCGAGCTTATCGCGTATTTCCTCCCACTTACAGGCCCGTGATTGCGGCCCTGCCAGGTTGCCCGAGAATTCTTTTTCTTTTTTATCCAAAATACCCTTTAGTAAGTCACTCGGTTTTTCCTTGTACAAAGCAGTAAGCAATGCGATTTCGGATTGCAAATCAACAGCTCCATCGACGTCGGCATCAGACGATCCGATTTGCGCCAATTGGTGATAAATCTGACTCCGCACAAAATTGCGCTCAGAGTCCTGATACTGGGACATCGACAAGCGCGCCGTTCCCTGCCTCGAGTCACTGAAGGTGAGAATTCTCCGGCCATCGAGCGGTAGATTCGGCCTTGAGACAGCCGAACTTCCGGGTAATGGCGGACTGGACGCCAATAAGTTTCGACTGGCAACCAATGAGTAGAACGGCATACCGGTACGAGCAGACCGGAACAACATTTCCTCCGAGCGTCGTTCCGTCTGACCGGCATGACAAACAGGACACAGAAAACCAGCGTTCATAGCAGGATTCAGCAACAAGGTGCTGCCACCATCGAACGAAAGGCTACCGGTGTTACCGAGGGTCACTTTTTGTAGGACAGCATCTACCCTATCACTGGAACGATAACGACTGGCGAGATACCTGGGCATACGGCTAAGGGGATCAGAGACCAACGTAGCATCTGGTAAGGAATCATCATCTGTCGATTCCCCCTCGACTGGTGCATCGGTAGCGCCGGACCCTTCCCAATGGTCTATTTCAATATCCAGCCCGAATTCGTCAACTGGCGCCACCGGCAGCCGGGGAAGCAGGTCCGTGGCCCCCGTGTCGGAATCGTATTTTTCATCACATTTTAAATGTTCTGCGCCACACTCCCCGCAGCGAACCAACTCAAGTGCAAGAGAACCACAATAGCTACAGCATTCAACCTGCCTGATAAACACTGCACCCCAATGCCAGTTGTCATCGTCTGCCAACTCGGCGGGTAAGCCTGAACACTCCGGATTTACGCAAGCCCACAAGCCGGCAAAAGTACGATGATACAAGTGCATACGCAACGGCAGGAACGCAGTACCATCCGTCGACACCGCCCGGCTAAGCAGTGTCATCAACTGCAGCCACTGTCCTTTTGATCGCTGCCCGTACTCCTCCACTAGAGCCACCTGCAGGCGGTCGATTAAGTGCGGTTGCTTCGCAATCAGGGCTCGAATGCTTCTAGCGAGCGGGGACTTGCTAAGCTCTTGATAAAGTGCTTCGGGCTCTAGTGCCTCCAGCTGATCCATCGAACTGTCGATGTTTAGCTGCCTGCTTGAGTCGAAATCCAGATCTGGAACCCTGCGCCTACCGGATGCAACAACAATTTGGTCTGTCGAGACGCCTGCCAGGTCGGAAAGAAACTCTCGTAACTTACGCCTGCTCTCGTCGCCGCCATCACCTATTGTTGCCGAGGTTGCAATGAATCTTACATTGTGTGCCTCAACACCAAATGCGATCATCACCCGACGCAATAATAAGGACAATTCCGCCGCTTGACTGCCAATGTAGGTATGCGCTTCATCGAGAACAATCCACTGCAATTTCCCTTGCGACTTCTGCAGTATCCGGGTGTCTTCGGAGCGAACTAACATGTACTCAAGCATAGTCGCGTTTGTGAGCAGCAATGGCGGAGGGGCTTCCCGTAAGCGTTGCCGGGACAGCACTTGCTCCGGGATCTCCTCCCTCACTTTCTCAGCGGTTTCTCCGTTATAGAGGCAATAACGCAACTGTCCGTCAAACGGACTCATCCACGCTGACAACCTCTCTTTCTGACTATTTATCAGAGCATTCAATGGATACAGAAAAAGTGCCTGTACACCGACCAGGGGTTGCCGCTCAACGGCTGCCTGCCGTGCCAGATGTTCAATAATAGGCACCAGAAAACACTCAGTTTTTCCAGACCCGGTGCCACTGGTTACAACAGCAGATACAGGCTCAGGCGCAAGCAACTGCTCTATCGATTGAAGCTGATGACTGTAGACGTCCCAACCGCGCTCTAATCGATGACTTGAGCCCTTGTAATCAAGCGCATCTATTGTCTTTGAACTCAGTAAATCACCTTCAAGATCCCCCCAACACTTACCTGACGGCTCCCAGCCAAAAGTAGCTTCAAACAAGGGATCCGCCAGAAAGCTGCTGTCGCCACCCGAATCAGTCGTTAGTGCCTTCGACAGCCAACGACGCAACCCACGGTTAGAGAAATACTGTCTGGCAGAAGTAGCACGCGCCGCGTCACGTACCAGGCGATCAATCAGTTGCTTGAAATCAATCTGACTATTCATCGTCTGCAGCCTCCCAGGAACGATTCAAAAATCCCCACACCAATACATTCCCCAGAACAAAATCGAACCAATCCGGATCAAAGTTCCTGAACGCAATAAAGTAACTTCTTTGATTTGCTGTCGGGAACACGTCGCGACTCAATTGAACACCGGCGTGGATCGGTGCGGCCATCACCGCAGCCTGATACGCTGATGGTGCCAAAGCGACCTGCCAGGCCGGACAGTCCGGCAAAGCCACCGGCGTTTCATAATCAAGCCACTCTTCGTCTTGTTGCTCATCCGGCCAGGTGGCGTTAGCATTATCCTTCAGTAGCTTCTCGCGCTGTTCCGCGATTAGTATATTCATCAGAATAGAATACTGCCCTGCAATCATGGTGTTGCTATGATCTCCTGCCAAATACTGACTGATCAGCTCCAGCAATCGGTCCAGTTCAGGCAGTTTTCTCTTAAGTAACTCTAGCCTGTCTACCACCTGACCCAAAGCGGTGCTCTCAAATCCTGCTGGCAAAGCAGCCCGGTAGTACCGGTAATATCTTTGCGCAGACACAACCCATGCAGACAACGTGATAAGGTGGAAATCAAACCCTAGATTATTAAGGGTGTCCCAATAAAGATCGCCTTCTTCTTCAATACAAAACAAACCCATGCATACAGCAAACGGATTCTCTGAAACACGAACCGTAAAATCAATCCCCGACGGAGGAATGGCAGTGTGCTCAACCAGCGATTTTTTAAAGTACGACCACGCTCCATGCGATGGCGACTCTGCCATTTCAGCTACTACGTTTTCCATCGCTTTTGCACGCAGTTTATAATCAGCAATCCTCAGAGCGTCAGTAACCAGAGCATCAGGCCGGCTGGTTTCACTATAAGCATCAATGTGGTCCTCCAACGCAGATACCCCGTCAGGTATTGCTCCAGGTAAAGACCCTTCAACTACGGCTTCCTGAAACACCGGTATCAGCAGAGGCCTGCCGACCAACACTCCATCGCTACGCCCGGTTGCTATCCAGGGCGAAAGGGAACCGTCCAGCGACTCAAAGGTCCACCCGTTGGCACTCACGCTGTAGGGCAGCGTCATCGATACACCAGGTTCTGCTATGGAGAGCGCGTTCATTTCAACCTGTGCCTCATTGACTTGAGTCGACTGGTTTCGCAGACTTATAGCACCACCTTCCACTACCAGCCGGCTTTGAAAGACCCGCACATTTATATAGTCACGAACACTCCCTGGCTGTAAAGTGATACGGATCGAGCTGTCCAGGTTGGCACTAAGTGCCAGCAACTGCCGTAGTCGCGGAACCAGCGGCCCAAGAGCAAGAGATTGCTGCCCATCGGTGCCGAGCACCAGAGACTGCCGGAAAGAACAGATATTGGTCAAATGCCGGTGCTGACCGGAGTCCATAAACTCCAGATCAATATACCCACGTGTTTTAGTCGGTGAGACAACCACCGCACGCAAGCCTATGAGCTCCTCAAGAGCAACAGGTGACCCGAATTCGAGCACCGAGTTATCCGGACGCACAAAACCCGTTCTCTCTATGGGTAATGGTAGTGCCAGTGTTACCCCACAGTTTTCGCGCCAGCTTAACTGGACCGGTAAAGCCGCTTGCTCCAGTGAATCCGACCCGACAATCAGTTTTACACTGTTGTTTTCTGTGTAAATCTGCACCTCAGAATCCGCCCCGGAATCAACTGCACAGGTGACCGCGCCAAGACCGGACAATAAAATTTCTCCAGGCTGTCCGGTTTTGGTTCTCAAGTCCACAGAAGTAGCGGAAGGCAATACGATTACCCTTGCTTCAAAGCGAATACCTTTATCACTGACATGCCTTAGTTTCACATCACCCAATGGCGCTAGTTTGCTTACGCTGATCCACGGATCGCGATGCCGCCCGGCAGAGCGCCAACGAAGCTGACTACCCGGCACCGCTTCGTGGCCATCTTCAGTAAGAAACTGCACACGGGGTATCCCTCTATAGATCGGTTTTCTACTGAGGTTCCAGTAGTCGCGCAAGCCTACGATTCTATAGACTGGCAGATCATTGTCCGATGCGCCAAGCTCAACCAGGCAATGTTCACCGCCAGCCAGCTGAATACTGACCGTGGAGCTAGCAATAAGCACTTGTCGCCCTGAGTCGCTTTCCGACGGTGGTAATCGTCCGGCACCTGTTAAAGCTACGGGCACTTCGGTGGCGGCAGGCAACACTATCAGAACGCTTGACTCACGAACTGATGCCGCACCCTCTCCAGCCCACTCGACCACTCTAGATTGCTCATCAACCGAGCCTGTTGGCGAGAGAAACAACCAAGGTAATTCTTCCGAGAGTGCAACACCACCGTCAGGCGTCCAGCGTGCATACTCGTTTGGCCCTGCCAGCAAAACAAGTTCTATGTCGTGCAGGGCTGCCAGACCAACGACACCAAACTGCTTTGCACCCGGTTGCTGAGTGCGCCAAATACCTTTGTCCGAGACGCTTAACAGCGCCAGATGATATTCATGATCACCAACCAGCACCTTTAACTCCAGACGCCCTGGCAGTGGGGATCCGGTATCACAGCCAATCTTGCCACGAATTGTAACATCAGGTACCGTCGCAGGAAGCGTAATGCCTAGTTCCGGAACCCAGAGCTCTGAAGAGGATCGACGCAGGCTTCTTGCGACATGACAGATATCCGCAGATACCGCCATGGCACTGGATACTCTTTCGGTTAACAATCCCGACAACAACGTGCGGGCTATGTCATCATCCAGACGCAGTGGAAATCGGGATCGCCAGTCAGCATCCAGTTTATCCAATTGAGTCAATGGGTATTCAGTGGCCCCACCCAACAGTTGACGGCAGCGAACAACTTCATCTATAAGGAGACCTGCCAGTTCAAACACTGTATCGTGCCTGAGCGACTCCGGTAGAATATGCCCAAGATCCTCTGCAAGCTGACGTGTAGTCACTCCCGACTCACGCGTTAATTGCTGCTCGCGCAGGGTCTCCCTGAAGAACTTACCGAGGTACTGGTTCTCACGTTGCAACATTCGCAACGGTAATCCCCCCTCACAAGCGATGGTCACCAGATACAGATTGCGGCCACTTTTTTGCTGAACCGTTCGTTTCCACCACTTCAGCCCGTTTTGAATTGATTTGGTCCGCTCAGACGCTTCCGATTTTCCCCAATCGAGCGACTGGTATATACCGTCCCACGACCATGGACCGGATTCATAATTCCGGCGCCACCACTCCGCCGAGTAAAGACATAACATCGGATCCCAAGAGTCATCCAGATAGCTACGCGCACCGAGCTGCTGTCGCGCACGAGCAAGTGTCTTTGCCATTGTATTAAAAAGCGCATCACTACACTGATACGCATACAAAGGCCGTCCATCACTAAAATCAACGCCACAGGCATTTATAACCGTACTTCTCAACCAACTAGCTGGACTCACCTCGAACTTCCTCTTGACGAACTAAAAAACCCTACACATCCAGAAATTCCGACACTGCAAAAATTCTTACAATCGCTACGCCATCCATTCGCGAATCTGATTGATCCCATGCTCTCCCACGTTATCCACCACCCGCCAGCCGAGTCTCTTAAGCTGCTGAAGTTCATCCTCGGGAACCAGTTCTGCAAACCCTACCCTAGCCGGCAACCAGGCCCATTCGAGATTGGTGAAAATCGCACCATCCTCTCTTTCAACATCAAAGCCTACTTCGGGGTCGGGTAGCCCGGCATCCAGCAACGCCTGAAGTTCTGTCGAAAACTCAGTGAACTCGAGTATCGGTGAAACGCTTTTGACCGAATGTGGCACAGCTATACCGGCCGCCTGCCGGGAGGCTTCACCAGAAGGGTGCAGCAAGGGGTCGCTATATGGTTGTGGCTCTGTATCACGGGGCGATCCGGCGGGTTTTTTTGCAACAGTAGCAGCCAACTGTCTGAGCATCTCAGTGGCCTCGTTTCCTGTTTCACCCGGTAGCAATACGCCTTTAGCCACTGCTCTTTTTTTCTCGAGCAACTGATGCAGCACTTCATCAAAGCACTGCTCAGGGTGTGCGGAATGAATACTCTGCGGAATATACACCGTAACCGGTTTGTCCTGCTTAATTCTGTAAGCGCGATCTGTGCACTGATCTTCAACCGCCGGGTTCCACCAGCGAGTCAGATGAATCACATGGTTTGCCGCTACAATATTAAGCCCGACGCCTGCAGCCTTCGGTGATAAGACCAACACATCAAACTCACCCTGACGGTCGTCACTGAAGGCGTTAACAATCTGCTGTCGTCGAAAAGCCGGTGTAGCACCGTAGATTCTCGCTGGTGTATGACCTAATTTATAGCGTCTGCGGATGAGCAAAGCCAACTGCGCCGCAACCTCCAGGCTTTCAACAAACACAAGTGCCTTTTCATTGACTGCGGCTATCGTATCGAGCGCTTGGAAGGCTGCCTGCATACGGCCCGACTGCGCAATGTAAGCCTCGTCAGACCCCGATAGATTATCCTCACCACCATCCGGATGCAGCGACAGCGATCTCAGCTTTTGCAGCGTAAGTAACACGCCACTACGTGTTTTACGCGCGCTGCTACGCAGAATATCATCGTACTGTTGCTGCTGTATCGACGACATATTTACCGGTAGTACTTTTTCAGTTTTGGGAGGTAGCTCCTCACCGATCTCGGTCTTTAAACGACGAAGCATGTACGCCGGTGACCCATCGGTGGGCGTCATTAAAGTGTTGCCAAGTTCCAACAGGAGTTCGTCGTTGGCACCCGCGCCGTAACGCGCTAAAAAATCACTGCGCGAACCAAAAGTACCCGGCACTACGGTATCAAGCATGCACCACAGATCGGCCACGGTGTTTTCTATCGGGGTACCCGTTAGCCCTAACGTAAACTGTGCGTTCATACTTTTCGACGCCCGCGTCATTAACGATGTGGGGTTTTTTACTTTTTGCATTTCATCAAATACAAGGCAGGTCAATGGAATTCTGCCAAACGAAATACTGTAGTCACGCATCGTTTCGTAAGTCGTCAGGAGCAGGTCGAGCTCCCGAAGACGCTCCACATCAAGCGTAGACTTACCAGATGAAATATCTTTAACGCCTGCGCCCCTGTAGCGTTTTAGTCCGTCCCCGTATAACAGCGCTGTTTTTCCGAGCCCTTGTTGATCCAGATGAATATCAATCTCGTTTTGCCAGTTATCAAGCAGTGACACGGGCGCAATTATCATCAACGGTCCGTGCTTCTGAGTGAGCCGGTTTTCCTGCAGCCAACGCATAAACGATATCGACTGAATGGTTTTTCCGACCCCCATATCGTCGGCAAGAATTGCCCCGCGGCGTTGGTTCTGCCAGCACATTTGCAACCACACCAGCCCCTCAACCTGATGCGCCCTGAGGGTGGATACCATACCGGCAGGTATCGACGGGTCATCAGCCTTATCTGCTCGCGGGGCGTCGCCAGCTGCGAAATCGACTACATCGTCATTATCCGCGACTTCCGGCATATACCGTGTCGGACCGGTATCTTCCTCATCTGTGTCCAGCGATCCCGGATTATCTTCCTGATCGGGTTTATCGGGGTCATCGATGTCGACATCGGGAAACCAATCGACATCACTTACATTGTATTCAGTCTTCTCTGCCCCCTCCCACAGCCCGATCCCTGTAACTCGCTCTGAGTACTCATCGGTTTCAACAAACAGCTGGTCAATCGCGTAACTGGTATCGGCAGTAATTTCGCCACGCTCTTCGAGGGTTTGTCTGATAAATCCCGCCGGGCTGCGCAGAAACTCCGCTTTGGTTTCCAGAGCGGAGTCCTGCACCTGACGCACGACCGACAACGCTGGCAATAACGCCGGATGCACAAACAAAAAGTGATCGTTGTTAATAAAATAACTGGCCTGCGCCTTTGCCACTTTATTGAAGGTATTATCCGCAAACCGCTGCTGTTCCGCGCCGGTCAGCAACGGAGCACGCCTGCCGAACTGATCAGAAGCACCATGCAGCACCGGCGCAAAATCAAGGGATTGCTCATTACCGGAAATATCAATGGAAAAGCTGTGTGCATGAGACAGCTTAATATCACTTAAACGTTTTTCAAAACGCACAAGATCGTCTGCATCGCCCGTTACATCCTTAAGATGAGCCAGATGCGCAAGTCTCACGTTGACATCGGCGGAGGTCTCTGCATTAAACGACTCAATGGCATGCACCGTCCGATACAGGTGTTCCGGCAACCTGTAAACCTTGGTTCCACTATGCACAAGAGAGCCCGTAACTGTGGGCTTAACCTGTCGACCGTCCGGTTGCGTCCATAGCATCGACAGCCGTGTTTTTACATCGGTAAGTGCGCCGTTGCGGTCAACCCTCAGCACAAAGGGTACAGGGGGTGGCAATTCAAGCACATGCGCCTGCCGGTCACTGAGCCGCGCGACAAACTCATGACTTAGCTGCAGAGTCTGATCAGACTCCCGCCACACGGTCGCCGATAGTTGAGTACCGGTAACGGTGTCTAGATCATCGAGCGGTTCGTTATCGAGTGCGTCCTGAATCGCGGACACCACAGACAAAGCATCTGCGGGCGCCCGGTCAGCCCAGTCTGCCAGCGGCAGTACCCGTGAGCGCTTACGCAACATCTGCCGATAGGTCTCCTTTAGCTGCAGGAAATAACCGTCCTCGTCAGGACTGCAGGAGAAGTAAGTCTGGTTCATCTTTAGGACAGGCCTCTTGAAATACCAGTGCGCCGCGCCGTGTAGCGATCAACGTCCGTCTGCCAGGTATGCTGATGGGGTTTCGCCCAGTTACTGCCTGTGCGCAGTGTGTCTGCGTTATAGCTATTCTTGTACAGGTGTGGAGCATTCGGATTATCTGCGTGCCAGAAACGCACAGAACCATTGTGACTCCATTCAGCAATAGTAAGATCACCGATTCGCATCAACAACACAGACTGATCCGAAGCAGCACCACTTAGATGACCGTATTTAAGCTTAAATCCATCAGTCGATTTTCTGTTCATCGAGTGCAGATGTCTCGCAGACTGTGGGCCGACTACCGGCCAGATCTCAGTCACATGATTTTCATCCAGATACCACCCCCAGAACTCCTTGCGCGCCTCCCACTGCGGTACATAGGCCACCTCGCTGATCACCCTGATAAACACATCGAAACTCTCTAGCGCCATCCATTGCTTGAATCTGGCAACGCACTCCGGATCAACAGACGACCAGTTTGCCTGTTTAATGCGCGGGTCTTCCAGCGTATCGAGCAACACCGACTCAATGGCACGTCGGACAGCAGAATCAGGCTGTTGCCTTAACCACGGACGTATAAGACTTTCTACTCCAAGGATCAGATCATCATTGGAAAAACGAAACTGTGCGGTTCCATTGTCGCCGATTGACACAGCGCTAGCTTTCCAGATATCCACAGCACGCACTACGGCGTCGGCAACCACTGCCGTTTGTGACACACGATATATTTCATCACAGAGCTGACGATAGACACACAGGTCAATACCCCGACCTTGATAATTACTCACGCTACTTTCTGTAATGATCAACTGCCGTGCACCGCTATCGGTGGTCGACAACAACCTCTGCATTAGATCTTCACCATAAGGCCGGTTAAGCAATCCATATTTCTCGATTTTGTAACGCCACCTGTCCCCCAGCCTAGCCTGGTTATTGCGCATGAACTCCACTAGAAATTCCGAGTCTTCGTTGCCCATATCCATACACGACAAACAACCAACCAGCAGGTTTCGATAAAGTAAATCCCTATCAAGCTTGTCTATCCCCAATAACAGCAGGCGCAGCAACTGCGACGCGTCTTGTTCCTGCAGAAGTGTTCGCATAAATGCGGCAGAAACCCGCCCCAGTTTTCTGACCGGTACCTGCATCGCACCGCCACTGCGAAGAGCGGCCAGAACTTCAGAATAATATTCTGCCGGCACCTCAGGTACGCCTTCTGCGGTATCGATTGTCTGCAGCAACGCGGCTAAGGCACCGGCATCTGCGGAGTACCGCTTATCAGTGGTTACACCGCGATTGAGAAAGGCCCCCAGTTTGTCCCGAAACATCAACAGCTCCTTCGCGCGTCCAGCACCTTAGTTGTCCCCGTCTTCACGTGGCGACTGAGTTTCCTCCCACGTGACGGTCGGCGAAACCGGCGTCACCTCAGTAACGTTACCCGGGCGACGGCTTACTGGTGCCGGCGCTGGAGCTGGTGCTTGATTTGAGTCAGGCAGTACGTAAACCGGCTCTTTCTGTACCGGGGCGTTATGCACCAAAAGAGCCGCGACCTCTGCTTCATTTCGTGGGTTATACATCTCTATGCGAATATCAATGCGTCGGTTTCTTGCACGCCCTGCTCTGGTATCGTTACCCGCAATAGGACGTTGCGAGCCAAATGCTGCCACACTCATTATGGACTGCCCCTCCGGGTTAAGATGGGAAACAAGTTGAGGAGACGCAACAACCAGCGTCTCATAGGTATTACTGGCGCGCCTGGCAGACAACTGCAAATTGGTCTGAATACCGTCACCACGACGACCGGCGGCAAAAGGCAGACTGTCCGTGTGGCCCTCCACAAATACAGCTTCAACGAAACCCGTGGCACCTGCACAATCCTCCCCCTTATGCAGCGAATAAATATGGCAACGCATCTCATCGGTAAGGGCGTCAGCCAGTAACCTTATTGTCGGCGGGTTTAATAATCGGGTGGATGCACTGGCAAAAAGATCAACGCCCTGCAAACGTATAATGCCTCGCTCAAAATCAATGGTCAGTCCCAGTTCCGGACGCTGAGCCCGCACACGTAGCTGTATCGATGTGAGCACATCCTTGCGCGCCTGTCTGCTGCGTTCGTTAAAGCGGGAAAGCGAACTCTGGCGAATTTCCACCAATTGCTTTCTAAGCGTTTCAATCCGCACTAATTGCCGGTCACGTTCTTTCTCGACTTGCTCAAGCACCACAGATTGCTGATCGAATTCAAGTTCGACTTTTTCAAGAATCACTTTAGGTACCACATTATCCGCTTCAGTCTGCCGACTCAGCTTATAGGCAAAGAAAGCAACCATGATTAGAAAGATAAACAACAGCCCGACCATCATGTCGGTCATGGTGGCAAAGTAGTTTTCATCCTCCGATGAATAGTCCGTTGGCGCCATCATTATTTAGGGTGCGCTACAAGCTTGCGAACGGTGTCATCAAGGCCTTCAACGGCATCGGCCAGTTGAGCGTTAGAGGTATTCAGGTGCGTGGCGATACTCGCCACGGATGAGTCCATTTTACTGAGCTGGCTGTTTAAATGCTCCGTTGAGGTTCGGGTCATCCGCTCTACCTGCTCGAATGCCGCTTCCAGTTGCCCGTCAGCCAGATTCAGCTGTGCCGCCTGGGCGGTCCAAAGTTCCTTGAGGGACTCCACCACGGCGCGCGACTCCTGGACATTTTCCTGCACCACATCTTTGGCACCTTGTAAGTCCTGTTGTAACTGCTCAAGCACGCTACTGAATACCTCCCGGGTTGCAGTAGCGTCTTTTTGTACCTGCTCCATTGACTCCAGCAGCGGTCGCACAGAATTAGTCGCCTGGTATAGCTGCCCGGCAGCACCTTTCAGAGACTCTGTAGATTCACCAAATCCAATTGCCAGTTTACTAAACCCCTCAGTGGTGACTTCAAGTCTGCCAGAGGCTTTTGTGAGTTCCTCGACCATCGTTCGGATTGTGGCCTCGGTATCTTTTCGTAGTTCATCAGACACCGAACCTGCAGACTGAGCCAGCGCCGCACCTAAGCCTGTGCCCAGGTTCTCCGCCATGTTATCAATTGCGCTCGTAACGGTGTTCAGCTCGTTTCCAACCAGGCCTGCGATCTGTTGTGGCACATCCTCCATTGCCATTTTGAATTGCTCGCCAATCGATACGGCCAGTTGATCTTTAAGCTCTTCGAGTCTGTCTGTTTGCCGGATTGCGTGTGCGTATTGATCGGAGGCCACCTGTGTCTGTGAGATATACCACAAACGCTTTTCAAGATCATCGCAGAGTTGATAGGTTGCGGCATTAATGCGGCTTTGCCATCGGTTTGAAGCAATCGTTACCAGCAGCGAAGACAAAAGACCACCAATTGATGCAAAAAACTTGGCACCTGCCACAATAAGCAGGTTGTTGATCGCAAGCTCAATGGTCTCGCCATTACTACCACTTGATGTAAACGCTGACGCCGCCGCCGTTAACGCCGCCACCAGGCCTATAAATGTAAACAGCAGCCCAACCGCCACAAAAGTTGACGGCGCTATCCAGGGCTTAACTCTCAGAGACGGGATCACATGAAGATTAAAATACTCGTGGGGCCTGCGAGTATTCTGTATGACCTCATACCGGGCTTCAGTAAACGTATAGTTGTCTGGTGGCCGGATAAGGGTTTCTTCAAACTCAATCCAGGCACGCTCTAGATAGACACTTGACCGAAATTTTTCAGCAACGGACTCAAACTGATCTGTAAATGCATATTTGTCTGCATGTTTGATCACAGATCTGTCAGCCAGCGTTACGGACCTGAGCTGCACAGCGCTACGTATTGACAGTAGAACAATAACGACAACCGCAGCTAACAGTATTGCGACACCAATAAGTAACCCAAAATCAGGTTTCTGGAAAAACCACAGGAGATGGTCGAACAATTGCTGCGTGAAACGCCCGAGTTCTGTATGCGCGGCGCTGTCGTTCATTGGATTCCATAACTATTATTTTTAGTGTTATTCATAGGTGTCTTTAAGTTCTGACAATATCGCTTTAAAGATAGGTACTTTTCTGCCCGTGCCAGGTCACGCAGAGAGTTTCAATGGCCCGACTTGATGCCACGTGTATCAAGGCGCGTTCGCTGAGTTCGTTGTCACGGATCTCGGTGGGGTCATCCGATCCTTCGATGGCTTTTTTATTCGGGAAGACGCCATCGTTCATGCCGGCCAGAAAAATATGCCTGAATTCAAGCCCCTTGATTCTATGCATGTTGGCGACTCGTATTCCGGGCTCTGTCTGGTTGTCATTACGTGCTTCCAGGGTTACCACGGTCAGGCCATGGGCGGTAATGGCCTTGGCGTATTTGTTGCGCAGCCATTTAACCCGCAACAACACACAACAATTAGACAGCTCTCCGTCTGCGCCGGCCAGTGACTTCGCTTTGTGTACAATCCACTGAATCTCATCATCAATCGCATCAAACCCCTGTAACTCCGGTTCCGGTCCCTGGGTTAACGAGACGTAGTCGTTTTTGGTTTCGGCATTACCGTCAAGGTTGTCGACAGCCTGCCCCGTCATGAATGCCGTGGCAAAACGGCGAATCTGCTCGGTGGTTCGGTAGTTTATTTTTAGCTTCCTGCCACGCCCAACTATTTCTATCCCGCATTGCCCCATCACCGCTTTACGCGGATAGATCCGCTGGTTGCCATCACCGACCAGAAACAGATCATTGGCGTCCTTCGGCACCAGACCACGGATAAGGGTCAGTGCCTCGGTGCCCATATCCTGGGCCTCATCAACTACCACGTGCTGATACGGCAGCGGCGTTTTGCTTTCTTCTATCAGTGCGCAGGCATCCAGCATGGCATCCTGCCAGGTTCTCCAGCCACGTTGCTGCAACATAGATCGCATTTCGTCAAAGTACTCCCAGATGGCCGCACGCTGCGGGCGGCTGAGCGCCACACCACGGCCGGCGCGGCTGACCTTGAGGTATTCCTGTCGGCTGTTAATGCGCTTAGGCAGGATGATGCGCTCCCATTCCTCGGTATAAAAACTCATTGGCAGTGCTTTTCCGGGCACAGCACCGCCACCGTCATAGACATCTTTCCACAGGTCATCCAATTGACTGTCCATCACGATACGGCTGGTGTAACGCAGTGATTTTAAGTATCGCGACACCCAGGCATCGATGTTTATCACTTCAATGCGTGCATGTTCTTCGGGGGTGGTGATTTTTTTCAGATTCTCTGCGATATCCCCGGCTAGATTGGTGTTGTAGGTTAAAAACAAAACCTTGCGATTATCTTCCAGTTTATTTCTGACCAGCCACACCGCCCGATGCATTGCGACAACGGTCTTGCCAGTGCCCGCTCCACCGGTTACCCGCACCGGGCCGTTCCAGTCACGGTCGAGCAACTTGCGTTGTGACGGGTGCAGGTAAACCCGCCATTTCTCCAGCGGTGCGGCCAGTATCTGCTGGAGCTCTTCATCGGACGATGCAATATGAAAACGTCGTTTACTGGCACTGCGCTCAATGGCAGCGGCGTAGTCGTCGGTGTCGATTTTCTCTTCGGTGGTAACGCCATACTCCGCAACAATCTCCTCCCACTCCATGCCTTCGGCAAACAGATCCAGCGCTTCAAAGGCCTCCACCGGGAGGGAGTCTTTCAGCTTATGCAGCTGCGAGATCGAGACAAGATCTGTCACGGCCTGAATCATCAACTCCGGAACCCCCACCCGCAGCAACCGCGTATCGTCGAGGTTAAACAACGGTTCATCTTGCGTCGGTTGATCCTGCTGCTTTGGTCCGGGTATGTAGTATCGGGGGGGCTCAACGGGTGGCAGTGGTGAATCAATATACTCTGTGTTGTAGATCTGGACGGTCCCCGTTACGGGGTTGATTTCAACCCGGGTACGCCGCGCCCACTGGTAGGCATCATCGTGATTATCCACCCACAACAGGCAATAGACATCGCCCTTTTTCGGTGCCAGTACAATGCACCGGTAGGTTTGATCGAGTCGGACAGAACGATAGCTGTCCTGACACGAATCATGGATGTGCTCGTAATTAATACTGTTGGCAGTCGGGTTCTGGCGAAACTTAGAAATAAACGCCGGCAACTTTTTACGTTGTTGCGTCGGCAGTGACAGGCTCTGCTCCCAGAACATATCGGCGATAGCCACTTGTATTTGATCATTCATGGTTATTCTCCTTCAGCCAGCTGCTCAACTGGTTAATATCAGAACTTTTGCAACCTGCGACCAGCGTCCAGCCCATTGCCGTCAGGTCAGTCAGCTCAGTCTCTGTCAGTTCGTCGGCAAAGCCGATTTTTTGCGCCGGCCATTGCCACTCAAGCATGGCGACGACAGCAATATCTTTGTTTACGTCTTCTCCGACCAGTGGCACAGCCACGCCGGTGGCAAGCAACGCTTGCAGCTGGTCCGGGTAGGTGGTCATTTCCAGCGCGTATTGCGCATCGTCCGCCACGGCGTAATCGGCAGCGCTATCGACTGCCGTGGCCACTGGTTTACTCTGGTAATACTCCAGCACCGGCGCATACACCTGCGCTTCAATGCCGCTGCGGCACACCGGCAGAAAGGCAGGGGCAAACTGCAATAGATTGACCGCCGCCCAGTAGCGCTTCCATCCCTCTTGAAATGACTCATGCTCCGGGTTGGTATCGTCCAGCTGCAGGCACAGTGACACAGCAAGGCCTTGTGGCAGTGTGCCACTTTGTCCCGCATCGCCGTGGCCTTGCAGCTGCTGCATCGTTTGTCTGCGGACAACACTTACTGCGGTCACCGGCGGGTAGCCATCTAGCGTTTCGATACCAGCCAGTCCGTCGTCCGATAAGTGTTGTTCCTGCCACGGCACTGGCAGCCAGGTACCGGCTTGCTGGATTACCTGCGCTTGTTGATCGCGGCCGGCCAGGCCGAATATTCTCGACACCGCCCAGTGCTGAAACAACACCTTGCTGACAACCGGCCGCGCCAGGTAGGCCAGAAACTGTGCCATTGACGGCTCCCTGCAGACAGCTGGCTGAGTACCATAGGCCTGCAAACCAAGCTCACCGGCGATCTTATTATAGATACCCTCCACCACCGCTTTGCCACTGACTGAGGGCTGCTCAAACCAACGACCCAGCAGGTACTCAGGCTGTTCATCCGTCGGCGCCAGGTCGCTCCAGAACAACGTCCAGACCACATAGCGCCCTGAATGTATAAGTGACGCACGCTTGGCGGTATCTGCTGCCTGTGTCTGTTTGTGGTATTCGAGCCCGTCCAGAAACAACGCCACAGGGGGTGCCTCAGACTCTGCCAGTGACAGGCAGCGCAGTATAAAGTCAGGCCGACAAGCCTCGGCAATACCGTCAGACTCGTTGAGATCAACCTGCGGCTCAATACTCCAGCGGATCGCTTTGTCCGAATCGGCGTTGGCACCATGCGGCTCAAGATTCAGTATGTAACCTTCCTTGTTACCCATGCGCTTGCGCTCGATACCACCGTGGCGAAGTCCCGACAATACATCAATAAACAACCGCTCCAGTTCACTGTCGAATACACGGTTTACATCGGTGTGACCCAGGTGTTCGTCTTCGGGCATACCCTCCAGCGTTTCGCGGTGCTGCAAAATAAACTGCAGCGTATCTATGGCGGTGCGTCGCGAGGTTTTATCGATGTTATGACTGTCGCGATAGGCATACAGGCAACGGTAGCAACCATCATCGGTTCGCTCGTCGTGCTGACAGCCACACTGTTGCAGCACCTCCAGCGCTTCGGTCATCAGCGTTAGCAGGGTGTCTTTCTCGCGGGTCAGATCATCCAGATAGCCGGTTCCACCGGGCACGCTGTCAAACAACACCAGATAGTGCCGGCGCAGCTGGCTGGCCGGCACCGGCTCACTCACATAGGTGATCTGCAGGTGATCAACGTTGCCGCGAAAATGTTTTTTCAACCCTAGATGCAGCGAGGCGATAAAACTCTGCAAGCGCTGGTCAGTGGTGGCAACGCCTGCCATCGGCAATAAAATACGGATCGCCTCTGATTGCAGCTCACGGAACAGATACAGTGCCGTCCATAGATTCTCAGGGAGCTTTTGAGTCGCCTCATCGGCGTCAAACATCTTGCAGCGCCGGGTATGATTGCTCTGCCCGCGCGGCCGCCACATACGCACTTTGCCGCAGTGCCGGCAGACCGGAAACCCGGCCCTTGGCTTGCTGTCCCCGGCCACCCTGATAGCCTGACCGCCATCAATGTCACGCCCGAAATTGATCTCGCGGAAAGTTGCCTGTGACAAATACTCAAAACCAAACGGACATTCCGGCTCAGTCATGCGCCAGCCCCGCACTATATTGGCCGGCTGCATATCAAACAGTGACTGGCGGGTATAGAACACCGGCTCCCGGTCATCGCTGTCATCGCCTATGCGACTGTCGCGATCACTGGCGTTGGCATAAACCTCACGCAGACGCAGCAGAGTCATTTTCTGCTCAGCGGCCTGCCAGCCCGCATCACCGCATTGCGGGCAAACGGCATGGTGGTCTGAGCGGTCAAGCGACTCGGCGTAATTGCACACCGCGCACAGCCGCCACTGCTGAACACCGTCACCATCCACCATTATCTGGTCAATCTGCACCTGACGGCTGTTGCCATAGAAACGGCTGTGTGGTGCCAGCTCACGCAAAGCCGCATGTGCCGGGCGACGAATTTCAAGCTCTATGTTCTCCCACTCGATCGCTTTATCATCATCGCCCTGCTTACTCTCACGACGCCGGTAGATAATGCTGTTAAGCGTAACGCCCTCTTCAGGGAACGCGTAGTTGGGCAGCACGCCTTCATCGGTCAGGAAGTTCAGGGTATCAGTGCGATTGAGAGCGATCACCAGCCTGCGGATCGCCCCGCGCTCTGCCTGCAGGTCTGCCAGGGCATTTTCCCGGGCTTCGTCCACCGGCCGTTTTTCTGTTTTATCGATGGTGCTTTTGAGCAGGTCTATTTCACGCCGAAAACGTTTGCGCTGCGCGGCTTTGTCTTCAAACAGAAGAATCAATCGGTAGGTGATCGACTTGCCACCGGTTTGACCCGCCTCGTAACTGCCGTACAGAAAATCTTTAAGCCGGTCACTGCCACTGTCAGTAAGACCGCGATACAGGCGACTGTCTGCCCGCGCCCGGCGACTGCTGGCCAGCGGTCGGAACATATTCTGGAAGTCAATCAGCAACTCGCCGCGCTTGCGTTCTATAAAACTTAAAAAATTGTGTGGGAATTGCCGGTCACTGCCACTGTCAAACGCATCGAGCACGTCACGCAGGGTTTTCGGGATCGCATCGGGCGGTATATCGGTCTGCACCCAGCGGTCCATACAGTAAGCCAGCAACTGCCGCTCGAGTACCGCTATCGCATCAAGGAACACCCCCGGTGGCTGCACCGAACCGCGCATCATCTCTAGCGGGTCGGCGTAAAAGTACAGATCGTGCGCCGCACCATTGGCAATGGTCAGGTTAAACGCATTGCCGTCACGCCGACCGGCACGCCCGATACGCTGCAGATAATTAGCCTGTGCCGGCGGCACCGAGCACAGCAACACCGCAGAGAGATCACCGATGTCCACCCCCATTTCCATGGTGGGCGTGGCAGAGAGTAAATTGATATCCCAACGGTTCGGTGGCTGGCGCTTAAACGAAGACTCGGTAAGAGCCCGGGTGTCACCCGGAATTACGGCGGTATGCTCGGCCGGTATCAAACGCACAGGCTGCTCACGCCGCACGGCTCTTTCGTCGATGCCGGTACTGATGCCCGGGGTGACGAGCCTGCCACGACAGTTACTGCGCAGGCACGGCAGCTGCAGCCATTGCTGATGATCCTGCAATGCCGCCTGTACGCGATGCCCGCAGACATTGCAGGCCAGATCGGTCACATTGTGGCTTAGCTGCCACGGTGTCGTCGGCAGCCCCCAGATCACCTGGTCGCGGAAGTCGTGTGCAACGACCAACTTTGCCTTGCAGCCCGCCCCCATAATAATGCCATAGGCCTGCTCAATCGAAGCACTGGCCAGCACGTTATCAACCGCCAGCACCTGATTGAACCAGTGCTCGTACCAGCTGTGACCCGTGCCGGGCAATACCGCGTCGAAGCGCGCACCGCCTTTGCGGTTAACAGTGCGCAGGCTCAGGAACACCGGCAGCGCTGACTTGTTTCCGACGCGTGGCAAAAACAGCTGAAAGCGACTATTGCGCAGGGCGAATGGATCCCCCCCTGAATACAAATAACCGCTTAGCATGTTATGGATAAACCCGCCACGGGTACGCATGCGCCACAGCAAGCCGGTGATAAACCGCACCAGATCCAACGGACTGATACCACGCAACTCGGCGATCTCTTCCTGCAAGGCAGGCAGCGCTTCTGCAGCCCATTGTGCAACCAGTGACGGCTCTATATAACAGATAGCAGCATTGCTGCGCTCAAGACTGCGACCCGAGCGTGCCTGCAGGCCCAGCGCCAACAAGGCTTCCCATTCCAGTCTGGGGCTGATCCAGTCTTTCGCGAGCGTCGAATCGGCGGGCAGTTTGCCGGTCTGCTGGAGCGCTTCCCAGTCACGCAACCAGGCCAGATCAGGGGCCAGAAACGTGGCGACAAAATCAGCATCGGGGCTGTCTGTCGATTGCATGCGGGTACGCCAGTCACTGGCAAAATTGCGGCACAGTGACTCCAGGTTTACCTGACTGCCATCGCGAATGGTTTCGGCAAGGGCCGCTCTGACGACATCACGATACGTGCGTGCACCAAAAAACCCGGCACGATGAGCCGCGTCCTGCACCGAATCGGAAAATGCGATCAGCTTGGCATCATCATTAAAGCGGCTGTTGAACAACTGGTTAATTGCCACTGATGACAACGTCGCCGCACGCGACCCTATAATAAACAACGACCCTGGTGATTCACAGTACGGACAATCGTTATGAAAGCGCAGCACAGTGCGGTTGTCGTTTTGATGCTGGCGAGTCATTTCGGGATTGACCACCGCGATCAGCCGGCCCTTAGACGGTCCGCAATTGCTGCAACCCTGATCCGATTGCTGCGCCGGATTCAGTGTGCCGCAATGATTGCACAAGCGCTGTGTCAGGTGTTGACGGGTTGCCGGTTTGTGACTGGCGGGGTACAGCACGACAGTATCTTCGCCCTGATTAAAGAACGTGTCATAGATGCTTTTTATATCACGCACCAGCTCAGTTTTGCCCGGCTGTCGGCGGCTTATCCAGCCGGTGGCATGGCAGATATTGCAATGCACCACTGGCAGCGTAATGACCGAAGCGTTGTTTAAAGTGTCGTCATCCGGCTCAACATCAACACTGTCGGCGGTCAGGTCATCGCGAAACAACAGACGGGGGGTGTCGCTTACGGTCGCCACCATGCGGCGCAGCTCACGCAGCCACAGTTGCTCGCGAATGGTCACCAGGGGAATCTGCCGTCTGCCCTCAGCCTGACGTGCATGGGCTACCAGCGACACCAACCCGCTTAGTGCTGCGTGTGCGTGCTGTACCGGTAATGCCCAGCGCTGACGCCAGCGCTCGGCAATGGTGTTTTTGTTGCTAATGTCACAGGCCAGCGTAAGCAGCTCGGCAAAGGGCTGCAGTTGCAGCAACTGGTTGCCAAGTTCAACCGGATTGTCGATCAACGACGGGTCTTTCAACCACAGTGCTGCGGCCTCCGGCAACCAGCGTTGATTGTGCGGGGACTGGCTATGATGAAATTCAGTAACGCTGTCACCGACCGGCCAGCCGCGCGCATTGGCCGTTGCAGGGGGCAGAAACTCCTGTGGCGTTAAACGCTCTTCCTGCAGTACGGAATCATCACGAAAACGCGTGTCAAACACATTACTGGCGTATAACGTCAGGGCTTCTATGTCATCCCCCACCGTCGCCGATGTGCCAACACAGGCCAGCTCTTCACCACAGCCCAGCCGATCACGCAGGCGCCGCACCAGACAAGCCAGATCAGTGCCCTGTGCGCCGTCAAAGGTGTGTAGTTCATCAACGACCAGATACCGCAGCACGCCGGGCTCATTGTGCCGCCACAACTCGCGGTCTTTGGGACGCAGCAATAAAAAATCAAGCATCTTATAGTTGGTCAGCAGTATATCGGGCGGGTTCTGCTGTTGCGCCGCACGACTGGTAATCACAGACGTAGCAGACATACCAGTGGTACCGCCCTTACTGCCGTCACCGGTATAGAGCCCCACACTTACCTTACCCTTAAGACCCTTCTGGCCATGCACTTCGGCCGCGAAGCGGCGCGCCTGATCCGTTGCCAGTGCATTCATCGGGTAAATAATTAAGGCCTTGACGCCAGGTGCTGTACTCGACGCGCAATGTTCAAGCAGGGGATACATAAAGCACTCGGTCTTACCGGACCCGGTACCGGTGGCCACCAGTGTGGGTTGCGGAGCACCACCTGTCAGACGCTGAAAAGCGCGCATCTGGTGGCGGTAAGGCAGGTAAGGTATATCTATCTGCTTGAACGGCAGCGTTTGATTTTCGTCTGCTTTGCGAAACGGTAAACCGAAACTTAAGTACGGCCCCTTAAAGACTTCGTCGGGGCGCCTTAGCAACTGATCAATAGCGTTAGCGCCACTGGCATCACCAAAGCCCGCCGTGGTCGACGGGAACTGCGCAGACAACTGCTGTTGTACGGCACTGATTATTTCTTTACTAATTACTGATGGCAGCATGTTTGCTCAGAGACTGAATGTCGGGTTTAGGGTATCGCGGTACATCGGCCGAAACCTGCTAGCCGTCCTGCATGGTTTCCCGCATGGCTTCCTCCAGCAACATGGCATCCCAGCCCAGCGCCAGCGCACGTGTTTTATCAACCATTGTTTTAACCACAGAAAACCTGCGGTCCGGCCACGCCAGCGGCAGGATCAGATCAGTCACCCGGTCGTTGCTGTCAGTGACCTCGAAACCCACTTCAGGAATTTCGTGCTGTTGCTCCCGGTATACCTTTAACAGATCGATGAACTCAGTATCTGCATGGCGCAAGGCGTCATCCCAGCTTGACTGCGGACGGCGTTCCAGCCTTATATTGCCAAGCGCTACATTGCCATACGTGTCACTGGCAAGCTGCTCTACAAATTGCCGTGCAGAAGTTTCATCGGCGCAGATATCAAGTATCACCCTGAATTTTTCTGCATCTGATGAAAGCGCTGAAGACACCGGCGCGCCCTGCTCCAGAACCAGCTCACCGGGATCGTCCGCGTTATCCAGCCGCGCCGCTACCCGAAGGTTGCGCTGATCCAGACGGTTTTTTATTTCGTCCTCTACGGTCTGCGGTTGCTGAGCGATAAGGTCAAGCACATCTGGAAACAGCTCCCGATCGGCCGGTGGCAGCTGCTCTATACGGTGCTTATTGGCCTGCACTGTGGCCGAAGCGCGCGATACTTCCAGCTCAATCCCGCTGCAAAGTTCATCAATAGACTTCTGCAGTGTCGCGGCCGTCATTTTCCTTTTGGTGGCTTCGAGGAAACGGCTGTGGTCTAAATAATCGTCACAATTTTGTTGCTGAAAATACTCAGGCTGCTGATTAATAAACGCCTGAATTCTTTCTTTACCGGCGCTGACGGCAGAATTTTTAATTTCTTCCTTGCGGGCTTTCACCTGCTTGTCGAGCCCTAACCGGGTTTGGCGCACCTGCTCAACTACTTCATCAATCGCACCGAACAACGCCTGAATGTCACTGACCTGATTCAAGGCATCCTGCTTGGCGGTTTTCAGGTTGTCTTCTGCTGCTTTAAACGACTTGACCAGCTGCGCGGCGTGGGCGAAATCATCATCAGTCTGCAGATCGCGATTGGCTTCATCCAACCTGGCAAGCAATTGGTTTTTCCATTCATCGAAGTTACTGGCGGTGACATTACCACTGAGAGTTATTTGTAGTTCGCCCATAAAAATCACCCGTCGGTTAATGCGTAGTTGTTGAGCAGTTTCAATATGGCATGCCTTGCCCGTTATTAAGAAACTACCACCCCTGTCAACTGGCTTTGTTAAAGTCGGCGCGTGTCACGCACCGGGTTAAATCAACACATGAATCAAGATTATCATTTTCAAAGGGCGCGCCGTAATCTTCAGGGCGGCAGGTTATAGCAATTATCTGGTGCCCGAATTTGTGTGCTGAGCTTCGCAGCGCATCGCGAAACCAACCAAGCCTCGCAGCATCACTCTGAACCAGCTGATCATCCAGCACCAGACTGGCCTTTAGCTGCGCCGCCAGCGCCAGCTTGACCAGCACGGCCAGTTGTTGTCGCGTACCAATGGACAGTTCGGTGAAGTCACGCTCACCGCCATCCGCACGAATACCTTTGGCTTTAAGCGTTGGTGCCAGAGAAAATCCCCCATAGCGTGACGCCGTAAGCTCGGTGAATTTCCCGGTAACAGCTGGCGCGAGCATTCGGCCTAGATGTGCAGAATGCTCCTCGTTGTGCTCGGTTAATACATCAAACAGAAGTTTCTCGGCATCGCACGTTCGTTGAAAATCCGCAGCCTCTTGT
>CALKXD010000100.1 GCA_938003855.1 uncultured Granulosicoccaceae bacterium | reverse complement strand
ATGACGGAGCCTACGTTGACAATATCCAAGTTACTGCCCTATGTGGCGTAGTAACCGATATAACCGGTGTATCGCTAGCCGATCTAATGGATTCTGGCGATCTGGATGGCAGCAGTGAATATACTAATGGAGAAGCAATATACGGCCTACAGGACGGTGAATCTATTACCATTACCTATGATGTTTTGGTTAGCGACGGCGCCAGTACCGGTTCGATATCCAATGACCTAGACGCGGACATATTTGATGCCTATACAGGAACTGGGCCGACAAATGCCGGTGATTCAATCACTACTAGCCTTGCCTACTTTGATGACGCCGGCGATGCCCCGGATGGCACTGTGGTGTCAGGTTCTGGCGACTACACGACCCTTTTAACCAATGGTGGGCCACGCCACAGAGTCGTGGCCGGAGTACAGTTGGGAAGCGTCGCACCGGATATTGATTCCGGAGGCTTTGAAGAAGGAACCGATAGTGGCGGTGATGCGACGGATGATGATGCCGCGGGCGACGAGGGCGAGGCGCAGTTATTAGACGATAGCGTACATCCTACGGATATCTTCCCAAGTTTTACTGAGGCAGATAGTAGCTACAGTCTCACCATCGATTACGACAGCACTGGAGCGGGCACTCTCTATGGCTGGATAGATTTCGATTCCGATGGCCTATTTGAAGAAAGCGAGCGGGCAACGGCGGCGGTAACCGGCGCTGGAACCGAGGCTGCATTAAATTGGTCCGGCATAAGCGGCGCGTCGGCGGGTACTACCTATGCACGCTTTCGAATATCTACTGATAGCTTAGACAGCGCCGCTGAGCCAGACGGGGTAGACGATGACGCCGCGCTGGGCTTTGCCACCGATGGTGAAGTAGAAGACTACCAATTCACCGTAATAGGGCCACCGGTCTGTTATGCCGCCTATTCCGATGGAAGCATTAATAGCACCGTTTTTAGCCTTTTAGGATTGACTCCTGCGGCCACAGGCACGCAAGCAGACTTCGATGTTGTTACTAACAACAACGATGGCGACAACGAAAATTACGGTATGATTTTCACCACGACTTTGATCGTACCCTCAACCGGAAACTACGAATTCAGGTTGAATTCCGATGATGGCTCTCAGCTTTATATCGATGGCAAGCTGGTTGTTGATTACGACGGAAATCACGGTGCCAACGGTCCGGTTATCACCTCCGGTGTGCCTCTGACTGCAGGAAATCACGATCTACAGGTTATTTATTATGAAAATGGGGGGTTAAACAGCCTCACTGTCCAGTGGGATGGTTCCGGCAGTATCGCCAATATATCCAGCGCAGAGCTTCTAGCTCCCGCCAGCTGCCCTACTAATCCTGGCATTCCCTTGGATTACGGCGATGCTGATGCCGCCTACGATGATGCCTCTCACATAGTTTCCTTTGATGATGACTATTCTCTCGGTAGCCTCACTGCGGATACAGAGGCAGCTGCGCAACCCTCAGTCGGTGCCGACGCGGATGATTCTGCTGGCACGGACGATGAAGATGCCGACCCGGATTTGACCGGGCTGGATAATACTTATACCGGTAACTATGTGGTCAGTGTCCCGGTGACGAACGCCGGGGCAAATGCCACTCTGGGCGGTTGGATTGATTTTGACGGAGACGATGTTTTTGAAACCGCCGAATATGCTTCGGCAACGGTTACTTCATCGGATACCAGCGTTGATCTAACTTTTGATACTAACGCCGTGACGGTTACCGCCGGCACAACCTACGCCCGTTTTCGTATAAGCCGCGATACCTTCACTAACGCAGATGCGAGCGGCAGGCTGGCGGGTGGAGAGGTTGAAGATTACAGCCTCAATATTGCCGATCTAACCCAAGTTTACTTCGAATCGGAATGCGGCGTTATAGGTAGCGAATGGACCGCCAACCTGGATACAAATGCATCAGAAAATGTTTTTGTTCAAACGGTAAATGACCGCACTTCCACTTTGACTGGTGCACAACCAGACGCGGACATGATTGTTTACCAGATTACCGTACCTATTCCAGGCACCTATGATATTTATGCGCGAATCTCAGTTGACGGTGGGGAATCCTTTCACCTAAGTTACGACAACGCCACTTGGTGGGCTCATGATTTACCTGGCACTGGGAATGTATTTCAATGGGTTGATCTAGAACCCAACATTCAAAATGGTACCTATCAAGAGATAGTTACAACGGTTCCGAACGAAGTTGTGACTATTTATATGGCGTATCGGGAAGCTGACGCTTTAGTTGATAAATTCGCCATACTGACGGATGACTCTGCTGTTCCAACCGGCTTGGGAGATACTGTAGGCACCTGCTTTGATTTTGGCGATGCCAATGACAGCAGTGCCGGTAATGGCGTTAACGATTATTCTACCGAGTTTGATAATTCCGGCGCGGTTCATTTGGTGGATGGCGAAGCCAATCGTATCCGCTTAGGCAGTGCGGACCCAGATACCGAAGCCGACGCTTTGGACAACCTCGACGCCACAGGTGACGATGTCAGTGACGAAGGTGCTGCGCAGTTACTAAGTACCGCCCAGGGAGATTTATTCCCAGTCTTATTGCCCACTGACACCAGCTATTCTTTTGAGATTGATTTAACCAATAGTGTCGATTCAGTGGCGAATACTGACGCGACACTTTTTGCTTGGGTCGATTTTGATAATGACGGGCTATTTGAGGAATCTGAGCTGGCGGATTCTGCGCCTTTTACCATCCCCTACAACGCCGCCAGTCAGACGCAAAGCATTAGTTGGACTGGCCTTAGCGGTTTGACTCAGGGAACCACTACCGCGCGTTTTCGTATTACTACGGATACTGGTCTTGTTGCGGGCGGTGACGGTGGTGAAGATGAGGCTTCGCTGGATCTGGTATTTAACGGCGAAGTAGAAGACCACCTAATTTTTATTGGCGGCGATGACTACGGCGATGCGCCTGCGGATTATGGTGACGCGAACCACGCTATTGCCATAACCCCCACGCTTTATCTCGGCCCTGCCGCTCCAGATTCTGAATCGCTTTCTCAACAGGGCGGCGATGCCGGTGCTGGTGCGGATGGCGACGATGGCGATGGCAATGACGACGAATCGTCGCTGACGAGTATTCCAATTTTGAATACTTCGCAAATTGGTCAAACCTATTCCTTGAGTGTTAACGTCGTAAATACAACAGATGATGCCAGTGCTGATCTCTTTGGTTGGATCGACTTTAATCAGGATGCCAGTTTTGCCGCCTCAGAGGGCGTTACGCTAAATACCCCCACATCCGGACTCTATCAGCTCGACTGGACAGTGCCCGGAGATGCAGTTGCGGGCGATACCTATATAAGGTTGCGAGTAACCTCGGATGCCAGTGTTTTGGTTTCTAACTCCACGGGTAGCGCCACCGACGGTGAGGTGGAAGATTACGCTTTAGTGGTTACGCAACCTCTGGATTACGGCGATGCTATAGATAGTGGGCTAGGGGTTGGGCCATTGAACTACCGCACGGAGTTAGCCGAGGATGGTGCAAGGCACTTACTCAGCGCAGGACTGTTTTTAGGGGATACGGCCTCGGACGTGGATGCCGATGCCCTAGATAACGGCGTGGCTAATGGCGATGATAACGACGGCGTCGCCGATGAGGGGGTTGAACAATTGCTTTCGACAGCCCAGGGCAATGAATTTCCAGCCCTTAGTGTTGCGGACGAGATATTCAGCTTTGAAATTGATTTAACTAACATCACTGGTGGCAACGCAAATCTATATACCTGGCTCGATTTTGATCAAAGCGGAACCTTTGATGAAGACGAACTTGGAGAAGGCACAGCCATCCCTATTTCCGATTCGCAAACGACAGTGATTGTTAATTTGGGGCCAACCGATGATACCTTAATCGGTAATACCTATATGCGCGTGCGGTTAACCACGGATACGCTGACTCCCGGTGCGGCCGGTGGGGAAGATGAGCGCTCCTTTGGTTTAGCCAACGACGGTGAGGTTGAAGACTACCGCATTGAGATCACCGGGTTGGACTTTGGTGACGCGCCCGATACTTATGCCACCGACAAAACCGACGGCGGTGAAGGCGTGGGCCCAAGCCACGTTCAGAACGGCAACCTTTATATAGGCGATACCCTGCCGGATCTAGACTCCGACGGAGTTCCCAGTACCTCAGCCAGTGGCGATGACGCCGACGGCGACGATGAGGGGGGCTACTTTGTTCCCGTTATCGGTTCTTCGGATACGAGTTACAGTATTACTCTGCCGGTGGTAAATAACACCGGCAGTGCGGCCACGCTGTTTGGTTGGTTAGACCTGAACGAAGACGGGGATTTTGATACCAATGAATCGGTATCCGTCGCCGTGGCGTCCGGCTCTCTAAGTGCGACCCTGAGCGGAGGCAACTGGGCGTCCTTCTCGACCCTCAGTGGCAGCCAAACTTATCTTCGATTGCGTCTAACCACGGATGCCTCTATTACCACCGCAACACCCGGCGGCAGCGCCAGCGACGGTGAAGTGGAAGATCATCAAGTGATAGTTGGGGTGGTGGACTTTGGGGATGCGCCAGACAGCTACAGCACGGATTTAACGGTCGGTAACGACGGCGTTACTGGCTTTGATCAAGTGGGTCCCACTCACGGAATCGACGCTAACCTGTTTATAGGGTTAGTCGCGCCAGACGGTGAAGTGGACGGGCAACCAAGCGCGACGGCTACGGACGATGAGTCCAATGGCACCGCCGATGAACTGCCCTTTAGCTTCCCGCTTCTGACTCCGGCGACCGAGACCTACAGTCTGACGGTTGATCTAACTAATACTACCGGCGCGGACGCGGAACTTGTGGGTTGGATCGACTTTGATGCCAACGGCTTCTTTGACAATGATGAAGGCGCAACGGTCACGGTAGCTAATACCGACAGCAGTGCGGATTTAGTCTGGAGCAGTATTCCTGGCGATATTGTGGTGGCTGATACTTTTATGCGGTTGCGTCTGACCTCGGATCTAAGTATTGCGACTCAAGACGCCACGACAAGCTTACCCATTAATGCCGCCTTTAATGGCGAGGTGGAAGATCATGCCATTAGCATTGAGATCGCCTATGATTATGGCGATGCGCCAGATACATACGGAACGGATGGTACGGACGGCGGCGAAGGTTTTGGTCCGCGACATATTATCTCGCCGAACCTCTATCTTGGACCCATTGTGCCGGACGCGGAGGGTGACGGTCAGCCCAGTGCGGACGCTCTGTTGGATGATGATACGGGTACCGGAGAAGCTACCATTGGGGATTCCACCGACGGCGATGAAGGCGACTTATTTTTAACCACCATTCAGCCGGATCAGACCAGCTATACCCTTAGTGTGCCTTTGAACAATGCTACTGGTGCCAGCGCCACCCTCTACGGTTGGTTAGATCTAAATCAGGATGGCGACTTTTTGGATACCAATGAGTCCCAGACTACGACCATATTGCCGGGTTCGTCCTTTGGGACGCTGGTCTTTACTTGGGCTTCTGGGGATACCTCGGGTGGCAATGGTATGGACAATGGAACGACCTTTCTCAGATTGCGTCTGTCCAGTGATACGGGTCTTGGGCCGACGGCGGCTCTGGCTGCGGATGTCGCTTCTGACGGTGAGGTAGAAGATTATCGCGTTCAGGTGTCTCTGCTTACCTGTGATTTGATCTACGGTAGCTACGCTGGCGGTGGTTATGTCAATTTGCGGGAGTTTGACAACGATACGGTAAATCTCGCTACGGCCGACTTCCAAACTACCGGTATCGGTATCGATCGCATCTATAGACGCCTTTATTACATGGAGTGGGTCGATAGCGAAGATGACGGGGTGAACGAACTCAATTATTTTGACCCGACGGCTACGCCCTCAACGGATGTAGATACCGGCGCGCAGTTACCCGAGGGCGCAGACGATAACTACAACCGTATGGCCTTTAGTTTTGATGGTCGCGGGGTCATGGTTGAGAGTAGCGTCTATGATGTACATCTCTTTGACCCCACACCAAGTGGCACCGGACAGACTCTTACCAATGCGATCACCATGACTAACGAAGCCTCTATTCTGGGCGGCGGTGGTGATATTGCCTTCGATCGCGACGATAACCTCTACATGGTGACCTACACTACGGGTGCCGGTTCTTTCTACTATCTGTATGAGATACGTTTCTTCTTGGCGGGTACCAGTACGGAAGTGGCTATTGGTGATCTGGTTCTTACGGGCAGCCCAGAGACGACCTACGAAGCGCAGGCTATTTTATTGTTGACCGAAGACAATACCAGTGGTGAATCCATTGCCGGTATGGCCTTCAACTTTGACAACCTTATCTACCTTCAGGGATCTAATGGCGGAACCCGGACTTGGGACGTAGGCATAACTTCCACGGGCGGAACGGGCGCTATTAACGAACTGCCCGGCGGCAATGGTTCTGGTGATTTGGCCTCCTGCATATACCCCTATATCCGGGCGATTATTGAGCCGGTTAAGACGGTGGTTAATCAGACCTCAGGCGGATCCGGCTATGTGCCGGGCGATACCTTGGAATACACCATTGTTGTGCGCAATGCCGGTGGCTTCCCCTCCTTTGACACCATATTTCAAGACGACATTCAACCGGGCACAACCTACGTGCCCAACAGCACCACCATGAATGGCGATGTGCTCACGGATACCGGCGGCCTAATGCCCTTTGTGGTGGGCCGAGAGATCCATACGGACGGCGCCGCGGACGGCACAGTGCTGGCGGATATTACCCCCGGGGTTGTCGGCGATAATGAGGTCGTTATTACCTATCAGGTATTGGTCGATGCAGATGGCAGTAATACCACCATCTGTAACCAGGGTTTTGTGGATTACGAAGCTAATATCGGGCCGCTGGTTCCCACCAATGATCCGGGAACTGGTGCCGCGGACGACCCCACCTGTCTCACCCAGACCTCGGGCTTTAAAGTCAGTGGCACCCTCTATGAAGATTTAAATGTCGACGCCTTGCTGTCTGCGTCGGAACCGGGTATCTCTGGTGTAACTATGGTGTTATACGACTCCGTTGCCGGAAGTTGTGTTTCTACGGCTACGGACGCCAATGGTTTCTATGAGTTTGGATCGGTTTCTGGCGGACCAAAAACGGTGTATGAAGTAAGTGGTGCGGCCATTCCGGTTCCCGCAACCTGCCCACCGGCGGCTTTGGGTAATGACCCCTCGGGCTTTTTAAGTTCAACTTCGAACACGGCGAGCATCTATGTTATCAACGCCAATATTACCGATTTAGATTTTGGTGATGTGCGCGTACCCAGCTTAAATCCAGACCTTGAAGGGGTAGTGGTTCCCGGCGGCATTCAAACATACTCGCATTTGTTTAGGGCGCCGACTAACGGTTCGGTGACATTCTCTGAAGTCAGCACGGACAGTCCGCTATTGGCGGGTTGGACTTCCTTAATCTATGAAGATGTGGACTGTAGTGGTGGCTTGAGTACGGGGGATTACCCCATTTTGTCGGCCATCAATCTGGTGGCTGGCGAGTCCATCTGTTTAGTAAATCGAGTCTTTGCCCCCACCTCGGCGGTTGCGGGTAATACCCTACTTACGGATCTAACGGCGACCTTTAACTACGCGGGCGCTTTGGTGAGCGATCAGGATGTGGAAGCTCAGGATCTGACGACGGTCTTGGATAGCGGCGAGAGTGCGCTGCAGCTGACTAAGCGGGTGCGCAATATTACTGACAGCTCGACGGAATTTGATGCGGAGGCGGCCATTAGTAATGCGGCCAAGCCGGGTGATCGATTGCGCTACGAAATAACTTTTGCGAATACGGGTGTGGGCAATATCTCGGATATAGATATCTACGACGTGGTTCCGGCCTTTACCGAGCTTGCGGAAGTATTGGATACGAGCTGTAACTACACGGGCCCGGTGACCTCGCCACTCAGTGCCGTGGTGCCACCGACTATTATGACTTCCTGTACGCTAGTAACCCCGGCGGGTGGTGCGAATGCGGTGGGTTACAGTGGCCCGATTCATTGGCAGTTAACGGGAACTTTGCAGCCCGGTGAGTCAGGACTTATTGTCTTCACCGTCGATGTCGATTAGCAGTTAAGCGATTTTTTAAGAGTGTTCTTGATCTAGCTTTGGCCTTACTCGGGCCTGCTAGATCTTGCCTTTTATTTTGGCGATCCACCAACGCAGTCCAACAAATAAAAAGCGCCAGTCCTTAATGAATTCCGGCGGCTTGCCTTCATAGGCGTGGCCTATGAATTGCAGGACCCAGCCGAATAGAAATAACCCAAGGCCGATCCAAAAACTTACCCCCCAGACAAATCCGAGCAGCATTAGAGGTAAAGAAAGGGCTATCATAGGAATGCCATAGCTATGGCA
>CALKXD010000099.1 GCA_938003855.1 uncultured Granulosicoccaceae bacterium | reverse complement strand
AGCCTTTAGGTAAACCGATTAAGCTGGAGTATCTTTGCCATCTGATCAAGGACAACGGGGTAAAAGCGCTTTGCAAGGTGTCTTACGGTGATTCTCCTGAAGAATTACTGTGGGATTTCAATCTGATTCCAGAAGGTGATCACCTGACTGTGCGTAATATGGGCTTTGACAAGTGAAAATGTGTAATCAGCTCAAACCAGCTTTAGCCGCGTTATTTGACTTGAACCGCCATTCCGGCCATTAGTAAAGCTACGTCCAGCGCATGCGCACGGGGAACCGGGTCATCTGCAAATAAAACGGTGACCGGGTGTAAGCGACATATAGAATACGGGCGTGTTGACTATTCTGCACACCGTCAGGAGTGCTGCCCGTTGAGGCAGCGGGACAGGATGTCAATGCAGTCGTGATCACACTGGCATGAATTCACATCGACCAGTAACATGGTAGTGTGCGGCGGATGGTGGCTAATCTCTCAGAATTGAGACCCGATCACTACCACGCGACACTGTCCGGACTAAACTCTCTTTGCTGAGAAACCCCATGAAAATAAATTCTATCGGTGATACTGGCCTTAGCGTGAGTCCGATATGCTTTGGCACCTCCGGTCTCGGCAATATGCCGGATACCTATGGCTACGAGGTCGATGAAGCACGAGCAAATTCTACGCTTCAAGCGATCTTTGATGGGCCGGTTAACTTTCTGGATACCTCAAACAACTACGGTTTCGGCCGCAGCGAAGAGCGCATCGGGGCGGCGTTGAGGGAGCGCGGTGGACTGCCGAATGGTTTTGTATTGTCCAGTAAAGTTGACCGGGACGCTGACACTGGCCGCTTTGATGCCAGCCGAGTGCGGCAGTCTTTAGAGCAAAGCCTGACCCGATTGGGGCTTCAGTCAATTCCGCTGCTGCACCTGCACGACCCTGAGTATGCGCGGGACCTGACCGAGGTGACCGCTGACGGCGGTGCATTGGACGAGTTGTTTAAATTGAAGGAAGAAGGGCTGACGCAAGCCGTTGGACTTGCCATGGGCAGGCTCGATATTATGCTGCCGATTCTGCGTGACCGACCCTTCGATGCATTGATAAGCCACAACCGCTACACACTGCTAAACCGCTCTGCAAACGAAGTATTTGACTACGCACACAGTCAGGGCATGGCGATATTGAATGCCGCACCCTATGCCGGTGGTGTGCTGGCCAAGGGCAGTGCAGAGATGCCGCGGGTTACGTATCAGCTTGCGAGCGAAACAGCGCTGGCGCCGGTGCGTGAGATCGAAGCTGTGTGCAACAGGCACAACGTCGCTCCCGGTGCCGTCGCGTTGCAGTTTTCAATGAGAGATGTCCGCGTTGCATCAACCATTGTAGGTGTGACAAGAGCGGAGCGTGTTGAGCAAACGCTGTGTTGGGCAACCGCTAAGATCCCTCAGGCGCTATGGGATGATCTTGCAAAGCTTGATCATGCTATGGATGATCCGGAGGCCGCACGGGATTATCAGCCCGGCTGACGCAGAATTGCCTGTCGTGCTTTGCTTACTGGACAAGGTAATTGCACAGATAGTTGATTACTGCTGCCGGTAACGCAAACGAGTATCAGAGGGCAGTTCACCAAATTGCTTTCGGTACTGATGGGTAAACCGGCTCCAGTTCCAAAAACCGTGATTGGCTGCAACATCACCTATAGATAAACGTGCAGACGCGGCGGACAACAACGCGCGTCGCGCCAGGTGCAGCCGCAATAGTCGCACATAGGTCAGTGGTCCGGTCGCCAGCGATGTCGAGAAAGCATGTTCCAGAGAGCGTTTACTGGCTCCGGTGATTTCAGTCAGTGAAGCAACTTTTGAAATGCAGTTCCAGTGGTTGTGAACCACAGTGCGGCAGTGATTGAAGTGCTTAAATGAGTTGCTGGATGAACGCGCATAATGGTTTTGTGCCTGCCACTCGAGCGCCAGCTTTGAAGCGATGCTTGCAAGCAGTGCGTCCCCGGCAGGTGCCGGTGTCTGCTCACTGAAAAATGTGCCGTTCTCTATCGCCTGAATGGCGTCTTCACGTAGCCTGTCAGCGAAACCGGGGGCGTGTACTACACCGATGCCAGAGGCCATTTGATCCAGTGAGGCGGCGGCAGCAGCAGGCAATACAGGATTTTTCAGCAATCGGTCGCGCTCAATCACAACAGCCATCACTGCTCCACCGGCCGGGCTGTACAGGTGCATAGCAGCGTTGGGCCCGGCGATTAAAACATCGTGCGGACTGAGTGATTCACCGTTAACGCGAAACGGTGCTTGATCACTAAGTACTACGCCGAAACAGAAGTGACGGGGTGAGCCGGTCACGCATTGTTCCAGAGCCTGATTGCATCGCTCGATGTGAACAGACAATGCATCGCCTAGAAAAGCCGACAAAAATCGCCCCTGGAAAGCCCCGGGAGATAATTGCAGGTAGTCCTGATCATGCCCGGTTAGACGTTGAGCCTGCTCGTCAAAATCCTGATATTGAGCGTCATGAATCCACGATGGATTGGTGGAAAACGCACAATCCGGAAACCAAGTGTCTGATTTAACGTTCAAATTTACCATGGATGTTTCTCAGGCTGTTGTGCAAAGCGGCTAACGCTGCTGGTAATTTCGATCATAGACTGTGACGTCAGAATAACGCCTTTTTTATCCACAACCAACCGGAGCACCTGATGTTCAAAAAACCGATAGCCTGCCTACTTACCGCACTGATCCTGATGCTGTGCGGTCAGGTGTCAGCACAAGACCCGTGGATGTCGATACCGCCAGCTGCGAGCATGCCAACTTCGACTGACGCCGGCTATGCTGCAGTCAACGGTATATCCATGTACTACGCAATCTATGGCGGCAATAAGGGTACCCCGATACTGTTGATCCATGGAGGCCTGGCACACGCCGACCTTTGGGCTGCGCAAGTCGCTGACCTTGCCAGGGACTATACCGTGATTGTTGCCGATACTCGCGGTCACGGCCGATCAACCAACGACGGTAGTGCATACACCTATGAATTGCTGGCCGATGACTACCTTGCACTACTCGATCACCTCAAGGTGTCGGAGGTGCATTTGGTCGGTTGGTCAGACGGTGCGAATATCGGCTATAAAATTTCTGCAACTGCCCCTGAGAGACTGGCCAGTCATTTCGCACATGCCGGTAACGTGACGCTGGACGGGGTTGATCCCTCAGTAAACGACAACGCGGTATTCGGTGAATACATAGGCATGATGGCGAAGGACTATAGCGGCATGTCTCCAGCGGCAGAGGATTTTGATGGATTTCTGAATGCTGTGGCGACCATGTGGGGTACCGATAAACCCGGTGGCTTCGAGGTGCTGGCTCAGGTCGATGTGCCAACGTTAGTTGTGCAGAGCGAGCACGATGAGGCGATCCTGATGGAGCATTCGCAGAACATAGCGGAAGCTATGCCGAATGGCGGGTTACTGGTGCTGAAAGGGGTCAGTCACTTTGCGTCACTTCAGGCACCAGACATGTACAACGCTGCCATTCGCGACTTTATAAAGCCTGAGTAGTGGTTTGGCCACATCCGCCAACCGGGTCAGACGTCCAAAAGAAACTCCCGCCATGCTGGCTCTGTGGCGCTGGCGGGAAACGCTAACCTCTGCTGTTGTCGAACCCTGCAAAATTCTAGATCAGGCTGACCCATGACTGGCAATGTTCAGGTGTGCATCCGGTTTTGCGTGTATGCCATTATTCTATAAATGGCGTCGCTTGTCCCTCGCAACGTTGCAATAAAACCGTGACGAGAGTGATCAACGCTGTTGCGGGCTTGTGTTGCACCGGCAGGAAATTCTGCGCCGGCTGATTGAAGTCGGCGCCTGGTCACCCGGGGGAGCCGGTTGTGTGTCCACACAATACCCGGTGAGAATTTCTTGTGCAGTGTGCAGAGCTGATTGTCTGAGGCATAATCCTTTCAAGCGTTGTTAATTACGGTTAGCAGGCGGGAATGCGGGATGGAGACTACCGGGTTTGTCTGTTTTGAATCGCCCAAACGTTGTGCAGGATTGGAGGTGGACGCGTTTATCACCCTGTCAGTGCCTGAAAATGGTACTCTCACATGTTTTGCTGAGTGCAATGCTCAGATTAGTGCCAGTAGGTTTGTGTTGATGCGACTTCTAAAAACTGATTATCTTCCCGGTGTGTCCCCTGACGATGTCTCAGCTCCCGGTAAGTACAACTTGCTGGTGCGACACGCCGCACGCGGTATTGTGCTTAACGGAGCGAATATTCTGCTGTTATATACGCAGCGCTATGATGACTATAGTCTGCCGGGTGGTGGTGTAGATGCGGGGGAAGACGTAGTCGCGGGGCTGATTCGGGAAATGCGTGAAGAAACCGGTGCACGGAATGTCAGCAATGTGACCCCTTTTGCACGATACGATGAATACCGGCTCTGGTATAAACCGGACGCCGATATTATTCATATGATATCTCATTGCTATGTTTGCGATATTGATGCTGAGTTAGGTGAGACATCGCTCGAATCGCATGAAATCAGTAATGGCATGACCCCGCTGTGGGTAAATATTTACGAAGCAATCAGGCACAACGAGCTGGTGATTGCCAACAGTGAAAAAAAAGGCCTTTCAATTAAAAGAGAGACCTACCTGTTGAGTGTGATTGCGCAAGAGCTGGTGGCGCATTAAAACGGTAAGGGTGCTGAGTAATAAGTGAGGCCTGTCAGAGCACTGCCAATGGTTATTGGAGCTAACCGGCAAACGGGGAGTTACTTATGTCTATTGATCTGTGGGAATTCTAGATAAAGAATTATTCGCGGTTTTTGAGTAACAAGGTCTCTGGCCAGAGGGGCGCCGGGTGAGTCAACCTGTGCACCACGGGCTACAGTGAGTTGACTATCCGGTGTGTAGTTACGGTCTGTTTCATTATTTATACAGTTGCCGTGGCAGTGGCTGGGTTGCCTTTGTGGTGTTGTTCATTTTAGTGAAGGCGGCACTTACTTTCACTCTGGTAAATTGAATTCTGGAATGTGATCGAAGTCGCGTTTTCTGATGGGCCGACCGCGCAAACTATGGGGCAGTCGACACTGTTGTTGATAAGCACGTCCGTAAATCCCCGTGAGTTAGCTTTTTGTATGAAATATTTTGTAAGAGTATCCATAGCAGTACTGTTGTTTTTTGTTCCTCCTGCAGCTGTAATTAGTGGCGATGACGGGTATCGCGACGGAGCCAGTCCGGTCGAAGTGGACGATGATTTTGTCGTTGGTGATCCGGCTCTTAACAAGGAAGCAGAGTCGTTTGCAGAGGAGGTGGATACCGCGGTTTCAACCGTAGTGGATGCCACTGGGAGTGAAGCGGCAGATCCTGTAGAAGCAGCACTGGATGCGGACCCTGCGGGTTCTGCAGAAGAGGCCGTCGAAGAGGCAGAGGCGGAAGCAAATGCACTCGCGGCCACTGCGAATGCAGCTGAACCGGCAATGCCGGATACCCAACAAGTGACTAAGACAGCGGAGCAGGTCGCAGCTAAGACTGCGGCTGAAACTCCTGCGGTGGTCGCGCCATCGGAGTCGTCTACTGCGGTGTCAGATGCGATGGCAACTGCCAAGGCCAAGGGTGAGTCGGCCTTGAATGCTGTGGTTGAGTCGATGCGACCACAGGAAACCGTGCCACCACTCGATAACGACAGATTCGTGTTTTACCTGAGTGATGAAATCACTTTTGCACAGTTTGAGCGCAGCTCCTCTAGATATGGTTTCGAGAACGGACGAGCGCACCTGGCCTTTTTGCACAGCGAGGAACGTGACACCGTGGTTCACAGCGGTTTGGCGCTCGATGCTGCATTCGGGCGCACTGTTCGGTTGTCGGTAGGTGCGCGAGGTTACTTTGCACTGCTCGGTATTGAGGACATGGACACGTTTGCCGGTGCGATAGGGGTTGAAGCTGCCTATAAACTGCCCTTTAAAGCACTGCCACTAGAGTTGGGTGCCAGTGCGTACTATTCCCCTGACGTGCTCAGCTTCGGTGCAAGTGATCGCCTGATAGACTTTCAGGTGGATGTTGCTATTCCATTCCGATCACAGCTGTCTGTGTTTGCCGGTATACGGTATCTGCAGGTCGATACCCGACCCGGTGATCGTGAGGTCGATAACCGGCCCCATGTGGGATTGCGTTGGGACTTCAAGTAAAGCCTCACCATTAGCCAGACAGCATGCCGGCACCCCTCTGCCGGGTTAGACGCTTGGCGATTGGCCTTGCAATCGCCCTTCACAGATAACACTGCTGCGTACTGTGGCCAGTGTTCTGGTGTTCATCCTTCTGGCCAATGTTATTGGCTTTATGGTGTTGGCGAAACCCATCCTGATCTGTAGTCGCTTTGGTGTTCCGCTACTAAGGGCGGTGCCGATAGCGGTAGTTGCATTGTTTGTTATCCACTTTCTATTTGTGCGAGTTCTGCTGGTGCCTCTGCCACCTGGATTGCTGGAGACAGTCGCCCGGTAATGGATTCACTGCTACAAACACCTAGTCTGGCAGTCTCACTGGTATTTCAGCCTTACGTACCTGGCGTGATGCTGATCGCTGCCGTGTTCGGATTGTTTGTCGAGTCTATCCCCGGCCTGACCGCCACCATGGCGGCAGCATTGCTTATTCCGATTACCTTTTTTTATGGATGCGGTGCCCGCCATTGCCGTGATAGTCACCACGGTGGCGATGGCGATTTTTGCTGGTGATATCCCCGGTGTACTACTGAGAATACCGGGTACCCCGGCGTCCGCCGCTTATTGTGATGAAGCCTATGCGTTAACGCGCCAGGGCAGGGCGGAGTTGGCTGGGCACAAGTCTGGTGTGCGCTGTGATTGGCGGTGTATCTGGTTCAATCGTGTTGGCGATGACCACGCCCATACTGGCCGGGGTTACGATCAAGTTTTCATCCTACCAGTATTTCCGGCTCGCCTGCCCGGGGCTGTCCTGTGCGGTGACAATTTCTACCGGATCAAACCTTAAGGGATATGTCTCTTTGTTGATTGGTTTGTTTGTGGCGAAAATCGGTATAGATATTACTGCAGGCTTTACGCGTTTCACTTTCGGCAGTGTAGAAATGAGGGGAGGCGTGAGCTTTATTCCAGCGATGATCGGCATGTTTGCGATCTCACAAGTCATTCGCTATCCAGCCGCCCCTGGTATTGGTTCCGCGCCGCCTCAGCAAAGCGTTAAAAACGTGTTTGGCGGAATTGGTTCAACCTTGCGAAAGTACAAACTGAATGTCGCAAGAGGAGCCCTGATTGGTGCGGTTATCGGCATTCTACCTGGCGCCGGTGCAGATTGCATGGATTGCCTGCGCCGTGTCAAAGAGATTCTCGCGCAACAGGGAGAAGTTCGGCACTGGCCACGTCGAAGGATTAGTCGATGCGGGTACGGCTAATAATGCCGGCCTGTCCGGCGCATGGGTTCCTGCTTTGGTGATTGGTATTCCCGGTGACTCGATTACAGCGATAGCAATCGGGAAATTACTTAAGTCGCCGGACTACCGGGTGGAGGCCGTACTGCAGTGCAAGGAGTTGCGGTCGGGTTTTTCAGTGTGAGGCGAGCCGCATAGCGCGGCTCGCCCCGCAATCACTAGCCCTGTTTGTATCGGCTGTTGTAAGCGTCAATCCTGTTGTTTGATAGCGTTCTTAATCGCTCACCAGTGTAGGCAGGATGACAGTTCGAGCAGACATCAAGGTTTGATTGAGTCTGCCCGGTAGAGGCCAGAGTGATTTCTGTCCCGCAGTTTCCGCAGGTAAACAACGTTGGCAGCGTTGCCGGATGTATGGTCTGTTTCATTATTGTCTCCTGCTATTTTTTAGGAAATAAGAATAGGTTCTGAATATCCACCAGTGATTCTGCCAGGTAGGAGGGATATCGGTCGATGATCGCTGCTTTCAACTCATCGCCTGTACTGACTTTCTGATAGACACCCTCGACGAACTCCAGATAGATCAGGGCGTCATCAATCGCCTGTCTTGATCCGCTGTTGTCACCGTGGCCGGGTAGAATGAGATCAAAACCGGTGTCCTTTCGCATATCTTTAAGCGATTTCTGCCATCCTTCAAAGTTACCGTGACCGCAGAACAGATGGCAATTGTTGTAGAGTAGATCCTGTGCGATCAGCACTTTTTCGTTCGGCAGACTGATAGTCAGCATATTGTCTGATTCGGCATCTGTGACGTGTTTGTATTCCAGTGTCACGCCATCGATTGTTTCACTGGCTCCGTCAGCAATAAGGACGTCAGGCACCACTTTTACCGGTGGGACATGATCACCAAGTGAGGGCTTGCTTATTTCTATAAAAAATTCACCGAGCTGATCGATCTCACCCTGAGTCTGCTTCAACGCGTGAATGGGTACGTCGCGGAATTGATACGCGCCGAACCAATGGTCAGGGTGCAGGTGCGAAATAATCATCCGGTCAATCGGTTTATCCAGCGACTCTGCGTAGGTTCGAATCTCCTGGCCATAGATGACGGAGCGCTGCCCGTCGACGATAATCAATCGTTCCGGGGTTTCGATGATATGGGTGGTGACACAGCCGGTCAGGTTCGGGCTTTGGTAGCTGTGAATCTTCGAGTTTTTGAATTCTGTGACCTTCATTGAGCCATGTTTCATTGGCGACAGACCCTGACCGAGGGCGGCACTGCCCAATGACCGTGCACTGACAATTTGCGGGGCAGCCAGAATCAAAGATCCAGCGGTGGCTCCGGTGACGAATTTTCGACGCTTAATATCAAGGTTGCTCATGTGGTTCTCTCTTTCTTTTGTTTGAATTAAGTAATTGTTAATGTTGGTTTATTTGGTCTTTAAGCAAAATTTCCCGACAATATAATCTACTAGTAGGTAGAATTAAAAAGGAAAATCGCCCGGCTGGTCTTTTCTGTTTGTTCTGCCCGCTTACTGCGAAGCTACGCTCTGCAGTTTTGCTGTCATTGTGTCGTGCAACTGATATGACTGCCTACCAGTAGGTAAGTTCACTAAAAATTGAAAAACCGCGAGAAAATTTCCGGCAGCGGCTTTTGTTGCACAAATATCAGTTCATCGCTGCGGGTGATTAACGCAGGCGTACGCCTTTGCGATGCGTGAGCAACTGCAGTGGCAATTGAATCAAGCGAATCTTTAAACTTCACTTAAACTGCGCGTTTAACGAGGTCATAGCCACGGCATACCGTTCTATTGCGCTTACAAGCCGGATTTCAGTGATAACGTCAACTGCTCTGCTAACGCGGGTGCATATGCTGTCATCATCGCGGGCCGGCGCGTATCACTAAAACTTAACCTGTCCGGGGAGGTTTGCGCCGGGTTGTGCAGTGTGGGTATTGATGTCGCCGTTAAGGTTGTCTCTGCGGTCGATGGCGAATTTTAATAGAGGCTCAGTCGTCGCGGAAGTTCGCCTGTGTTGGCAGACGACTGTATTGTTTGTGAGCAGCAGGGTGATATAGTCGCGCATGTGCTGTTTGGCTGTAAGCAGTGCAACTGTTAGCGGCCGCCGACTTACCTCACCATCAATATCCTGTCCGGAGACCATTCCCATGCCTCGCGCTATCACTATTCATCAACCCGGTGGTCCGGAAGTCATGCAATGGGAAGAGGTTACGGTTGCTGACCCCGGACCGGGGGAAGTCCGCCTGCGGCAGACGGTTGTAGGGCTGAATTATATCGATGTCTATCAGCGCATGGGGAAGTACCCTTTGGATCTGCCAGGGGTGATTGGTATGGAGGGCACAGGGGTTGTCGAGGCACTTGGCAGTGGCGTTGATACGGTCAGTGTTGGTGACCGGGTGGGGTACGTCATGGGGCCTCCGGGTGCTTACGCCGAGGTCCGCAACTACCCGGCACAGCGACTGATTCCGTTGCCGGATGATATCGCCGATGAGCAGGCTGCAGCGATGATGCTGAAAGGATTGACAGCAGCCTATTTAAGCCGCCGCACCTTTGTGGTCGAGGCTGGTCAAACAGTACTGTTTCATGCAGCGGCCGGAGGAGTCGGTTTGATCATCTGTCAATGGCTGAAGCAACTCGGGGCCACCGTGATCGGGACCGTCGGCAGTGATGACAAGGCCGCGATTGCCGCAGCACATGGCTGTGATCACACGATTGTCTATACCCGCGAAAATTTCTCTGAGCGTGTTATGGACCTGACAGACGGACAGGGTGTTTCAGTGGTCTATGATGGCGTGGGAGCTACCACCTATGAAGGGTCGCTTGCCTGTCTGGCGCGTTTCGGGATGTACGTTTCATTTGGAGCGGCGTCCGGTGCGCCACCACCGGTGCCGGTCAGTGCACTGGCGGCGAAGGCGTTATACCTGACGCGCCCGGGTCTGGCGCCACATACGGCAACCCGTGAGCTAACCCTGGATATTGCAAATGCTCTGTTCGATGCCGTGCGTGGAGGCGTACAAGTTGAAATAAATCAGCGCTATGCATTGTCAGATGCGGTTAGTGCACACCGTGCGCTGGAGTCGCGCAGCACCACCGGGTCGACAATCCTGACTGTTTGATTACCCTTATTTAGTTAACCCGGGTGGCAGGTGATGCCTGTATCGAATTGACTTGCAGGCAGGGCATTGCTCAGCCCGGGATCACTGGGCACGATAAAAATACCGGGTGGCAGATGCACCGTTATGAAATTTCAGCAGGTCAGGTGACGGTATCGACTGATCCGTCGCGGCTTGAGGTCGAGGTTGTTCATCAATACCTCTGCAACCAGAGTCATTGGGCGAAGGGTCGATCTTTCGATACAGTGCAGCAGTCTATCAACAACTCGCTGTGTTTCGGGGTCTATAGCCAAGGTGCACAAATAGGGTTTGCACGAGTGGTGAGTGATTACACGGTGTTTGCTACCTTGCTGGATGTTTTTATACTGGATGACTATCAGGGGCAGGGCACCGGAAAACTATTGCTGCAGACGATTATGGAACACCCGGATTTGCAGGAGATTCCAGTCTGGACACTGGCAACAAAAGATGCTCACGGGTTGTACCGTAAGTATGGGTTCAGTGAGTTGGCAAATCCGTCGCTGTGGATGCAAATAGACAAACGCAACCACGACTGAGTCTCTGTGCCGCCGTAGTGTCCGGCTCTGTTCGTCGTGTTGTTGCAGCGGCAAAAATTTTATAGTCAGTCAGAAAACGAATAACAGTATTAGCAAGCGCTGCCGACACCGGCAGCGCGCTGGTGGTACTAGTCAGCCAGTGCGGCTTCCTTTTCTGATTCGAATACCTGATCGACGACGGCCTGCAGGCTGGCCACAGTGCGATCGACGTTTTTCAGTTTATCCAGACCAAAAAGCCCGAGCCGGAAACTTGCGTAGCCGTCGCCTTCATCGCACATCAGTGGCACGCCGGCGGCAATCTGCAAGCCATGTTCTACAAAGCGTTTGCCGGTTTGAATAGCCGGGTCCGAGGTGTAGCTTACAACAACACCGGGGGCTTGAAAGCCTTTAGCGGCAACACTATTGATGCCTTTTTCCTGCAGCATGGCACGAACGCGATCACCCAACTCCTGCTGTTTGTCGCGTGCGTTGCTGAAACCGAAGTCTTTAGTTTCCAGCATCACATCGCGGAAGATACGCAATGATTCGGTCGGCATGGTGGCGTGGTAGGCATGCGCGCCTCCCAGGTAGGCTTCCATGATTTGCAGCCATTTTTTCAGATCACAGGCAAAGCTGTCGCTTTCGGTGTCATCAATAATGGTTCGGGCATTTTCACCGAGCATAACCAGGCCGGCACAGGGGGGACCACTCCAGCCTTTCTGCGGAGCACTGATCAATACGTCCACACCAGTGGCCTGCATGTCCACCCAGATAGTGCCCGAGGCAATACAGTCCAGTACAAACAAGCCGCCAACGGCGTGGACGGCATCGCTGATCGCCTTGAGGTAGTCATCGGGCAGAATCATACCGGCAGATGTTTCCACGTGCGGTGCAAAAACTACCGCGGGTTTTTCTTCGGTGATGGTTCGGATGACCTCGTCAATCGGGGCCGGGCTAAACGGTGCGGTATCGCTGTTTGCGCTGCGGCGTGCTTTGAGTACGGTGGTTGCTGACGGGATGCTGCCCATCTCGAATATCTGTGACCACCGGTAACTGAACCAACCATTGCGAATGACCAGGCACTTTTTGCCACGGGCAAATTGTCTGGCGACGGCTTCCATGCCAAAGCTGCCGCTGCCCGGCACAATTATCGCCGAGCGTGCGTTGTAGGCTTCTGTCAGCATGCCGGATATATCTTTCATCACCCCTTGAAAAGACTGTGACATATGGTTGAGTGAACGGTCAGTATAGACAACCGAGTATTCAAGCAGTCCATTCGGGTCGACGTTCTCATAGAGCGCTGGCATAAGAGGTTTCCTGTAGGGTGATTTCTAGAGATTGGTACATTGGTCAGGCACTTGCGATGATCGGTTCATCGGAAGCGGTGTGTGTTGTAGTGCAGGCAATGCTGCCGGTAGCATGCTGCTGGTCGAATTTCTCGAGCTTTTTCTCGAGCGCTGAAACCCCGGCAGGCACATCGACGCTGGCGCCCAGGGTGGCCAGGCTCGCGCCCAGCGCATGCAGTGTGCGAAATATATTGTGGGCACGACTCTGCTCACCCATTTGGCCGATGCGCACGATATCAGCGCCAAATGACCCGGATATCTCAACGCGATATCGGGCGGACATGGCACTGAGCAGCGTGCGGCTGTCTATGCCGGAGGGCACGTTCACACCAACGACAGAATTCAATCGATGGGACGACTCTATAAACAGTGTCAGACCCATTGCCTCAATGCCGGCCTGCAGAGCCATTGATGAGCGCAGGTGACGACGAAAACGCACTGGCAGGGTTTCTGAGCAGATAAGTTTCAGAGCTTCGTGAATAGCCAGTACGCCGGATACCGGTGCGGTGTAGTGATAGGACTGCTGGTACCAGAATTTGTTGGCAAGCTGTGCGTCCAGACACCAGTGGTGCATGGGGGACTTGCGTGCCTCCAGGGTCTGCCAGGCGCGCGTGGAAAAAGCCACCAGGGAGACCCCGGGAATCGACGATAGGCCCTTCTGTCCGCCGGTGATGACGGCATCGATGCCCCAGTCATCCATGTACAACGGCATGGTGCTGAGTGTGCAGACGGCATCAACAATGATCAGGCAGTCGCGCGCGCGAGCGGCAGCGCAAATTTGTTGCAGGTTGCGATTGCAGACAGTGTTGGATGTTTCTCCCTGTACAATAGTCAGCACCTTAGGCCGGGTTTGATCAAGACAGCGCTCGACGGCAGCGACATCGGCCGAGCAGCCTTCTGCCACCGGCAGCAGGGTGACGTCGCCACCGCAGCGTGTGGCCATTTCTGCCAGCCGGCTGCTAAAAAAACCGTTGGTGACGCAAACGACTTTATCGCCCGGCTCAACCAGATTAGCGACGGCCATTTCCATGGCTGCCGAACCCGGCCCGGCCACCCCGAGGATACGAGCGGTTTCGGTTTGAAAAACATACGACGACATGCTTTTCACCTGCTCGATTATCTGTGCCATGGTATCGCCAAGGTGATTGATCACAATCGAATTGGCAGCGGCGACACGGGCTGGAACAGGCACCGGCCCGGCGCCCATCATCAGCAGGGGTTCTTCGGGCAGGATGGCGTCTAGCGGGACAATATTGTCTGGGGTGGAAACTGGCAAAAAGAAATCCATATATTATGTGTACAGGTCTGAAAACGAAGTCTACTGACTTGCAGGCGAACTAGCGCGCACAATACCATTGCCGGAACGCAAAGTGTGCGCTTTGTCGTGCAATCGTGCGGTGCAGGGCGCCCGGTTCAGCTGCTGTGAAGAAAATTCACCACTGCCGAACCCCCGGTCGACGCGGTCTTGTCAGCCCCATGTCCGGCAGATGACCTGCCGGCTAAATCAGCATTGGCAAGTAAGACCCGGGGTCAGCGCTTTTGTCGATCGGCAATTGCCGGCGTTTACAGGGCACGGTGAGCGCTGCACAATGTCCTATTTTTGCGGCGGATAAATTATGCATCAACGAACCATCGGCTCTCTGAGCGTGTCGGCCATCGGGCTTGGCTGTATGAATATGTCTGCCGGGTATGGTCCCGCCGACGATTCAGTGTCGACACGGCTGTTGAATGAAGCACTTGATTCCGGCTATACGTTTCTCGATACTGCCGAAATGTACGGCTTTGGCCATAATGAAACTCTTATCGGCAATGCACTGAAGAGTCGACGCAGTGAGTATGTACTCGCCACCAAGTGTGGATTATCCAAAAGAGGTTTTGACGGATCAGCTGAAGGGATAGCGCAAAGCTGTGAGGCCAGCTTGCAGAAACTTAACACCGATGTGATTGATCTCTACTACCTGCATCGCCTCGATCCCAAAGTCGAAATCGAAGAGAGCGTCGGGGCGTTGGCGAAGCTGGTAACCGAGGGCAAAGTCAGAGAGATCGGCTTGTCAGAGGTCTGCTGCGAGACGTTACGGCGTGCACATGCGGTGCATCCTATTGCGGCGCTGCAGTCCGAGTATTCATTGTGGTCGCGTACACCGGAGCGCGGCGTTCTGGATGTCTGCAATGAACTCGGCGTCACACTGGTACCGTTTTCGCCGCTGGCGCGGGCTTTTCTGACGGGTAAGTCAGTCGATGTCAGCCAGTTGCCGGACAACGATCTGCGTTGTACCATTGCGCGGCCCAGATTCGAGCCAGAGGCGTTTGCAAAAAACAGCGCACTGCTGAAGCCGTTTGCGGAAATTGCCACCAAAAATAACTGCACCATGGCGCAACTGGCGCTGGCTTGGTTGCTGGCACATACCGATAAGGGCGGCGCAAAGACGCTGGTACCTATCCCCGGTACTAAGCACATCGAATACATGCGCGAAAACGCTGGTGCCTCTGAAGTTGTTGTTGATGCACAAACCTTTGCCGAACTCGATGCTCTGATCAATGAATCGACCGTGGTTGGCCAGCGCTACGAGGAATCCCGCATGAAAGAAGCGGATTCTGAAAGAGACTGACCGATGTCTGACTGGCTTGCCATAGATACACCGGCGCGAGCGCAATATTGTTGAACTCGTGGATTAGCGAATACGGCAGCAACGGTGTTGTGCTGATGGACGGTGGTATGGGGCAGGAGCTTCGCCGCCGTAGCTCTAACGACCCGACCTCTCTGTGGTCGGCACAGGCACTGCTCGAGCAGCCGTCACTGGTGCAGCAGGTTCACGAGGACTACATTCGCGCCGGTGCTCGGGTGATCACAACCAACAGCTACGCGACAGTGCGCAAGCGTCTGCAAGAGATCTCCGGTCTGGGGGATCAATTCGAACGTCTGATTGCATTGTCTGGAGAGCTTGCGGTCAGTGCCCGTGATTCGGTAGGCGAAAAAGTGCTGATCGCAGGATCCCTGCCGCCGCTGAATGGCAGCTACCGACCTGACCGTGTGCAGCACGAAAGCCATCTCAATGCGGTCTATAGCGAGCATGCCGAGCGCCTTGCGCCCTACGTCGATGTCTTGCTTTGCGAGACGATGTCCACCGCTGCAGAAGCGCGTGTGGCGGCGCATGCGGCTGCGGCGACAGGCAAGCCGGTCTGGGTTGCCTGGACGCTTAAAGACACTGGTGCGCCGGTTCTTCGCAGTGGTGAAACACTGCAATCTGCCTGGCAGGCGCTGGCTGGTATCGCCGTTGAAGCGGTGATGGCAAACTGCTGCTCCCCCGCGAGTATCGCGGCTGCGATGCCTGCCCTGGCGGCCATGGAGTTACCGCTATTTGGCGGCTATGCCAATGGTTTTGGCGATATACCGTCTGACTGGACAGTGCAGCAGCAGGGTGTGGATGCGCTTGGTCATCGAAGCAATAGTGACCCGGCGGGTTATGCGGCGCAGGTGCAGGGCTGGGTTACCTCTGGTGCCACACTGGTCGGCGGTTGTTGCGAAGTGACACCGGCGCACATTGCCGCCGTGGCGCAGCAGCTCGGCCAGACGTCGCCGTAGTATGCAGCAATAGTCGGCGGCAATAGCCTGAACACAGCAATAGCCCGGACACCGCGATAGTATAAGCATCGCAATAGGTAACGGTTATGTCGACCCTTAATCACCGGTGCCTGTAAGGCTGGCCAACTCACCGAGTGTGATCGGCTTGATTGGAGCGCGAACCCGGTATGCTCCCACAGCGTCGTGCGATAACTTATTTTCTGCGGCAAGTATCTCGGTCACGGTAGTTCCGCAGTAGCGTCCCTGACAGGGGCCCATGCCGCAGCGTCCAAAGGCTTTGGTTTGATTCGGGCCGGTGCAGCCGGCTTTCACAAATGACCGGATCTCACCGGCAGTCACATCTTCACAGCGACAAATGATTGTATGGTCTGAAGGGCGCATGACTTCCTCGGGCACTGGATAGAGCGCATCCAGAAAACGCCGCAGGCCTGCTTCTTTTTTCAGGGTTTGCCGATGAGGTTGTGCTCCGGCATCACGTTGCTCTGTGGTGATAAGCGACAGTGATTGCAGTGCACCTAAAGCCGCCACATGCCCTTCTGCCTGTGCCGCTATCGCACCGCCGATTCCACCGCCGTCTCCGGCGATACTGATGTTGCTCTGTGACGATATACCCCAGTCACTGGTTTGCGGATGAAAGCAGCGCTGAGCCCGGTTCCACTCATGCTTTAATCGCAGAGAGCGGGTCAGTTGAGTATTGGGTATTACACCTTGATGCAGTAAAACGTTGTCTGTCTGCAGACGAACGGTGTGTCCTTTGTGGCTAAAGCTCAGCGCTTGTGCTGCGGTACTGCCTTCAATAGTCAGATCTCCGGCGGCGCGATAGAACGGAATACCGGCGGACCTGATCTTTGCCAGATAGCCTAATCCTTTTTTGAGGGTGGCGGCTCGTGCCAGTGCCGACGGCAGATACTTTGCGGCAGTAACGTAGTTTGCCGGTTGCTGGGTATCGACTATTGCGGTGGGTGGTGAGCCTGCGCTGATTAGTTGAACGGCGACGGTATAGAGCAGTGGTCCGGTACCCGCAAGGACTGCCCCTTCGGTAATCAGCCCGCTGGATTTTATCAGTATCTGTGCGGCACCAACGGTCATCACACCGGGCAGTGTCCACCCCGGTACAGGACTGGCACGTTCCAGAGCGCCGGTGGCAATGATAATGTGGCGGGCTTGTATTCGATGTGCCTGCCCGTGAGTACTAAAGTAGATGTGGCCGTTTTCATCGATACGCCACACGGTTGCGCCAAACGTCTGATCAGCATCGATTGTGCTCAATGGGTCAATCAGTGTTTTACCGTACAGGTAGTCCTCACCCAATATAGCGCCACGCTGCTCGTCGCAGTGGTTCAGGCTTCGGTAGATCTGACCGCCGGGGGTTTGCTGCTCGTCGAGCAGGCAGACACTGGCACCTTGCGCACAGGCGGCAGTAGTGGCAGTCATGCCTGCCGGCCCTGCGCCGATAATGGCTAGATCATACGTCTTCATGATTCACCCGCGAAACCTGCAGGCCGTCGGTGGCGGTGGTCATGCAGGACTGTACGGTTTTACCGTCGATCTCTACCAGGCATTCATAGCAGGCTCCCATCATGCAATAGGGGCCGCGTTGTGCTTTGCGCCTGGTGGAGACCCGCAGTGCCTGTGTCCCATGAGCCAGCATCGCCGAGGCTACCGAGTCACCGCTTTGTGCCGGTATGGTTTCGCCTTCAAAGGTAAAGCTGACAGGGTTGTTGTTCGAGGTGCGCTTAAGCATTGAACCGTTCCTCGGAGAATGCACTGAAATCAAAGTCGGTGATGTTGAAGTCCGGGAAATTAAAATCGCGATAGTGGTCTGGCTGGTCTGCGCAGATCCAGTCGGTCAGCAGAGTGGCGTGTGCTGCTGCCAGCGTGATACCACTGTGGCAGGTAACAAAAAAAGCACCGGGTGCGGTGCGGGAGTGCTGGTAAATCGGGAACCCGTCGGGTGACATAATGCGCAGCGCTGCCCAACTGCGTATCAGTGAAGCCTGCGCCAGTACCGGGTACTGATCAATGGCGTTCTGCGCGAGCCTGGCGGTGATGTCGAGAGTTTCACGGTCATCGGCACCAACCTCTTCGGCGGAGGCGCCGATCTGAATGCCACCCTCATCGACCTGACGGATTTCGTCAGAGGGACGGTTAATGATTGGCGGCATTTTTTCGGTGATCAGCACTTGCCCGCGTTGAGCGCGGATGGGCACGTTAAACCCCAGAGGTTGACCGAGTGTCTTGCTGCCCAGACCTGCACACAGCACCACCCGTCGTGAACGAAACTCTGCACCATCGGCCGTGGTGATGACAAAGCCACTATCGGAAGACTGGCTTTCATTGAGTGGTGCAATTGACGCGACACTTTTACCGGTAACCAGGTGGGCATTTCGTTGTCGCACGACCCGGGACAGTGTTCGCAGGAACAATAGCGGGTTAACATGACCGTCTTCGTGGTGCAGGATGGCGCCGGCCACTTTAGGACCTATGTGTGGTTCTTCTTTTTTGATTGCGTTGTGGCCTAGAACGTCAAACGGATAATCACCGCCAAGTTGTGCTTTTAAATTTTGCAGATCAGAAGCGCGTTCGGCCAGTGACTGCTCAGTGAGATAGATGCTATACCCACCCTGTTGCTGCAGTCGCAAATCGGTACCGCTTTCATCACTGAGGCCGGCGGCAAAATTTTTCCAGCTTTTGGCGGACTGACGTGTCCACTTGGCGTACTCCGGAAGTTTGCTGCCCTTGCCCTGTACCCATACCAGACCGAAGTTGCCGCGTGAGGCGCGCAGCGCGTTGTCGTGCTCATCAAAGATGGTAACCGTTTTGCCCTTGCACAGCAGGCCGTAGGCAATAGAAAGCCCGACAACACCTCCACCGACAATGGCAAAGTCTGATTCCTGCATTAGCGCGAATGCCTCATCAGTGATTAACCTTTAGAGCAGTGCGCGGCATCGTTCGGCCAGATCGAGCAGTGATTGGCGCTGCCCTGCGGTCGGGTTCAGGCTGAGGCCGCGTCGCACCAGATCCAGCGCCTGCGCCGGTCGGTTCATTGCCAGGTGGTTGCCGGCCAGATCCTGATAAGTCCGGGGGTCGTCCGGGGATATGCGAATAGCTCGTTCAAGTAAACCAATGGCGCGTTGATGGTTGAGCGCCTCGGTTGCACTGGCAGCCTGGTTGCGCAATGCGATAGCCGCTGGCAGGCTGCGTACTGCGTCGACTGGCGGGGTGCTGGTAGTGGGCTGAATCAATTGAACTGCCGGTTCCTCTGGTGCTACCGGTAGCAATGGTGTTTCAACAACGGGCTGTGTCGGTGTTGGTGCAGGGGGGGCGACCGGAGCACGTGAGTACTTGGTGCCGCAGGCGGCCATTGATACACAGCATATTGCCAGTGCCGCGCTGTGGATTATCTGCTTAGCTTGATTCATTGAAGTCCGACGAAATTACCTGATGATGACAAGCTTAACCCGATACGGTGTATCAGGAACAGACAGTGCGGCGACAACACTGCAGCGCGGGATTAGTCGAACAGGGATTTCAGAAAGGACCGCAGAGCGCCTGGTTTTTCGGGTTGCTGCTGTGGCGGTGCTGCGTCTGGTCCAGTGTAGACTGCCGCCGCCGCCGGGTCGGTGTTAATGACGCCGTTCGGTTGCGGTGCTGCTGGTTGCTGCGGCAGTGCCGTGTTTGCGGTACTGCCTGTGGTGGGCGCTGCTGCTGCGCTGGTGCGTTTTTTGTCGAGTGCGGGTTGCTTGCTGCCGCCCCATCCGAAACTGCCATGATCGGCGACGTCAATTTGCAGCGTTTCCCAGTGCACAACGCCTTCTTGTCCGTTCGGGTCTGACCACCAGATTTCATTGCCCAGGTGTAGTCCGGAAAGCACCATATTGTCATCTGGCCAGCGCGGTGCCGGGTACCCGCGCTGGTCGGCTTTTGCCATGAGTTCCTGCGCCTGCGGGTGAGGCTCCAGCAGACCGCGCATGTCGTTTTTAGCCCAGTCCATTACTGCGTTAATTGACAGGTGAGTTATCGGCCCGTTAACCGGAATAAGAGCGACGTAGCGAAAATAGTTGCCGCCGCCGGTTTCAATTTTCAGGATCACATGGAATGGCTGGCCGGCGATGTCGGTGGTGCCGATTACTTTGCCGCCAGCCCATGCACCGTCCGGTCGGCCCGAGTTACCGTTGGTCTGATCGGGTAGTTGGAACCAGACATTGATGTTGTAGGCTTTGGTGCGATTGCTGTTGATCGCGTTGAGATCACCGATCAGTGAACTGTGTGAGGCGGTTTGCGGATTGTCGATATCGTGCAGATACATATCGAGAAAAGTGTTTACCGTCGGGTTGCCGGCGTAGCGGGTGCGTGCCTGCACGGTAGTCTCGGGGAGTTCTGAAAGCCGGCACGGAAAGCCGGTGTTTTTCTGTGATGGACGCAGATCGAACAGCGGGCTTTGCATGCCTTCGCCTTTCATCCGGAACTCTTTTTCCATACCTGCCACGGGGTCCAGTTTGCCGGCGGTTTCCCAGCGGCCGCCCATGGTGCCAAGTACGGCGCACGGAAAGGCCTTAACGCGGTATTGATCACTGTTGATGCAGTGAAACTTCATGGTGGTGTTTACGTCGTCGATATGCCACTCAACGTAGCTGTCTTCAGGAATCTGGTAGCTGTAGCCGAAGGCATTAGTGAGGAACAACAAACTGTCGACTTCGCGCTTGGCATAGGCACCGGAGGGAGCGGTGTCGCTGGGCCGTGGCTCGCCCCGGATGAGCAGTTTGCGCAATCGGCTTTGTAACATCGCTTTACGTCCGGTGAAATCTGCCAATGCGCTATTGCCGGTTGCCGCAGCTGTGGTTAGAACAGCGGCGGCTGTGCGTATAACGTTTCTTCGATTCATGAACCTAACTTACCCGTGAGAATTGCAGCACCCGGTACAGACGGATTCCGTGCCAGAGACTCAGTACCCTGTGCGGGGTCAGTATCGCCGATGACCGGATGCCGAACTGTTACATTGACCTGTAACTACTGCGGGAGTCGGCAGAACAGCCGTTCTCTGGCATTGCTAGATGTCCATGTGTGGGGTCAGGGGCGTCTTTTGTCCGCCTGGGAATCAACTGCCGCGTTAAATGCGTCGGTCGTCCATTGTTTGGCGAGTGCCCGCTCGAACAATTGCGCCTGGGATTCAGGAGACATGCCGTTTTCAGGTGGGTCGGTGTCGAGGTTGGTGGGGAACGCATAGCCGTCTGCGGTTGCAGAAATGACAGCGCTGCGCTGTTGGTCATTGAATTGGGAAGAAAGAACCACCGGATAGAGAGATTTTACCATTGCCACGCGATCAACGGCTTCCATGGCCCGACCGAACGCGGATGATATCTGCAGCAGGTTAGCAGTACGTTTGGTGTCGGTGGTTACGTTGGTGCCAGCGCCGTGCATCACCGCCGGATTGAAGAACACGGCATCGCCTCGACTCAGTGGCAACTGCGTGTGGTGGTCGGCAAAATAGCGCTGATACTCCGCTTCGACAAACAATTCATAACCCCGGGAAAACAACTGGCTGTAGGGCAGGTATAGGGTTGGGCCGGTTTCCAGCGGCATATCGCAGTGTGCCACGGCACCCTGCAATGTCAGCACGGGCGATAATGCGTGTATGTGTGACGGGAATTTTTCCATGCGATCGCGGGCCATAAAACCCAGGTGGTAGTCGCGATGTGCGGTCTGAGCCGCGCCGCCAGGGTTTACCCGGTTAACCTGGGCTGTGGTTTGATAGCCGTCACCGAGCCAGGCGCGTGAGATGGTGTCGATAATCTCGTTGGAGTAATAGGCGGCGTAGTTATGAGGGTCTGCCAGACAGTGTTTTTGCAGGGCATTCCAGATTCGGTCATTGGCGCCGGCTTTGGCGAAGTGGTCTGCCTTGCTTGCGGCGTTTTTTTTCTCGGCGTCGATGATGGTTTCAAAAATCTGTGTCGCGGAATCGATGACGTCGAGATCAGCAAACGCATTGCGGATGGCAACAATACCGGGTCCACTTGCAAAAACCCGCGCCCATTCCAGCCGCAGTGTGTCACGCGTGTCGTCGTTGTAGTCGCGAATAGCTGCGCCATCGTACACCGGGACATTCTGGTCGATCAGTGTCGCCAGAGGCCAGTCGGCGGGGTTGGCGGTCTGTGCCACCTGGCGCTGGAATTCAGAATAGGGGCTGGTCATGGGAACTCTGCGGGTTAGAACGGGACGCGCCCGAGGGTTGGTTTTGCGGGCAATTATATTTGCTACACGCTGCGGAAACCAGTGCGCGTGCCTGTCGGCAAAATTGTGCTGAAATTCGCTGCCCGAAAAATGGGTGTTCAGTTTGCGGTAGTGCTGTGCGCGGTGTCAGAGTAAATTAGCGGTGTACGTCAACGATGAATTCTCCATGGAAAAACTGTCAGTTCAACAGATGTATGATGCAATCGGGTCTGGTGCAGGTGATTACGAAGGTGTATTTATTACCGCAGTTAAAACCACCGGCATTTTTTGTCGCCCGTCGTGCCGCGCGAGAAAACCGAAATTCGAAAATGTGGTCTTCTATGACACGGTGCAACAGGCACTGCAGGCAGGGTATCGGGCCTGTAAAGTGTGCAAACCGCTGGAGCCTCTCGATGAGACTCCCGACACTATAAAACGGACCATTGATGAACTGCACGGTAACCCCTACCTGCGTATAAAAGATCAGGACTTACGCGAGCGCGGGATAGACCCGGTGCAGATACGCCGTTGGTTTAAAAAACACCACAATATTACCTTCCACGCCTATCAGCGCATGATCAGAATTAGTGCTGCGTTTAACCGTATTGGTGGTGGAGCCAGGGTATCAGATACCGCCTTTGAGAGCGGTTATGATTCCCTCAGCGGGTTTAATCAAGGCTACCGCTCTGTGTTTGGCGAGTCGCCAACGGAGCGCAACAAAAAAACGGTCATTAACATTGTGCGCCTTACAACGCCCATTGGCCCAATGTACGCCTGTGCCACATCGAAAGGTGTCTGCCTGCTTGAATTTACCGATCGAAAGATGCTGGAAACGGAATTTAAAGATATTCGAAAGCGCCTAAACGCGGCCATTCTGCCCGGCGAGAACCCGCATCTGTCGCAGGTTCAGGTTGAACTTGCCGAGTATTTTACCGGCCACCGAAAGCAGTTTGATGTGCCACTCGACACGCCGGGTACCGAGTTCCAGAATCTGGTCTGGCGAAAACTGCTGGATATTCCCTACGGAAAAACCCGAAGCTACGGACAACAGGCCAAAATACTCAACAAGCCGACGGCGGTTCGAGCGGTAGCATCGGCCAATGGCAGTAATCGGATTAGCATTATTGTTCCGTGTCATAGAGTGATCGGCGCCGATGGACACCTGACTGGCTACGGAGGTGGTTTACATCGAAAGAAGTGGTTACTTGAGCTTGAAGGTGCATTGCTCCGTAGTTAGCGCCTATCCGGAAACAGGGCGTAGCGAGGATCATTCAGCTGGGTGAGGTTTTGCCGGCCACATGTAGGCGCGTAGTTGTTCTTAGGTAACTACGCGTGGTCGGCAAAAGATTGCGTGCCTGAGTGGTACGCAGTAGTACTTGTTTCTAGATGGGCACGAGTTAGTGCGGGAATTCAGATTGCAGCGCAGAGGAGAAATTATACTCCCGGCTCAGAATCGGGATTCTTTCAGGCTTTAGTACACTGACTTTAGATTTACATCTAGAAAGCAGTAAGGTGAGAACATCCAACTGCCCCTTAACCACGTCAAACACAAAGCCAACTGTATTCGCGGTATTGCCCCATAAACCGACTCGCTGGCTGATCTCACTTCCACCGAACCAAGTGCCGGACATACGATCACAGATGACCAGAAAACGACCATGGTTCCTGTCCCAATGCTCTGGATTTAGTGAGTGGTGAATTCGATGTGCAATTGGGGACATGAAAATGTACTGACCGGGGATGCCGGGATCCCGGTTCACCATTGAATGTTGAAATTTACCCCGGGCTGATTTTAGCAGCCACAAAGCGAGTAATTTAACGGGAGCTCCCGGCAACCCCATTGGTATACCAATAAACAGTCCTTTCAAGGGCCAGATCAGCGGGGTGCGACCTGGTAACTGTTATTATGTTGAATTTTTTCAGCCGAATAGTGAAGGTTGTGCACTGACCGCCACCAGACAACCGGTGTCCGTACCTGTGTTGCCAGTAGCCGATAAAATCGTAAGCCATGAAAAAGATGAGATTTGGGCGATGTAATAGGGAATGCTATGGATGAGGTTGGTAACAACGTGGGTATAGATGAGTGAGCTTGCAAAGTAACCGATCATGAAAAATGAC
>CALKXD010000098.1 GCA_938003855.1 uncultured Granulosicoccaceae bacterium | reverse complement strand
CTTGTCTTTGTTATCCTGATATTACTTATATTTTTCACGTAACAGGCTGATGTTAAGCTCATGTAGGAGAGTGGCCATTCATGGCTGATTCAACACAAGGTACCGGGGGGCTTAAGTTCGATAGTAAAAAGCGCACCTGGCCCAACGAACTGAACATTTTAATCGCGCTGATTCTGATCATCGCAATTTTCGAAGCACTCGGGCAGACCTTGCCATACATGAACGATCAGAGCTTTCTGTTCGATACGCGTGATCGCTTTGACTCAATTTTTAATGAGGCGCGCCTGCGAATTATTATTCTACAGGTTGCGATCATCGGCATCATAGCCCTGGGCGTGACACAGGTGATCATATCCGGCGGGATTGATTTATCCTCGGGGCCACTGGTCGGGGCGACGGCCATGATAGTCATGTCGTTTGCGCAGACAGAACTGGTCAACGGTGGTCCCAATCCCAAAGCCGTGTTCGGGGCGTGGGCGTTTGATCTGCCGATACTAATACCGATAATAGTCGGGTTGGCATTCGGGGCGTTGATTGGCTTTATAAACGGCTGCTTTATTGCTTTCACCAGAATCCCGCCTTTTATCGCGACACTGGGTATGTTCCTGATCTGTCGGGGTATTGCACAGGCATGGACTCGCGGCAAGCCGGTGTCATTTCCAACTGAAGGTTTTGCAGGACTGGGAAGCGGTATGATGCCGGTGTTCTGGTTTCTGGGTCTGGCGGTCGTATTTCACGTGGTTTTGAAGTACACGGTGTATGGCAAACACACTTACGCGATCGGATCAAACGAGGACGCCGCGCGTATGTCCGGTATTAATGTGCAAAAGCATAAAGTGCTGGTGTACATGATCGCCTCAATGCTGGCGGCTTTTGCGGCGATAATTCTAAGCTCAAAAAATCTCACTGCGCAGTCCGGTATGGGTATTTTCTATGAGCTGTATGCCATTGCCATGGCCGTTATTGGAGGGGTCAGCCTGACCGGCGGAAGAGGGTCAATTGTCGGCACCGTGCTTGGCGCGATGGTGTTTGGTGTTATTCAGTCAGGTTTTACCTACATAAAGCTCGATGCCTATTACCAGTTAATGGCTATGGGGGCGATCATAATCGGGGCGGTCGTTCTGGATAAGGTGCGCCAGGAACGAGCTGCAAAGCGGACATAGGAGAGGCGAAAATGACTGATATAATCCTTGAAACTAAGGGCCTCACCAAACACTACGGTGGCGTTCACGCCCTAAATGATGCTGACTTTGCACTTAAAAAAGGTGAGCATGTCGCGATTATGGGTGACAACGGGGCAGGGAAATCAACCTTTGTCCGGCAGATCACCGGTGTAGAGCAGCGCACCAGCGGGACGATTACCTTTGATGGTAAAGACGTGCGATTTGCCGGCCCGATAGACGCGCGGGAAGCGGGCATTGAAACAGTCTTTCAGACGCTGGCGCTGGCGGACGATCTGGATGTTCCCGATAACCTTTTTCTGGGGCGTGAAATAACCCGATTCAACTGGTTGGGGCCTTTTCGTTTCCTTGACTACAAAGCAATGCGGGAAGCCACAATAGAAGGGCTTGAGCGCACCGCGGTGAAGATTCCTAATATTCGCAACACGATTCAGAACATGTCCGGTGGGCAGCGGCAATGTGTTGCAATTGCCCGAACAGCCACATTCTCGTCGAAACTCACCATTATGGATGAGCCGACTGCAGCACTCGGTGTGCAGGAGACTGAACAGGTCGAGAATATCATCAGAACTTTGAAGGACAATGGCGAACCACTGATTCTGGTGAGCCATAATATGCGTCAGGTGTTTGATCTGGTGGATCGCATCATTGTGTTCAGGCGCGGGCGAATCGTTGCAAATCTGTTGAAAAGTGAGACTGACGGACAAGACGTTGTGTCCTATATAACCGGAGCCAAAACCGGCGCAGAATTCGAGGGAGCCGCGTAACTTCCTGCAGGCGTTAAGAGATACCAGGCCATGCATATTTTTGACCTTAAACAAGATTTTTTCCGGCCGCTGTGGATTCGTGTTGCCGTCGTAGCCGTGTGTCTTGGCTGGGGTGTATTTGAGTTTGTTACCGGTGCACCGTTCTGGGGAATTGTCTTTGCCGGCATGGGCGCCTATGCGCTGTGGCAGTTGTTCTTTGATGGTTGGCCCGGGCCTGATAAAAAAAACCTTTGAATAGTCAGCTCTGCATAATGCACGGCAGCCGGCAATTCAGGGACACGTCAGCTGCTGTTGATTCAATTGAGAAGCCATTGTGTCGGTAACGCTGAAAGAGGTAGCAGAGCGGGCCGGGGTATCGAGGTCTGCTGTCTCGCGGACGTTTACCCACGGGGCATCCGTCTCGGACAGCATGCGCTTGCGGGTAGAGAAAGCCGCCGCTGAACTAGGCTATACGCCCAACGCGCTGGCGTCCAGTCTAACCACCGGGCGCACGCGTCTGATTGGCCTGGTGTCAAACAATTTTCACAATCCTATTTTCCTTGAAGTTTTTGATCTCTTTACGCGCGGCTTGCAGGAGCGTGGGCTGCGACCGTTGCTGGTGAATCTTACCAATGAAACTGATCCGGCCAATTCGGTAAAAATGCTACAACAGTATTCTGTTGATGGTGTCGTCGTTGCATCCTCGACGTTAACCCCGGCGTTTTCGCAGGCCTTTCGCGATGCGCGTATCCCGGTGGTGCATTCATTTGGACGGCACAGCAGCTCGCCTCAAGTACACGTTGTGGGCATCGATAACGTCGAGTGTGGTCGCATGGCAGTCAGGGAGTTTGCCGCCAGGGGTTACACCCGGGTTGGTTTTCTTGGCGGGCCGGAAACGGCGACATCAACACAAGATCGTTACCAGGGTTTTATTGCCGAGATCGCCGGACATCCGGCAATTGCGCACAGCAGTTCGTTTGCGGATGCCTATTCGTTCGAGGCGGGTCGTCGGGAAATGCTGCGGTTGTTGCAAAGTGATCCCGCACAGGCCTATTTTTGTGGTGATGATGTGCTGTCGATTGGCGCATTGAGCGCGGTGCAGGATGCCAACCTGACCGTCCCCGACGACATCGGCCTGATCGGCCTCAATGATATGGAAATGGCCGGGTGGGAGAACATAAACCTGACGACAATTCATCAGCCCATAAAGCAGATTATCAGCTCTTCGATTGAGTTGATTGTCGCCATGCTCGACGACCCGGAGCGTTACCCGGAGGCGCGCCTGTTCCCCAGTATGGTGGTTGAACGCGGCACTCTGAAGCCGCGACTGTAAGGCCGGGCGTTGTGCCGGGTGCGGTCTTATTTCACAACAGCGGTGGCCGTACCATTTCGTTAACCTGCACCGGCACACCGTTATAGCTTGACTTGAATTCACGTACAACAACAAAGCCATGTTTGTTGTAGAGCGTTACCGCCGGTAGGTTCGATTTGGCCACACACAGTGTTGCCGGTCCGTTAATCCTTTGAATCAGGTACTGGAGAAGTTGCTCGCCCAGTCCTTTGCCGCGTGCGTTTGAGTGTACGTACAGTGCTCGAATTTCGCGGTCGACAACAGCACCGTAGGCGTCGATGTGATCATTCTTTAAAACGTAAATATCAGAGGATTTTAATCGCTGCAAACGGCGATTGTCCTGTAGCAGTGGTAGCAGTGTATAAGTTCTGCTCTCGTAGATTAACTCGTCGAGCTTGGCGTTATTATAGATCTCAATGATTGCGTCGAAGTCTGTCTCTGTAGACCGTCTGATTATCATCGGATTAATTCGCCCGGGTTATCGCAGACGGGATACGAACAGGCAGTCACAGCGCGACTGCCTGATTGATGGATGCTATCGATACATCGGGGGCCTTGCGTCTACCCACACGGCATCGGATGCTCCGGATTCGGCAACAGCAGCAACAGCGGCCATAGAGCGCAGACCGTCTTCTGCTCGCGGGTATAAATCGGCGGCCGGGTCAACAGCACGGCCTTCCTTGTGTGCCTGAATAGCTTCGGCAAGGTCTTTATAGATGTTGGCAAAGGCCAGTGGCATGCCTTCGGCATGACCGATGGTGACCCGGGTCGTTCGGTCCGCTTCGGGTGAGAGGTCACTCTCGCCGCGCTCGATAATCTGCAGGCGTTCGTTCAAAGGCATCCAGTACAACTGGTTTGGCTGCTCCTGTGCCCACCGCAGCCCGCCTTTCTCGCCAAATACCTGAATGGTTAAGCCGTGTTGACGGCCGATGGCAATTGACGACGTCCATAGCCTGCCGACCGCGCCACCGTCCATACGAAAGTTGACCATAGCGTCGTCTTCTAGGGTTCGTGAAGCGATGCAGGACACGGTATCAGCGGCAAGTTTTGTGACCTGCTGTCCGGTGACAAAACTGGCCATGTGCATGGCGTGTATGCCGCAATCGGCAAACTGCGCTGAAACACCCGCCTGGGCGGGATCGTAGCGCCAGCGCACACGCGGGTTGTCGGCGTCTGCGGCGTCGGCATGATGGCCGTGTGCGAATTCAGCATTTACTACGCGAATAGCACCCAGATCACCACGGGCTATCATGGCTTTCATGTGTCGGACCAGTGAATAACCGGTATAGCCGTAGTTTACCGCGCAGAGTTGCCCGGTCGCTTGTGCCACTCTGACAATTTCTTCGCCTTCATCGACAGTCATTGTCATGGGTTTTTCACAGAGTACGTGAAAACCGCCTTCAAGAAATGCCTTGGTTATCTCGAAGTGTGTTGAGTTCGGGGTTGCTACTGTGACCAGGTCTATCTTGTCGTCGCGGGCGCTTTCGCCTGCGAGCATTTCCTGCCAGTCGCCATAGGCGCGGTCTTTATCCAGGCCCAGTTGCCGGCCGAAACGTCGACCTTCATCGGCCCGGTGATCAAGCGCACCGGCACTGAATTCAAACAACCCGTCGAGCCCCGAACCAAGCCGGTGTGCCGGCCCGATCTGGCTGCCGTCGCCACCGCCAATCATGCCCCATTTGAGCTTTGTCATTGTGTTATTCCGTTTTTATAGATCCGAAGATCAGGAGAAGCCGATCGATTGCAGATACTGGCGGTTAATACGTGCGTCGCCAAGCGGGTCGGGGTCGAGCGTCGGGTCACAGTCCTGTTCAATGGTGCACCAGCCTTCGTAGCCGGCGTTTAGCAGTAAGTCTCTGACTTCGGGGAAGTTTACTTCGCCATCCGATAAGTGGCAGAAGATGCCCTGGCCGCAGGCATCGTAGAAACCGGTTCGGTTGGCAATGGCGGCCGCTCTGACGTTGGCGTCGGTATTCTTAAAGTGGACGTAGGTAATGCGATCCATATGGCGCTTCATAAAGGCGACTGGATCGAAACCCGCGTAAGTGCAGTGGCCGGTATCGATACATATCTTCAGCAGGTCTGCGTCAACTTCAGCGAGTAATTTTTCAACCTCTGGTTCAAAGTCCATAAACCCGCCGGCGTGCGGGTGAATCTCGGGAATCAGACCGTATTCATCCCGACCGATTTTTGCCACGGTCTCAATGCGTTCGCGGTAGGCGTTCCACTCGGCGCTGTCCATTTGCTCGGCTTCGCCGCCGCGACCAGCGGTGGGTGCACGGCGGGGTGAGATGGAATCGATCAAAACAAAATGCGTGGCACCGTGAGCTTTTAGTGCCTGGCAAGTGCGTTTTGCACCGTCGAGCACATCTTCCCACTGGTCTTTGTCGTGGAATGCCCGGAACACGACACCGCCAATTAATTCGAGCTTATGCTTGGCGAGGGCGTCGCCCAGTTGCGCGGGGTCTTCAGGCATGAACCCGACCGGCCCCAACTCGATACCGGTATAGCCAGCATCAGCACATTCTTTAAGAACAGTCTGCCAGGTTGGGTTGCGTTCGTCTTTAGCAAACTCGACTCCCCACGAGCAGGGGGCGTTTCCGATTCTGATACTCATTTGGTCTTGTCTCTTCAGAAGTTTAAAGGGCTGGTTTGCTGCAAACAGTAAGATAGACGGGTTTAACCGCACGGGGTGACAATACCGAAGCGGGGTCACTTATGGCTGATCGAGTTATCACGGCTTTGCCTGGCATTTGACCGCTGGATCGAATTAGCTCCGGGATTAGCACCCGTGTTTGCGGGTTGAATTTGGTTTGCAACCGGTTGCATTTATTGTATCCTCGGTGTTTCCAAACCGTCAACCTGAAATTCGGTAACTATGCCGGATGCTCGATAAAGGTGAAAACAGAATGGCAATGGCAGACCAAACAACTGAGTTAACACTGGCGCAGGCGATTGTGCGCTGGATGGCTAACCAGTTTATCGACATAGAGGGTAAAGAGCAGCGCTTGTTTGGCGGTGGCTTTGGTATCTTTGGCCATGGCAATGTGACTTGTCTTGGTGAAGCGCTATACGACTATCGCGACGCATTGCCCTTGTACCGGGGGCAGAACGAACAAAGCATGGGCTTTGCTGCAGCGGGTTATGCCAAGTACCACTGCCGCAGGCGTTTTATGTTTTGCACTGCATCTGCGGGACCGGGCACAGCAAACCTGCTGACCTCGGCGGCACTGGCACACGCCAACCGTCTACCAATGTTGCTGCTGTGCGGCGATACCTTCATTACCCGCCTGCCGGACCCGGTGCTGCAGCAACTTGAAAATTTCAACGACCCGACGTTTGGTGTTAATGATGCGTTTAAACCAGTGACTCGCTACTGGGATCGCATTAGCCACCCGGCCCAGATTATACAATCGCTGCCTGCGGCAATTGCCACCATGCTCGATCCCGCCGATTGCGGGCCGGCATTTCTGGGCCTGCCTCAGGATGTGCAGGGCTGGACTTATCATTATCCGGAAGCATTCTTCGCCAAAAAAGTGCACCGCATCCGCCGCTGTGGTGCGGATAGCTTTGAAATACAAGACGCGGCGGCGTTGCTCAGTACCGCCGAGCGTCCAATGATTATCGCGGGTGGCGGTGTGCAATATTCGCAAGCGGTGGCCGAGCTTACGGCCTTTGCCGAGACTCACCAGATTCCCGTCGTCGAAACTATTGCGGGTCGCGCCAACATGCTTGCCACGCATCCACTCAATACCGGGCCTATCGGTGTTACCGGATCAGACTCTGCCAATGCCATAGCCGGAAAGGCGGATGTCATCGTGGCGATTGGTACCCGCTTGCAGGATTTTACCACCGGGTCGTGGACGGCCTTTTCCGCTGATGCAAAGTTTATATCGATCAATGCCGCGCGGCATGATGCCGGCAAGCATCTGTCCCTGCCGGTGGTGGCGGATGCCAGGCTCGCCATCAAAGAACTAACCGCCGCGGTCAGTCAATACAAAAGCCCGCCTGACTGGACCGGTTTTGCTGCCGCGCAGCGCGCAAAATGGGATGAATATGTCGCTGTTAATGTGGCCTATGGTAACCGACCAAACTCGTACGCTCAGGCGATAGGTGTTGTTAATGCGTTATGCGACGCTGAAGATCGAGTGGTTGCCGCGGCCGGTGGTTTGCCGGCTGAAGTAACCGCAAACTGGCGGACGCTTGGCATTGGTACCGTGGATGTAGAGTTTGGATTTTCATGCATGGGTTATGAAATTTCCGGTGGCTGGGGTGCCCGCATTGCGCAGTCTGAAAATCAGCCGGAGCAGGACACCATAGTGTTCCTCGGTGACGGTTCCTATTTAATGCTGAATTCAGATATATACTCATCTGTACTGAGCAGTAAGAAGTTAATTGTCATAGTGCTCGATAATGGCGGCTTTGCAGTAATCAACAAACTGCAGAACAACACCGGCAACGAAAGCTTCAATAATCTGATCAAGGATTGCCCCACGGTTGACACGCCGTTCGCCGTGGACTTTGAGGCGCACGCCAGATCTATGGGGGCGCATGCTGAAACCGTCGCCAACCCGACTGAATTCGGCGAGGCATTCAAGCGCGCAAAAGCCTCCGATGTCACAAGCGTTATTGTCATGCAGGTTGACGCGTTCGACGGCTGGACCACAGAGGGGCACACCTGGTGGGAGGTCGGCACACCGCACGTAACCTCTAATGACAAAGTGCGCGCCGCTCACATCGATTGGGAATCCAGCCGGTCCAAGCAACGCAGAGGCGTGTAGTGCGTATGAGCCATAACAATACCCGCTTTAGTATTACGGCATCGACGACTGGCTGCAGGGCATCAGCCAATGATTGACCTGACTGATCTGGCCCGCAATACGTTTGTCGTGATTGGTCGCGCAGGCATGGACTTCTATCCTGAGCCACCGGGAACCAAAACTGAAGACGCAACGCAGTTCTATGCGGCACTAGGCGGGTCGTCGGCTAATATCTGTGTGGCACTGGCAAAGCACGGCGGCAATGCGGCGCTGGTGACAAGAGTTGCTGATGATGCTGTCGGGCGTTTCTGTCGCAATCAACTTGCACGGTACGGCGTTGATGCGCAATACGTCGTATCACAGGGCGGCGAATACCGTAACAGTCTGGCGGTTTCGGAAAGCCGGGTAGAGGATCATCAAACCGTCATCTACCGTAATGGCGCCGCAGACTTTCAAATGAACAGGGACGATGTCACTGCCGTTGACTACAGTGCTTATTCAGCGCTCATTACCACAGGTACCGTATTGGCCGCCCAGCCGTCACGTGATGCGGCGTTCCACGCCTTTACGTTAGCCAGGGCTGCCGGTGCGGCGCTTATCTTTGATGTGGATTACCGACCGTATAGCTGGCCGTCTGCTGAAGATGCCGCAGAGACTTACTCCCGTGCCGGTGCCATGTGCGACATAATAATCGGCAACGATGTCGAGTTCGGTTTTATGGCCGGTGATTATGATCGTGGTCTTGATAAAGCCCGTGAACTGGCCAACACCACGGCCAGCCTTGTGATCTATAAAATGGGGGAAAAAGGCGCTATCACCATAACCCCGACAGATGAAATACGCACCGGTATATATCCGGTGGACGCGCTGAAACCCACGGGGGCTGGCGACAGCTTTATGGGCGGGTTTATCGCATCACTGGCAAATGGCTATGCACTCGAGGAATCAGTGTTACGTGGTTCTGCCTGTGCCTCGATCGTTGTGTCGCGCGTAGGTTGCGCACCGGCGATGCCAACCCCTACCGAACTGGAAGAGTTCCTCGCAACACATCCGGCTCCACAGATAATTTAAAGGATCAGATTTATGCATATCGCACCCTATAACAACAACAATCAGCCAATAGTGGATGCCGGCGATAGCCTTGTGCCGTTAAACTACTTTAATATTGTGAAGCTCGAAAAAGGTCAGGCGTTTGAGTACCAGGTCCCGGATTATGAAACCTGCATCGTACCGGCTACCGGTACGGTTGATATTGAGCTCGAGGGTGTCAGCTATAAGGGTGTAGGTAACCGTGGTGCCGATGTCTGGGACGGCGAACCTGAAGGTGTGTACATTCCGTCTGGTGCAAAAGTAATTATCTCCTGCGTATCTGATGCCACGGAGACCTTTATTGCCGGCGCACGGTTTGAAGAAGTACTCGATCCCTTCGAGGTGCGTGCCGCTGATCTTGATCTGGTCCAGTACGGCTCTGACGATACAAAAACACATCGTAAAATTAAACATATTCTAGGGCAGAAGCAGCACGGTAAAGTTGGCCGGTTGCTGGTCAGTGAATTGTTTACCGTAGGCCAGGGTGGCTGGTCAGGCTTTCCATCTCATAAGCACGATACCAATCGTCTGCCTGATGAAACCCGACACGACGAAACCTACAACTTTCGCTTCAAGCCTAACCATGGCTCCGGCGTGCAGATGTTACAGCGTGTTGATAACGAACCCGGCGATGCCTACCACATTGTCGATGGATCAACGATCTGCCTCGATAAGGGCTACCACCCGTGTGCCGCTTTACCCGGCTATGAGATGTACTATTTTACGATTCTCGGTGGTTTGACGCAGCGATCTCTGGTGCAGTTTTTTCAGCCCACCCATGCGTATCAGATCGAAACGATCCCGGGCATCAAAGACATGATCGCCAAATTTAAATGACCGTAGCAACGCTCGCAGATGTCTTGCAGCCGGCGCTTAGAGACGGTTATGCGGTCGCAGGACTGGTGACCCTGGGGTGGGAAGATATGTGCGCCTTCGTCGAGGCAGCAGAAATCGAGGGTGTGCCTGTTATTCTGCAGGCCGGTCCCGGCTGCCGCGAGCACACACCGCTACCGGTGCTCGGCAGTATGTTCCGGTATCTGGCCGAGCAAGCCACGGTGCCGGTGGTTTCTCACCTTGATCACGGGTATACCTTCGATGAGTGTCGCGAGGCGCTGGAGTGTGGATTTACGTCTGTGATGTTTGACGGATCGCGTAAGCCGCTGGCACAGAATATCGACGAGACCGCTGCTATTGCCGAACTTGCGCATCAGGCGTCTATTTCCTGCGAGGGGGAAATAGGCTTTGTCGGGTACGCCGAGGGAGAGGCGTCGGCAGGCACCGACCCCGTCGAGGCCGCCAGGTTTGCCCGCCAGACCGGCGTCGATGCCATGGCGATTTCTGTCGGCAATGTGCACCTGCAACAAGACACCTCGGGTGGTTTGGATGAGCCGCGTATCAGAGCGATAGAAAAAGTAACCGACGTCCCGTTGGTGATTCACGGGGGGTCCGGTGTGCCGGTAGCGCAGCGAATCGCACTGGCGAATTCCTCGAGTATCTGCAAGTACAATATCGGCACCGAGTTGCGTATGGCGTTTGGTGAGGCGCTGCGGGGCGCTGTTAACCGGGATGAAAACCGCTTCGACCGGGTAGCGATACTTAAAGACACCCACGTGCCTATGCTGCAGGCGTGTACGCGAGTACTTCGATCGATGGGCTATGTATCGGGCAGGATGGCCGAAAAAACGATATAACACGGCACCGGCACCAGTGGTGCCAGTGTTTTCTGCAACGACCAGCACAGACATCATGCGTTCGGTTAGTCATCGCATCCGCAAGCTCTGTCGTTGGTAAATTCAAACCGGCTTGGCGAATACTGTCGGTACTCACGCTGGCTGGTAGATCTGTCCAGCGACCGCATCGCATTGCTGCAGGAATTGCCGGTGGTTATTAACCTCACCCGGTTCTCTGACGCCCCAGGCTCTGACCAGGTGGAGGTTGTCGAAGCCCAGGCCAATGAAGCCTGCTGAGTGGCGATCCAGCAGGTCGGCGTATTTGTCCTCAGGCTCTCCCTGTGTTTGTAACAATACCAGGTGTCTGCCTGGGGACAACCGGCTCTTGATAGCGGCAGTCGGGTAGTCCGGTACAAAATAGGAAAACATGCGGTCAATGACCAGCTTCAACTGTCCGCTCAGGCCGGTAAAGTAGATCGGACTGGCGAGCACCAGTACCTGTGCTCCGGCAATAGCATCCAGCACCGCGGTGAGGTCATCGTTTTGTCCACAATGCTGCAACCCGTTTTTGCACTGAAACAGGTTTATACAGCCGTTGTAGGAGAGCGATGCAAGTGCAAAGGTCTGCACTGAAGCGCCGTGGGTTTGCGCGGTGGTGGTAAAACGCTGTGCGAGCGTATCGCTGTTGCCATCGCGCCGTGGGCTGCCCAACAGGCAAACAGTTTTCATAGCGGTCTCATTAGTGTCGTGAAAGAAAAATACCCGTCGCGCTAGCCGGCATCGCTTTGCAAGGGGCTGCGGTCAAGGCAGAGTTCTATCACTTCTATAGGATGTAGTACCTGCAAGCCTTGCTGGCTTGCGGATGTGGAAAATTGCTCGGCACAACTGAAGCCATCGGCGACAACAATGCTGCCGCTGTCGAGCTTTTCAATTGCCGGGCGCAGGTGCCGGTTAAACAGCCATTGACCAATACGGCGGGTGTTGTTTTTCAGTCCATAGGTGCCTGCCATACCACAGCAGCCGCTCTCTGGTTCCTGCAGTTGCTGGAAGCATCGGGCCATCCAGTCGCGCTCGTGCGATGGCGATCCGGTCGCTTTACTGTGACAGTGAATATGCATGACGCCCTGTGGCAAGGTGCGGGCAAGGCGCAGATCAGTGCCGCTGAGGTAGTCGGTCAGAGTGCGTGTTCGCGTTGATAAATCAGTCGCGCGTTTATCGTTGGGGTAGAGCTTCAGTAGTTCATCTTTAAACACCGACAGGCAGGAAGGCTCCAGCACGATCACGGCGGCATCGGCAGGCAGTGCCTGGTGAAAGCCGTTGAGTATGTGTGCCAGCTGCTTTGCCGCCTGATCAAGGTAGCCATATTCATAGAGTGGTCTGCCGCAACAAAAGTGCTGCCTGGCCACTGCTACCTGTCTGCCGCTCTTTTGCAGGACCTTTACGGTGCTTTGCAGTAGTTGTGGTCGATACGCATTGTTGGTGCTGTCGTTCCAAAGCACCACGGCGGGATGGGCCTGGTCACCGAACCAGAGGAAATTTTCATCCTGCCGGTCGGCGTTTTGATGCGCCCACTGACTGAATGCCTGCGGTGCCAGCCGGGGTATCTTTTTTTCGGTACCAAGGCCTAGCAGACGTTGCATGAGTCTGCCGCTGAAGCCGCTTTGCAGTGTATTGGACAGGCGCGGGAATTTTGTCATCAGTGGCAGCAGTGTGCCGATATGGCCCAGCGCGTAGTGCTGCACGGGGCGTCTTTTGTTTTTGTAGTGTCTGGCCATAAATTCGGCTTTGTAGGCGGCAATGTCGACTTGTGTCGGACATTCCACTTTGCAGGCCTTACATGACAGACAATGCTCCAGAGAATCTGCAATATCGTGGTTTTTCCAGCCGTCTTTTATTAGATCTCCGCGTACTAGCTCATGAAGCAGATGTGCGCGGCCGCGTGTTGAGTAGCGTTCTTCGCCGGTGGCCTGATAGCTGGGGCACATGGCGCCGCTTTTGGCGCGGCATTTTCCCATACCGATACAGCGTTCTGTGGTTCGTCCAAAGCCACCGATGTCCTCGCTGAATTGCATTACTGTGGTGATCTCTGGCGTTTGGTAGTCCGGTCCGTAGCGCAGGTTTTCATCCATGCGGTAGGGGTCTATAACTTTGTGCGGGTTCATTCGCAGATCGGGGTCCCAGATCTTTTTAAAGCGCTGGAACGCGGTGATTAGTTCATCGCCGAACATAATTGGCAGGAACTCGGCTTTGGCCTGTCCGTCACCGTGCTCGCCGGACAGCGAGCCGCCATAGCGGACAATCAGGTGCGCCAGTTCTGTACTGAAGTTACGCCAGTGCTCGACGCCGCTGGTTGAGCGGGTGTCAAAGGTAATTCGTGCGTGAATGCAACCGTCACCGAAGTGCCCGTAGAGACTGGTGGTGTAGCCGAAGCGATCTACCAACGCACTGAACTCGCGCAGATAATCACCGAGTTGCATCGGATCAACGGCGGTGTCCTCCCAGCCGACGACGGGGTCAGGATCTTCCGGGTTCAGGCTCATCGATGTGGCAGAGGCTCCTTGCTCACGAATGCTCCAGATGCCGCTGGTGGTCGCACTGTCTTTAACCTGCAACACTGACTGTACCCGTTCTGAAGTATTCATGGCGGCTTCGAACGCATTGCAGGTTTGCTGCAGTGCTGCCTCGTCATTGGCTGCCAGCTCGACCAGCAGCCAGGCGCGACCTTCCGGTAGCATGGCGACCTCGGCCTTGCGCAGGTTGCGATCGATCAGGCCGCCGATGATAGTCCAGTCCAGACCTTCCATGGCGATCGGTTTAAAAGGCATGATCTCGGGTACACTGTCTCCAGCGATGAAGATGTCTGCAAAGCCAAGCACAACAAGGCGTTTGTGTTTTGGATTTTCTATAAGGTTCAGTCGCGCGTGCAGAATACTGACGCAGGTCCCTTCGGTGCCGACCAGCGCACGGGCGACATTGAAGCCGTTCTCCGGCAACAGTTGATCGAGGTTGTAGCCGGACACCCGGCGTTTTATATCGGGGTAGCGCTCGCGAATGGACTCTGCGTATTGATCGCGGATGGCTTTAAGCTCGCTGTAGATTTCACTTTGTCTGTCACCGCGCGCGATGATTTTTGCAAGCTCTGTCTCGCTGGTCGGGCCAGCCCAGAAGCGTGTACCGTCCGAGGTAAGTACTTCCAGCTCCAGTACGTTTTCTACGGTTTTCCCTGCCAGCATGGAGCGGGGCCCGCAGGAGTTATTGCCGATCATGCCGCCGAGGGTGCAGCGACTGTGGGTGGCCGGGTCGGGTCCCCAGGTCAAACCGTGTTGCTCGGCTTCTGCTTTTAAAGAGTCACAGATGATGCCCGGTTCAACCAGTGCGCTGCGGGATTCGACGTCAATTTCCAGCACCCGCGTCAGGTGCTGTGAGCAATCGAGAATAATGGCATTGTTGACGGCCTGGCCGTTCTGCGATGTACCGCCGCCGCGCATCAGAACCGCTAAGCCGTGTTCGCGACATAAGCGTGTGGTTGTGATGATATCGTCAGTTGAAGCAGGGTAGACCACCCCCAGCGGTACTTGCCGGTAGTTCGACGCATCGCTGGTGTACATTGCGATAGCGGCGTCGCTGAAATCACATCGACCGGTAACGGACTGTCTCAGTTGCGATCGGAAGGTGTCAGTATCAGTAGAAGCCATGAATCGGGGATAACCTGTGGTCTTGTGCGAACATCAATGCACTTACTGTATCGCATTGCTACTGAATTTTCTGCAAGCACCGAGCTGTGCTGTGCTGTCAGGCGGGACCGGGCTTCCCGAACAAAGTAGCAGCAGGCGGTGCAGTTGATGCACCGCCGCTAGCCGTGGCTACCATGCAGCCTTACAGAATGATTCCGTTAGTAGGAGTTAACCTTGACGGCGGCACCACTTTGCAGCGAGGCATTAGCCGCCTCTGCCAGTTGCAGTGAGGCGACCCCATCGTTGTGGTCGGCCAGAGGTTTAGTACCGTTTTGCAGCGCGCTGATAAAATCTTCCAGCTCTATCCGGTAGGCGTCTTCATAGCGCTCTAGGAAAAAATGCAACGGTGGCTCACTGACCACACCGTTAGCGCTGGCGTGCAACAGGTTGGTTTCGGTATTGTTCATCGCCTGCAGCATACCGTTTGATCCAAACGCCTCTATGCGCTGATCGTATCCGTACACGGCACGTCGGCTGTTGCTGATCAGGGCTATTTTCCCCGAGGCCGTGCGTAACGTAACACTTGCAGTATCGACATCACCCGCCTTCCCGATGGCATCGTCAACCAGGCAGCTGCCGGTCGCGTAGACTGTTTCTATTGGTTCATCCAGTACCCATCGAGCAATGTCAAAGTCGTGAATCATCATGTCACGGAACAGACCGCCGGATACATTGATGTAGTCGATTGGGGGTGGTGCCGGATCCCGGCTGATAATTATCAGTGTCTCCAAGGCGCCGATATCGCCGTCGGCAACGCGTTTTCTAAGGCGGCTGAATTGTGGATCAAAGCGGCGGTTGAAGCCCATCCCGCACACAATGCCAGAGGCATTAATTGCTGCGGCAGCCTCTCTGGCGGTGGCCAGGCTCAAGTCCAGGGGTTTCTCACAAAACACCGGTTTGCCGGCTTCGGCACAACGTTTTAACAGGGGCGTATGTGTGTCCGTGGCACTGGCAATCAATACCGCGTCGATTTCATCATCGGTAAATACGCTGTCGATATCTGCTACGTCTGCGCCGTACTGTCCGGCCAGCGCTGATGCCGACGGCTGGTGCACGTCACAGACTGTCTTGATTCTGGCATTGGCGACGGCATTGATCGCAATGGCGTGTACCTTGCCGATGCGGCCGGCGCCAATCAGTGCAAATTGCTTCATGGGTAGTTTTCGCTATGGTGAATGTTGATCGGTTTTGTGGCGCTTGTCTGCTTACCGGCAAGCTCACAGCCCTGTGTGTCAGAGCGTGTTCGCAATGCAATAGCCCTATGCCGATGAGATAAGTTCGCTCTGCCAGGGTAGATGTGGCGCTTGCTGGCGCTTGCAGATAAAGCCGCACGGCTGACGCTGTCTGCGACGCTCAGCCGGGTTATCGGTGTAGCCGGTGTGCTGGCCGGGACCGGTTGATTTTCCCGTGCATGGTGAAGTGCTATCTGCATCAGTGTTGAGTTCTGTTATCGTCCAGCGGACGGGCTTCGGGTTGTCGATAACCCAGGGCGATACACAGTGCCTGGGCGAGACACATCGAAGAGGTCAGTGATCGAAAGCCGCGCACTTCGGCATCGGCAACCGGCAAAACAATTGTCGACCGTGCAGCCCCCGGGCAATTTGCATCATCACTGATTAATAATATATCTGCGCCATTGTTATGTGCAGTTTCAATCATTGCCTGAGTGGAATCAGCATAGGGTGCAAAGGTAATGGCAATCAGTAACTCACCCGCTCTGATATTGGCCAGTTGATCTTCGTGCATCAGACCAAGTCCACTGATGGCGTGGCAGTTGCGGCGCAGGTGGGCGAGGGTGTAGGCAAAATACATGGTCACCGGAAAAGCGCGCCTGACACCACCGATATGAATTGCTGCGGCACGCTCAATCAAGTCGACTGCTTGTGTCAGTGTGGTGGGATCTGTCTGCTCTTTAAGGGTCCCCAGGGATTCCTGATTAGCACTGCCGAATTCAGCCAGCAGTGTCATTGCTGTGATGTCGCCCTCTTGCCCGGTTGATTTACTTAGCGTGGCGATGCGATCGTTGTAGTTGCCCTGCAGCGCGTCGAGCAAATGTTGCTTGTAGAGTTTTTGCATACCGCTGAAGCCGCTGAATTCAAAGTAGTTGGCAAAGCGGACCAGCGTTGAGGCATGTACACCGGCTTTGTCGGCGACCACGGCCGCGGTATCGAGTGCGACCGACTGGGGGTGTTGAGTGACGTAGTCGCAGACTTCCTTCAAGCGCCGTGACAACAACGGATACTCGTCACTGAGACGCTTTTGCAGTTGATCAAATGAGGATGGCGGCATGGCAGTGGTGAACGGTCGGTGAGTATTTAAAGTTTACAGTGGAATATATATTCCAAACAAGCGGGTTTATGGGCATAATGCCGGTTTATGTGTCAATTTCGGAATAATTATTCCATATGACTGAGCTGATCTTAAAAAATACCGGAACCTCTGATGAGTGCTGAAAAAAAACTGGACCTGGTTTGTCTGGGCCGCGCCGGGGTGGACTTCTACGCCGAGCAGATTGGCAGTCGACTGGAGGACGTCGGCAGTTTTGCAAAATACATTGGTGGCTCGTCTACCAACATTGCCTGCTGCTCGTCTCGTATGGGCTTGAGCACGGCGCTTATTACCCGCGTCGGCGATGAGCACATGGGCCAGTTCATCAGAGAGCAGTTGCAGCGTGAAGGCGTGGATACGCGCTGTGTGATAACTGACCCTGATCGATTAACCGCGCTGGTGGTACTGGGTATAAAAGACCAGGATACCTTCCCGTTGATTTTCTACCGCGAGAACTGTGCGGATATGGCGGTCGATGAATCAGACATCGATCCAGAGATGATTGCAGACAGTCGTGCGCTGCTTATCACCGGCACACACTTCTCCACCGAGCACGTCTACCGCACGTCAAAGCATGCGCTGGCACTGGCAAAGCAGGCCGGGGTTAAGCGGGTGCTTGATATCGACTATCGACCTGTGTTGTGGGGCCTCACCTCTAAAGGCGATGGCGAAACACGCTTCATTGCCAGTGAAACGGTTACCACGCATCTGCAGTCAATTCTCGGCGACTTCGATCTGATTGTCGGTACGGAAGAAGAAATACATATTGCCGGCGGCAGCACTGATACGGTTCAGGCGATGCGGAATATTCGTGCAGTCAGCGGCGCCGTATTGGTGTTGAAGCGTGGGCCATTTGGTGCCAGTGTCTATGACGGTGATATCCCCGACAACCTCAACGATGGTGTGACAGTCGAAGGTGTGACTGTCAGTGTACTCAATGTGCTGGGCGCTGGTGATGCGTTTATTTCGGGCTTTCTACGTGGCTGGATAAACGACGAAGGCTATGAGCAGGCGCTTCGCTACGCCAATGCCTGTGGCGCTTTGGTAGTGTCGCGCCACGGTTGCACACCGGCGATGCCAACCCGTGATGAACTCGACTACTTTCTCGCCAATAGCGCGTCAATAGTGCGGCCGGATATAGACACGGAGCTAAACTATCTGCATCGTGTCACAGTGAGGTCGCAGGCGTGGCCGGAACTGAATATTCATGCGTTTGATCATCGCATTCAGTTTGCAGAGATGGCGGACGCCAGCGGTGCTGCTCACGACCGCATCACAGCACTTAAAACGCTGTTGTTTCAGGCTACAACGCAGGTAGTCGAATCGCAGCAGCTGCAGGGGCGAAGCGGAATTTTATGCGATGGTATCTTCGGTCAGGACGTTCTCAATGCAGCCACAGGCAGCAATCTGTGGATCGCACGGCCGGTTGAGTTACCGAAATCCTGTCCGCTGGAATTCGAAGGACAACAAAGCATCGGTACGCTGCTAAAGAGCTGGCCGCTGGAGCACAAGGTAAAATGCCTGGTGTATTACAGCGCTGCTGACAACCTCGAACTGCGAACACAGCAAGAGTACAAATTACTCGAGCTCTACGACGCTTGTTGCCACAGTGGGCACGAGCTGTTACTTGAAGTGATCCCGCCCGATGAAGAAACCGAAGTCGGTGAATCAATCTATAACAGCGTCGGTCGTATGTTTGAGCTTGGCATCAGGCCGGACTGGTGGAAACTACCGTGCATGTCGAGTTCATGGGCCGGCAAAGTCCATAATCTAATCAACACCACGACACCTTATTGCTACGGCATAGTGATTCTCGGGCTGGATGCTTCGGACACCGACCTTGCCGAGGGCTTCAAGGCCTTTCGCGGTATGCCACTGGTGAAAGGGTTTGCGGTGGGCCGGACTATTTTCGGCAAGCCGGCCAGAGCCTGGCTGGCCGGTGATATCAATGACACGCAATTAGTGCAGACTGTGGCTGAAAACTACACCCGCATGGCCTCTTTGTGGGCGCAGGCGATGCGCTCATAATACAATCGGCAGACAGTGTTACTGAGCGGTATCGACCTGTGGTCTGTCCACGTCATAAACAGGTGACCGGCAAGTCTGCATAGCGGTGGCGGGAATGTGGTTGTCGTGCCGGTCCGCGACGCATAGACCCGCTGTGCGTTTCGAGCCATACTGTGCGGTCTACAGCGACAGCCTCAGGATCCCCCATTAAACTTTTTTTTAACCCGGCTTCTCCTTATGCACGTAAGGTGATGGTGGTTGCACACGAGTGCGCAATGGCTGAAAAAATCAATTGTGTGGGAATTGGCCTGACACCGGTAAACCCGAGTGATGACCTGAATGCTGACAACCCTCTGGGTAAAATTCCCGCACTGGTACTGGATGATGGTACATCGCTGTACGATTCGCGTGTGATTTGCGAATACCTTGATACTCAAGGTGCCGGCGGCTTGTTTCTCGTCGACGGACAGTCGCGATGGTTGGCATTGCAGCGTCAAGCCTGTGCGGATGGCATCTGTGATGCGGCCATACTGGCGCGCTACGAGGGATTTGTTCGCCCTGAAGAAAAGCGCTGGAATGACTGGTCTGACGCGCAGAAAAATAAGTTTCGCAGAGCGTTGGTGGCACTGGAATCCGGGTGCGCTGGCTACGGTGATACGGTGGATATCGGGACGTTGTCCGTTGCTATTGCGCTCGATTACCTCGACTTTCGCTATGCAGACGAGGCCTGGCGCGATCAATGCCCCGCACTTGCCGAATGGCACAACAAGATTTCGACGCGCGCATCGCTGCAAAATACCATGCCTCACGAGTTGTAGCGGTTTGTTGTTGCGTTAATGTCGATGTCAGTTCCGTAACCGGGAAATTATTTTTGCGATACCGCCGTGATCATTAACGGTTGTGTCTTCGCGTATCAGCGTGGATGCATTTAGCGGTAACCGTTTATCTAATGGTCGCGCGTGGTGGCATTGTTCCGGGGCTTGTCACAATGCAATTAATGTATGATAGTTTTCGGCGTGCCCTGGCGCACTGATCCATCGTTTTCCAGAGCACCGCTGCGCATACTGCGGCATCCAGCCCGGTGACTTTGTTTTTTCCAATCCATTGTGGATAACTGCAGTGCACGTATTACTTTGAACACTCTGTCATTTTATAGCGATGCGACCCGCCGTCGTGTTTTACTCGACATCAAACGCACGCTGGTGATTGCGTTGCCGTTGATTGGTGCCCAGTTGCTGCAGGTGGGCAACGGTTTGGCGGATGCCCTGGTGGCCGGTCAACTTGGTCAGGTAGAGCTGGCCGCCGGCGGTATTGCTGCGGGTATCTGGTTTTTTGCGTCCTTGTCGTGCATCGGCCTGATGGCCGGTCTGTCGCCGACGTTGTCGAAATTAATCGGCCAGCGTCGGCGGGTGATTGTCGGTTCTGTGTTTCGGCAGGGTCTGTGGCTCGGGGTAATTACCGGGTGTATTGCAACGGCCACCGCGTTGTTGATTGCGGCCTTGCTGCCCTATTTGTCACTGCAGGCCGAACTGGTGCCGTTTATTCGCCAGTATCTTATATCCGCTTCGTGGAGTTTACCGGCATTTGCCGTCGTCATGGCCTGCCGCAATGTGTGTGAAGCCACCGGGTTTACCCGCCCGGTGCTGTTTGTGCAGATACTGGGGCTGGCTATCAATATATTTGCTGATCTGGCCTTTGGTCTGGGCTGGTTCGGTTTTCCGAAACTGGGTTTGTTCGGCATCGGCATGGCGACGTCAGCGGTGATGATATCAATGGCGATCGCGCTGTTGTTGTATCTGCGTCGAGATCGCTTTGCGCGGTTTAATCTTCTGTCTACGTTCGAGTGGCCGCGTTGGCGCGATATACAGCCGATGCTGGTGCTGTCGATTCCGATCTACTTTACGCTGCTGTTCGAGGCGGGTTTGTTTTTTGCGACTGCCATGCAAATGGGCATGATCGGTACGTTGGAAGCGGCAGCACATTACATCGCTATCGGTGTCACCAGTATTTGCTTTATGTTGCCGCTCGGCCTGTCGTTTGCGGTGACCGCCCGCCTCGGGCGTGTCTATGGTCGTCAGTCATTACCGGCTGCCAAGCTCAGAATTTGCAGTGGCCTGATTATTACACTAATCATGGCAATGCTGACAGTGTCAGCTCTGTTGCTGCTGCGTTATCCGCTAATATCTCTCTATACCGATGATGCACAGCTGATATCTATTGCGGCGCAATTGCTGGTATTGGCTGCGTTGTTTCAGTTGTCGGATGGTGCACAAGTGGCACTGATTGGCATCTTGCGCGGCCTGCAGGACGTGCGGGTGCCTATGCTGATCAATGCGTTTTCGTATTGGGGTATAGCGTTTCTACTTGGGTATTTCAGTGCGCACCATTGGGGATACGGGGCGGCAGGGCTCTGGTGGGGTCTGATTATCGGGCTATCGGTTGCGGCGTTATTGCTGGCGGTCAGGTTGATCAACAAAATGACGTTGTTCGAAAAACAGGGCGGCTTCCAGCAGGTGTCTGACCAGTCAGAATGATCGATCACCCCTTAACATTCGCAGCCACATCAGATCGCTTTTATTGTTGTGCCAGCCCTGAAGGGCCGTGTTGTAAGGGGAAGTCCTGTTGGTATGCAGGGCGTAGATCCGCCCCGCATACCATTGCCTGAATGCGGCTAATAATGCAGGCGATAGTCCGTGTTTTTAACCGAACTGATTCATGGTGTTGTCTTCACCGGAAGCTTTCAGTGCCTGAGCGCCACTGAAGTACTCTTTGTGATCATCACCGATGTTGGAACCCGCCATATCCTGATGCTTCACACACGCCAGGCCATCACGAATTTCTTTGCGCTGCACATCGAGCACATAGGCCAGCATGCCTTGTTCACCGAAGTAGTTTTTCGACAAGCTGTCAGTAGACAGAGCAGCGGTATGGTATGTCGGCAGGGTGATCAGGTGATGGAAGACGCCCGCTTTTGCTGACGCGTCAGCCTGGAAAGCACGGATTTTCTCATCGGCTTCGATGGACAGTGCAGAGTGGTCGTAGTCAACGCTCATTAAATCATCGCGATTGTAGTCCGAAGTGTCTTTTCCGGCTTCCTGCCACGCGTCGAACACCTGTTGACGAAAGTTGAGCGTCCAGTTGAACGACGGACTGTTGTTATAGACCAGCTTGGCGTCAGGGACGATCGCTTTAACACGGTCGACCATGGCGGCAATCTGACCGACGTGCGGCTTTTCAGTTTCGATCCAGAGCAAATCAGCACCGTTTTGCAAAGCAGTCACACAATCCAGCACGACACGGTCTTCACCGGTATCGGGTTTGAATTGAATCAAGCCGTTTGGCAGGCGGGATGTTTTGATCATTTTGCCTTCGCGCTGGATGACAATGTCGCCTGAACCAAGCTGATCCGCAGAGGTAACTTCTTCGCCGGCAATGAAAGCATTGTACTGGTCTGCCAGATCGCCGGGTGACTGCGATACCGGAATCTTCTGGGTTAACCCGGCACCCAGTGAATCGGTACGTGCGACGATCACACCATTGTCGACACCCATCTCCAGAAACGCGTAGCGCAGGGCGTTGATCTTGGCTAGAAAATCTTCGTGAGGGACGGTGACTTTGCCATCCTGATGACCGCATTGCTTGGCGTCAGAGACTTGATTCTCGATTTGCAGGCAGCAAGCGCCGGCAGCGATCAATTTCTTTGCAAGCAGGTAGGTGGCTTCTTCGTTGCCAAACCCGGCATCGATGTCGGCGATGATTGGTACCACATGAGATTCGAAATTATCAATCTTGTCAGTGGTCGCTTTGGCAGCAAGTTCGTCGCCTGTGGCTCGCGCTTTATCAAGGTCGGTAAAAAGGTGCTGCAATTCTCTGGCGTCGGCTTGCTTCAGGAAGGTATAGAGTTCTTCGATCAGCGCCGGCACAGAGGTTTTTTCGTGCATGGATTGATCTGGTAAGGGGCCAAACTCGGATCGCAGTGCGGCGATCATCCAGCCGGATAAATACAAGTAACGGCCGCGCGGAGTGTCGAAATGCTTTTTGACGGAAATCATTTTCTGCTGCGCAATGAAGCCGTGCCAGACACCGAGTGACTGGGTGTACTTCGCATGATCTGCATCGTAGGCTGCCATGTCTTCACGCATGATTGTGGCTGTATGTTTGGCGATATCCAGACCGGTGGCAAAACGATTTTGCAAGCGCATACGTGCCACATACTCGGCGTCGATGGCACGCCATTGATTGCCATGCTTGCTAATGGTTTCTGCGCTTTGCGAAATATGACTGGAGTAGCTGTTCATAATTTTCTCTGCTAGGTGAAGTGTGACTGGCTCAGGCGCGCGAAGCAGTGCTTACGTCTGCTTCGTGCATCCGCTGTGTTAGGTTTGGTGTGTGCTTTTACTAGTGCTGCGCAAACCCGTGACGATGCAGAGCGACCATGACCGGATTGCCTGCATACACGCCTTTGTTATTATCAGTAGCGTCTGCGGGAGCACGCTTGTTGGTTGTGTGGTTAACTTGAGTGGGCAGCGTGTCGGCAACGGCGGGTAAAACTGATGCGTCAGGTGTTTGCTTTTGTCTAGTGTTCGATTCTTTGGTGGTTTTCCGGGGGGTTATCGTCAGGCTGATGCTCGATTGAGGCTGACTAAAGTTATCCGTAATCCACGAGGCAATGGCGGCGTCAACCCGCCATTGTGCGAGTGCATTGCCATCGCTGTCTGTAATCATGCCGAGTTCACAGCGTGATTCATCCAGGCTGATAACGGCCTCGTTGGTGCAACTAATGGTGGCTTCATCCCCGTTTTTAAGAGTGTACGGGACACAGCGATTTAATCGGCGGGTGGTTTTTCTGCCGTTCGAATCAAAACTGCAAGTCAGTCGGCCCTGAGCCAAATCCAGTAAATTGCTATAGGCAGCGAACTTTTGCTCTGGCGATTCAGCTTCGAGCGACAGGGCAGTGATGGCCGGTGCCTCTATTTGAATGTCTTCAATGTTTGATAAATCCTGCGCGCCGCGAGCGCCATTGCGATCAAAAAGTATTTCTATATGCAGATCCTGATGTTGCAGCAGGAGTGATTCCGGGTCGTCTTTGGGGCCGTTTTTAGCAACAAATTGAGCTGGATTGCGTAATCCGGCTGTGCTGCCATCGGCAAGAATGACCATGAGATTCTGAAAGTAAACAAGATAGGACACCGCATCGGAATGTGAGCCTTCCGTCAGCGGAAAAGTGGCATCAAGGAAGTCGCGGGCATAGGCAGTTACGCGCTTGCCGCGAGCAGCGTTGTATTTGCGGCCGATCTTCAAGCCGGCGCTGTGCGGAATAGTGTCCGCATTATAAAGGGCCGAATACAGGCTGCCCCAGCGCGAATTAAGGCTGCGTAGTGTGAGTCTGGGGTCTGACAGCGATATAGCGTCAGTGCCGGTGGCAGGTGCTCCGGTCGTGTCGTTGTCGCGTGTCAGGCGTTTGCCTAGATCGTCCCAGATTGAGGAGATGTCGACACCGGATACCGGCTGTAACACCTTGGTGACAAAGTTGGCAAATTGAGAATCTATAGTGTAATTCATAGGTTTGTTGGTATTTGCGGTCATGTCATGAACTCCAGTGCGAGTGTCGTGTGTTTCTGCAACGATGGAAATTGTATGCCGGAAGAACTATAATTTCACAATAGAAATTACACAGTGTGAATTTTACAAATGAACACCAAAACCACGATGATCCGAAATGCTCACTTTCTGGGTACCAAAGTGCGTAATTTGCGCAAGCGCAATAAGCTCACCATGGAGGACTTGTCCGCGCGCTGCATCAAGGTGAATGCTGAGGTAGCGCCCTCGGTGTCTTACCTGTCGATGATCGAACGCGGTAAGCGCACACCGAGCAGACAAATGCTCGAGGTGATCGCGCAGGTGTTTCAGAAAGACGTTAACTGGTTTCTCGATGATGTCCCGGAAGAGGAGGCTATTGTTCCTGATCGTGGCAATCATGGCGGGATCAGCGGTATGGCACTTGAGCCGGGTTTTTTATTCACCAATGAGATACTGCAGATTGCGATCCCTGAAATGTTGTCACAAACAGGGACGTCGGGCCGGCAGTTTGCGCATCTGCTGATACGTGCCCATCAGGAGAGAAATCAAAATCATTTTCCCGATCTAGAAAGAGCGGCGGAGGATGTAGGTAAAAAAGAAATGCCTCTTAGCCTTGATGCGCTGTTATCTATATGCAAGAAACTGGGGCTGAAAATTAAGTGGTTCGACAAACTGCGCAAGGAAGAATTAACCCGGCTCGGGGTGAGTTCGAATTTCCTGGTGAGATCGTTCTTCGAGGCGCCCGGCACTATTCACCTGAGCAAACTTTTAAAAAAACAGCCGGTCCGGCACAAGTATGATCTTGCTGTTTATATTGCCCATAAGATACTGCACAACGGTGATGGATTAAAAAGCGTGATGCTCACCGGACGTCACCAGATCGAGGAAATTCGCGAAGTTGTCAATCATATGAGCCAGTCGAGTGCAGTGGATGCTCAGGATATCATGCATGCATGGCGTGACTTTGAATGCAGCTTTTTTGCAGCCGCTCTGCTGTGTCCCAAGGTGCCGTTCCGGCGTTTGCTTGAACAGCATGCCTACGAGGTGAACATAGGCAAGTACGTTGATGTCTCGACCTCTATCGTAATGCGAAGAATGACGGCGGTATCACCGTATCCTCATTGGCACTATTTTGATGCCTACCCGCCAGGTAAGCTGAATGCGGTGTATCGGGGAAATGGCATCCCGCTGCCATGGGGCAACATGAGAATGGTGCAGGATCCGTGTCAGCACTGGGCGGTATTTCGCAAGATAGATTCCGAGATGTCTTATTCATCGGCACAGATCTCCCTGCTGGATGTAGGGATGGAATCCAGAATCTATTGTTGTGAGTCAGTGAAAGTCGATGATCTGGCTGGTAACAAGCAGGTGCTGTGCGCAGGTATCGACATGAATCCGGCAATTGCCGCTCAGGGCAAGGATCCGTTTGCACTGGCGGCCGAGCTTAAAGCACACTGTGGAGGCAGTGGCGGGTCGGCAATGATACCAAAGTCGATCAAGCAGGAACTAACCAGCATAGCGAAAATTCTCAATATCGCCTGGCTCGAACGCGGTATAGAGAATGAAGCGCGGGTTATCTGCCCCCGTAGTGGTGCATGCCCGCGGCAACCGAAATGCTACCCGCACTAGAAAGGGCGTATTACGAAAACCATTGTGTAATGCAGACAGGTATTATTGCCGGTGACTGTTTATCCCGTTTGTCGGTACAAGTGCTGAAACCACACGTGATTTCTATACTCAGGCAGCTTCGTCATTGATGTTGCCGTCGGCGACAACGTGGCGATCACGCCCTTCGCGTTTAGCCTGGTACAGTGCCTTGTCTGCCGAAGCGAACATTGCCTTGAGACTGATGAATGTCGACGTATTTCCGGTGCCGCAGATGCCCATGCTGATGGTGATCGGGGTGGTGGTCGTGCCCAGCACCAGTGGTGTTTTGGCCATTACACGGCGCACCCTTTCTGCGAACACTACGGCATTCGCAGGTGAGGTTTGCGGCAGTAGAATGATGAACTCCTCACCGCCGTATCGGGCGACGAAGTCGGTGGCCCGTGCGCAGTCCACCAGCAACTTGCTGATATGTTTCAATGCCTGGTCGCCACCCGCATGTCCGTAAGTGTCGTTAAAAGCTTTGAAGTGATCGACGTCGATCAGGATGATTGAGAGTTCTGACTGATAACGGTTGCGCCGATCAATTTCGCGCTTGGCCACCTGGTCAAAGAAGCGGCGATTGTACAGGAGAGTCAGGCTGTCGGTTGCTGCCAGTTTTTTAAGCTTCTGATTAACGGAGCGCAGATTCTTGTTGGCCTCTTCGAGGCTCCGGTGGCTTTTGCGTAACTCCATCATCAGTGCGGTATTTTCCCGCTGCAGTATGGTGCTTTCTTTTGCGCGCTCTACAGCGGCGATAACTGTTCTACTATCCTGCAGTGGCTTTTTCAGGTAATCATATGCGCCATGCTGAAGAGATTTGAGTACAGACTCGTATGTGTCATTGCCGGTAATCACAATGACTTTGACAGTCGTGTCCACAAGACGTAATCGGGTGATCAGCTCAAAGCCGGAGATTCCGCCCATCTGAATGTCAGTAATAACGAGCCCGATCGGATTGCGGGCATAGAGTTCAAGCGCTTGTTCCCCGCTGTATGCAGTAAGCACTGAGCAGCCATGTGCCTCGAGCATTTCCTTGATGACATCGGTCACAGAGTGATCGTCATCCACAACAAGGATAGGGCTGTCTCGGTAGTCGACCATAGAAAAATCCGGCGATATATGAAGACGATAGTGTTAGGGAGCTATCGACGAATCGTCAGCTGGCTGTGCTGAAAAACGGCAAGGTGTGATGCCAGTCATTTCCATCTGTGATCGTTGTCATAGGGTGTTCGTGTGTTACCTTTGCAATGTAAACAATGTTACAAGGTTTGGGAGGTGTCACAGTGAATCACTGTCGATCTCTCGAGCGTAACTGTATGAGGCGGGCTGGCAAAGCGTCGGTACCGTTGACCCTGCGGTGTTAGCTATTCGCGTCGCCGGCTGCAGATAATTGCTACACTGCAAACTTTCGCCGGGGTATCAATGGGAGAATTCAGAATGCAAACACTGAAAATTGCGGCCATCGGTGTATGGCTGGGTACGATTGTCGGGTGTGATTCCATTGTCGACTGCCTGGATGACGATGGTCCTGTGGTGAGTAAAAAAACGCTGAACGAAGGTGTGCTGAACGAGGTTTTCTCAGATGTGATCGGTGTCAGTGTCGACAACGAACCCCGCGACGACCGCTTTGATTATACCTTTACTTTAACGGGGGCGTTGCCACCGGGTATTGAAGGCAGGCAAGCTGGCAGGGATTTTATCTTCTCCGGCACGGCGACACAGGCGGGTGAGTACCCGCTGACACTGTATGTTTCTGTAGATGATGGGCTTGACGCTTTCGATAGTGGTCTGTGCTATCGCTCGCGAACAACCAGTTATACTTTGATAATCCGTGAGATTTAACCCGGCGCCTGATCAGCGCCGCTTATCAGGGCTGGTGTGTCAACCCGTGATGGTTTTCCACCATAACACTGGGGTAAGTCTGCAAACGCCGTTTGAAGTAACAGTCAGCAGGGCTTAAGGTTACGTTGCGGGCTAGCGATTACGCTGATCGGTTTGCAGGCGCCGTTCCAGCCACCGGACCCCGGCAGACACAATAAGAATCAACACCAGATACTCCAGCAGCAATACTGTGTAAATCTCCAGTGGCCTGTATTCGGTGACGACTAATTCATTGGCCTTGCGTGTCAGCTCCTGCATGCCGATTACAGACACCAGTGACGACATCTTCAGCATATAGACCAACTGATTGCCCAATGCGGGCAGTATCCGGCGAATCGCCTGCGGCAGAATAATAAAGCGCATTGTGTCGGTGTAGCTGAGTGCCACCGTATGTGAGGCTTCGTACTGGCCTTTGTCTATTGATTGAATGCCGGCTCTGAATATTTCGGCTTCAAATGCACTGTCTGACAGGGCCAGTGCAATGACACCTGCCCAGAATACAGTGATAGTGATGCCCAGTAATTGCGGTAATCCATAGTAGACCCAAAGAATCATCACCAGGATGGGCACCGCACGAACCAGCTCAACGTAAACCCGGTTGAATCGTCTCAGGCCTTTTCTGGAGGACAGGCCGGGAAGGGCCACCAGCAAACCAAGCACGACTGATATGACAATGGCGGTAACGGACAGCAGGACCGTAAAGTAAAACCCGCTCAACAGGAACTGCAGGTTTGTCATGCCCTTTTTGGTGGCTGGATTAACGACGTACCAGCCCCAGTCGCTTGAGCAACCGGCTATCAGCAGGCAAAGGCTGCCTGCGAGCAGTATTCTTATCATTGAGTGTTAATCAGTTTAATGCGGCAGAATCTGTTGCAGGAATTCCCGACACCGCTCGCTGTCAGGGGCTTTGAAGAATTTTTCTTTGTCGGACATCTCGACGATTTTACCGTGATCCATGAAGACCATCTTGTCTGCGACACGGCGGGCGAAGCCCATTTCGTGGGTGACGCATATCATGGTCATTCCGCTCTCGGCCAGCTCGACCATAACATCGAGTACTTCGTTGATCATTTCTGGGTCGAGCGCCGAGGTTGGCTCATCGAACAGCATGATGTTCGGCTCCATGCACAGGGATCGAGCAATGGCGACCCGTTGCTGCTGTCCACCCGAGAGCTGAGCCGGGTACTTGTCCGCCTGCTCCGGGATACGCACACGCTCGAGGTAGCGGATAGCGATATCGTTGGCCTCTGTTTTACTCAGCCGGCCTGCTCTTACCGGCCCCAGTGTCAGATTTTCAAGCACGGTTAGGTGAGGAAACAGATTGAACTGCTGAAACACCATGCCGACATTGGCGTGCACGGTGTTGAGGCTGGCCTTGCTGCCATCAATGGCTGTGCCATCGATGGATATGGTGCCGCTGTCATGTTTCTCGAGTTGATTGATGCAACGAATCAAGGTGGATTTACCCGACCCCGATGGACCGCAAACCACCACTCGCTCGCCAAGGCCGATATCAATGGAGACTTCGTTGAGGGCCTGGAATGTTCCGAAGAACTTGGACACCGAACGCATCTGGATGATTGGACTATCGGTTGCCTTCAGGTCTGACTGCTGCACCATTTGCGGTTACTCAGGGGGTTGGGAAGCAGTAGAAAGGGTATCATAGCCGGCACTTCAGGATGCGCGGATTGCGGCGTACATTGCAAATCCAGAGGGTCCATGCAACGATACCGGTTCAAACAAATACGGAACTCGAAATGAGAATATTTAAAGCACTTGCGACCGCTGCTCTGGTCAGCTTTGCAACCACCCCGGTTTTCGCCGACTCGGCACTGAAAGACATTCTCAATGATGGAGTGCTTAAGGTTGGTACAACGGGGGACTGGAACCCCATGACCGTTAAAGACCCTGCGACCAACACCTACAAGGGCTACGACATCGATATTATGACCGAACTGGCGAAAGACATGGGCGTTGAGCTCGAGTTCGTCCCCACGGACTGGAAAACACTGGTTAACGGTGTGGTTGGTGGTAACTATCACCTGACCGGGTCTGCGTCGATCAGCGCTGCGCGCATGAAGGCGGCCGGGTACTCGGACAGTTATATTTCGGTCGAGATCCGACCTTTCACTACCGTCGATAAAGTAGATAGATTTGACGGTTGGGATTCAATCAACCAGGCTGACGTCAAAGTTGCCGCCACCCTGGGTACCACGTTCGAAAAGCTGGTTAAAGAGTGGTTTCCAGATTCCTCAATAAAGGCTGTGGAAGCACCTGCGTTGCAGCACCAGGAGGTTCTGTCCGGCCGCTCTGATGTGTTCGTTACATCGAATATAGAAGGTGCCACTCTCACCGAGAAATTCGACAAAATTGTAGCCATTGAAGTGGAATCTGCACGTGCTCCAACGCCGATTGCAATGCTGCTGCCACAGGATGATCAAGTGTGGATCAACTATGTGAACAACTGGATTAAAATTAAGCAGGCGCGTGGTTTCTTTGCCGAGACTGCGGCGAAGTGGGGTCTGTAGCACACTGCCAGGCGATATGATCTACCGGCTTGCAGTGCGCTCTGGCACTGCGGGTCGGTACGATCGGCTCAGCGGCTGTCGGTCCCGGTTAGGTTTGGTCCGGCGGCTCGCCAACATGCTCCAGTCCATGGGTAGTTCTCAGTGTTTTCATGGCGGTTTGTAGTGTCCCGGACCCGTCGTGGCCCGACTGGCGACTTCGGGTCAGCAGTTGATCCGATGCTTTGAAGAAGTCATCCAGACCTGCCGGTGAGCAGATCAATTGTACGCTGACCGGAGTGGCGGTTTCGTTCCAGAACGAATGCGGCTTCCAGCTTGCGCAGGTGACAGTCTGGCCTGCGCTAATTTCAAAACGTTCTTGCCCCTGAAACTGAAACATAAGCGTCCCGTCAATAACGCAGAAAACTTCAACGAACTCGTGACGGGTAAAGATCGGCGGCTTGCTATAGGGCGGTTCGATGTAGTCAATAACGGTGAGCCGGTGGTCAGTCTCCGAGCCCGCTATTTTGATGCGTATGCGGGTTCCGGTCAGGGTTTCCAGCCAGTCCGTTGCAGCCGTTGAAATTTTAGTCATGTGGGTTTTTCAGCCGGCTGTAATTCACCCCTGCTGCCCGGTACGAGTATCTGTATTTTGCCGTTTATTGTTCGGTGTTTGTACATGCGCAAGTTGCGGGTGACTGGTGCGGCGACCGCTGAGCCGGTAGTGGCGTCGAACAACCCCTGATGCAACGGGCACTCGATAAATCTACCGTCAAAATACCCGTCGCACAGATTGGCACCGGCATGGGTGCAGCGTGCATCACTGACAAATATTCCCTGAACAGTATCGAATACCGCGAGCAGTCGATTGTTGAATTCGACGGCGGTGGCATCGTTCTTCTCGAGCGAAGCGAGATCAATCAAGAACGCCCAGTGTTCTGACGGAGCGGGTGTGGTGTCACTCACGGTTGGGTTGAATCCGGCCGCTGTTGATTTATGTCATCAGTACCACTATCGACACGGGGGCTGAAGCCGAGTAACTGCTGCAGGATGTCCTTGTGCGCACCGAGGTAGCCTTTTTCCTCAACGTGTACGTAGCCATCGAGCTTTTTGTGGAGTGCGGGCAGGGCATGAAACGGTACTGACGATGCATAGTGGTGCTCGGCATGGAAGTTCATGTTCCAGCAGAGAAACTGCATGATGGGATTTACGCGATTACTGCGCGTGTTGACCTTGAAATCGCTGCAGGTCGGACGGCCGACGTGCTCCGTCATCCGCACGGCGCGCATTACCGGTTCGCCGAGAATTACCGGCAACCACCAGTACCATAGCGGGGCCCACCAGTTGAACACCACGCAGATCAGCAGCACGGTCAGATAAAAAGCCAGCAGGCATCGCGCTTCTGTTATCAGAGTGCGGACCTCGGTTTTCGGTACGAAGCGTTTTTCTGTCGCCGTCATTTCACCTTTTACATGACGCCACAACTCGCTGAACTTGGCTTTCCAGTAGGGGATTGACGACAGATAATAGAGGTAGCCGGATACGGTTTGCGGCAGCGGAATCATCTCGGGGTCAGAGCCCCTCAACTGTGTGTAGGTATGGTGATCGCAGTGTTCATAGCGGAAGAAGCGATTCGGCAACATGATCACCATCCCGCAGAAATTACCGACGATATCGTTGAGGCGACGGGTTTTGAATGCCGTGTAGTGAATGCACTCATGTTGTAGCGAGAAAAAATGCACCAGCACAATGCCGTGCACAAACATCGCCGGCAGCTGCCACAGACTGCCTTGCGACAGATACACCAGGGTGCCGGTTGCCAGCGTGGTGGCTAGAAAATACAACAGCCGCCGCGCGGCAGGGCCGTTGGAGCGTTGCATCAGAGCTTTGAGTTCGCGGCGGGTGAGGGCACCTTCCTGCAGCGCCTGGGTGATCGGAGTCAGAATTGCGTCAGGCTGCGGTTTCACGGTGTGCATTGATAGTCGGGCAACATGTTTTTTGACGGACCTCGGGGCTTGAAGGGCGGTGCTGATGCATCAGTGCCGGTGGACGACTATTGTTGCAGCGATAGTCCTCGGCTTCCAGTGGGTTAACCCACCAGACCGATTTCGCGAACCGGTTGCTGATAGAGCGCTGCCAGATTCGGGTGTCGGTCCAGAACCTCTGCCATATTGTTCAGGCGTTCCGGATGCAGGCAACCGTCCTCCCAGACAGCGATGCCATCGATGGTGATTGTCGGGTCGAGAATATTCCAGGAGATTTCCCCGGGTGCGTAGTTTCCGCAGGTATGGAAATGCAGAATTCGAGGACTGCCGAAGGCGCTGCCGGACCAGCGGATGATATCGGACTCTGCATCATTGCTGAACTGACAACCCGGGTGCATACCAGCGTGCCAGGAGTGGATATACCAGGGGTCTATGGCGAATTGTCCGGCCACGTGCCGGTAATGTTGTTCGACCGCTTCGACGTCCCGGGCGGTGCCGTCAAAGTGTGTGATGCGATTGTTACTGACCATGGCCATGACATCAGTCGGCAACGGCAGATAGTAGGGCTCGTAGAAGCGCGACCCGGTGCCAATTAAAAAGCGGCTTAAGGCTATCTGACCGCTAAAACCCTCGCAGGCTACAGGTTGCGGCACAAGCATGGGAAACCGCTTTAAGGTGACTTCCAGCGGTGGCTTTTCGCCGGCTAATGGCTTGCCGCTGTATTCGGTACCCCTCGGGCACGTTACGCGGATGTGGCTGGCGTTCAGGAACGCGTCATCGATAACGCTTTTTACTTCGCACAAGCCGCGATAACAGGCGGTACCAAACGCGGAGTTCAGTGACTCCCGATTGAGCGTGTAGCACATGGTTGCCGGTGGCATTTCGACGTGTTCAGAAAAGCGGATCTGATCCCCTAAACGAGAGAAAAACACCACGTGGTCAAAGCCGCTCAGGGTTTTTACCAGTGTCTGGGTATCGGCCACTGAAGTAATAAAGTTTTCCGCTTCGGTTTCGTAGACTGTCATACCGATTGCCCGACCGGCAGCCGCTGTAAGCGCCGGGGCATCGTCATCGTAGAAGCCGTTGCCCTTGGGTTCACTGACGATCAGTAGCCGCTCACCGGCACGGCCGCCCACACAGTCACACAACAGTGTGAGTGCGCCAACTGATACCGCTGATTTGCCCGTGTCCATTTTTTAAGTGTGCCGATCGTCGTCTTTCATTGGAGTGCTAGTCGCTGTTGCTTTGATAGTAACCCACAGTATCTCCGTCGGTAGTGACCCCCAACCCATTTAACAGTCGATTGACGTAATTGAAATAGCCGACGATCTGGTTCGCCTCTAGTATTTCGCCATCGTTCAGCCCCGTGTCACGCAGCGCTTTAACATCGGTTTCCTGCATATCAGCTGGAGCCAGAGTCAGTTTACGGGCGTACTGCATCAGTGCCAGTTCAGCACCGTCGAACACCGATGCGGGATTATCGCTGTGCAGAGCCGCTGCTATCTGATCGGCGCGGGTATCATCGCTGATCAGGTGTCTGGCATTGGCCCAGTGGTTGGCCAGGGAGTAGTCACACTTGTTGAGGATCGAGACATAAGAAGAGATAGTTTCCTGCAACCAGGTGGGTAGCGTGTTGGTGTCGTCGTGCAGTGCAGCGCGATACAGAGTGACATGCCCGCGCATGGTATTGGGTCGCAGCGAATGTACACGCATAACGTTGTCGACTGTGCCATGCGGAGTGCGTGCAAGGGCCAGTGTATCCAGTAGTTCGGGATCAGCGTCGTCGTCGCTGATCATGTCTATCCATGCGCTCATAAGGGTCTGCGTATAGTAAGTGCAACAGTCGAAGCTACCACAAGAGTCCGGTGTATAACAGACCAAAATAGTGCAACTGCTGCGGCGCGTCGTGTCAGGTGTTTTTCTCACGGTAGGAAAAAGCTTTGGCGAAGCGCCATATCAGGTAGTCGCCACAGGTGATTGCCGGTTCGCGTGGCTGGTGAGCCTCCCCGAACACCTGGCTGGCATCAATCAGGGTGTCTGGCTCCGGATCAAATGCCAGAACCAGCGACATACGCTCACGCCCGGAATTGTTGACCACCCGATGTGGTGTAGATTTGTACTCACCGTCGGTCCAGCGCGAGAGTAGATCGCCAACATTAACGATGAGGGTGTCTTCGATGGGTGGTGCATGAATCCAGTCACCGTGGATGTCCTGAACCTGCAGCCCGCCGGTGTTGTCCTGGCAGAGGACCGTCAGCACCCCGAAGTCGGTATGCGGTGCAACCCCGAACTGATTGTCGCCACTGTCTGCCGGTTGTGCCGGATAATAAACAAACGACGCCCGGCTGAGAGGTCGTTGCACGTGCTGCAGGAAAAAATCTTCCGGCAGGTTGAGGCCTATGGCAAACCCGCGCATGAGCTGAAAGGCCACCTCGTGTGCCTGCCTGAAGTAGTCCACCGCACAGGCTTGCATTTCCGGTACAAAATCCGGCCACTGATTTTTACCACGAAGCGAATGATCTTCCTCGGTGAATCCGCTGGCGTCCTGATACCCCCACACATAGCTTTCTTTGAGGTCGGCGGGAACATTGTCTTTCATTTTCGACTGCCCCTGGCTAAGCCAGCCACGGTGCTTGGGGGATATGGTCACGCTGGACTTCTGCTGGTCGGGAGACCGGAAAAAACGGTAGGCAGCATCGCGCGCCGAGTGGATCGACTGATCTGTGATGCCGTGTCCCTTGATGTAGATGAAACCCAGGCCGCGACTGGCGGCGTGCAGTTGCTGAGCAACCACCTGAGGGTTGCTGCCGTCGCGAAGTGCGGTGATGTCGATCACCGGAATGACATTCGCGTCCAGGGTTTTTGCCGTCGCATAGGCCATCGAGTGACTCCGTCTTGGTGAAAACTGCAGTATAAGCCAAGTGCCGGTGTGCAATACACAACGAGATTCAGGTGCTGTTTCGGTGCAGCGATTTGACGTCGGACGGATTGGCCCGTTAGCGCTGCGCAGTGGCTGTATCAGAGTCGCTATCGGTTCCGGCGAAGCCTGCCAACCGGCATGGCGTACGGCAGGTTTTCATACACAGCGTCGGGATGTTGTACAATGCGCTGTTTTCACACTTCAAAGTTGAGGCGACACACGCTGATTTTGCGACGTTTGCACGGCGCAGATCAATTTTTACTCTATGAAAACCCCCAAAAGAATCCAGCCGCTTGTCGAAGATGGTCTGGTGGATGAAGTGTTGCGGCCATTAATGAGCGGCAAGGAAGCCACCGTTTACGTAGTTCGATGCGGTACAGAAATACGCTGCGCCAAAGTGTACAAAGAAGCCAATAAACGCAGCTTCAAGCAGGCCGTGCAATATCAGGAAGGCCGCAAGGGGCGCAATTCGCGTCGTAGTCGAGCAATAGAAAAAGGGTCGAAATACGGGCGCGCTCAGCAGGAGGAAGAATGGCACAACGCTGAAGTCGACGCGCTCTACAAGCTGGCTGCAGCCGGCGTTCGGGTTCCCGAGCCCTATGGGTGTTTCGACGGGGTTCTGTTGATGGAATTGGTGACCGATGAAGACGGTGAAGTCGCGCCACGTCTGAATGATGTCTCGATGAGCTCTGAACAAGCCTGTGAGGATCATGCACTGGTCATGACCTACGTCATGCGTATGCTTTGTGCCGGCCTGGTGCACGGAGATTTGTCAGAATTTAACGTGCTGGTCAACGAAGAGGGGCCGATCATCATCGATTTGCCACAGGCGGTGGACGCTGCAGCCAACAACCACGCTCGCAGCATGCTTGACCGGGACGTCCAGAATATGACCAACTACTATGGGCAGTTTGCTCCCGAATTACTGAGTTCACGCTACGCCAGCGAAATATGGGCCTTGTACGAAACCGGCAAACTGCACCCTGACCACCAGTTGACCGGCCATTTTCACCAGGTTGAAAAAACCGCTGACGTTGATTCTGTCATGCTGCAAATTAAAGAGGCTTATGCAGAGAAAGTCGCCCGCGATGAGCGCATGCGTGATGATGACTGATAACAGGCCGTTTGCCGGCATCGACCTCACCTTGGAAGCTGCTTACCGTCCCTAGAGGAAACCGGTGGTCGGTGCGGTAGGTGTGGCATCAGGGCTTGGGATGCACACGTAAATTGCGCCTTGTTTTATGACAAAATCTTCAGGTTTGCCAGCCCCGCCGGAAGTTTGACACACCGCACAGAGTTGGTGGAACTGTGTCTCTAATATTCGCGTTCCTGTGAATTATGTGAGTACGTCATTTTGTCTAAGTCAGTCCTAAACTCCGGTGTTGCCGCTGGCACTGCGCTGTTGATCGCGGCGTCGATGGTAACTCTCAACCCGGCGGCTGCGCAGTCTTCCGGTGCCTGTATTGATACCGACAATGATGGCTGGGGCTGGGATGGCAGCCAGAGTTGTATCGTCGGGCAATCCGGCAGCAGTGCCGGCGCGTGTGTCGATGAAGATGGCGATGGCTGGGGATGGGACGGACAGAACTCCTGTCGCATCGGTGACAGTGACAGCAGTGCCACATCGGCTGGATCGACATCGGCTGAATGTGTCGACGCCGATGGAGACGGCTGGGGCTGGAATGGAAGTTCGTCGTGTCAACTGTCGTCAAGCACCACACCGGCAACTAACCCGGTCACATCACCCACCAACACTGGTGCAAACGGTTTCAATTCATCCACAGACCTGGTCGCGCTGCATTTTGACCACGCGCCTGATCGCGACGATGGCCATGCTGCCGCAGCGGCATTGGCAGTAACTACTAAACTCGGTCTTAATGTGCAGGTAGTTGGTGGTACTTATGGCGTCTGGAGCGCTGACCGTTATGTCTCCGAGTCAGAGCAACTGATGAATTCAGTGTGGGGCAGTAACTGGTTGAACGCGCATAGTAACCGCGAGTTGGCGGTTGCGCAGGCCACCAATCGCTGGGTTACGACAATCGCCGCAGGGGGGGATGTCTGGATTGCCGAGGGCGGCCCGTCAGACTTCACTGTCGCGGTGATCAACAACATCAACAGTCAATTCCCGGAGATCGCCACTGCACAGCGCATTCATCTTGTGCAGCACAGTGTCTGGAATGAAGACCACACGCTGAGATCGTCGCTGGACTTCGTGCGTGGCAAAGTACGCTACATAAAGATCGAGGATGGCAACGAACCAAACAGCACAGCCGACTTCAGACAATACAGTCAGAGCTTTGTTGATGGCGTGCTGGCAAGTCAGTATACTTCCGCGTGGCGCGCGGCATTTGGTTACCTGAGCCCAAACGAAAAGCTCGATTTCTCAGACACGGTAGAGTTGCTCTATATCGTCGGTATCGGGGTTGATCAGGTAAAAACGGTAGATGATTTTGCTCGCGAATTCATCTACTGACCAGGCATGAAAAGTCGCATAATTACGTCATCCTCCATACAAGGTAGTTGGTCTATAAACGCAAATTTGCTTCTCTAGTTCATGATGGCAAAGCAGTAAGAAAACTGCTGACAAGCCCGAGATGTTGCAAAGTAGCGGGCTTGAGTAAACAGCCTATCGGGAAGCTCGAGAATCTATGAGTCTAGTCAGCGAGATACGTGAAGATTTGCGCATCGCTCGTATCAACAATTCACCTTATGCCGCGTTATCCTGGGTGCTCGACGGTGTGTCGGTGCTGTTCAAGCTTCTGTTGCTCTGTGTGTTTTGTTATGGCATCTGGTACGTTTTGTACGGCACCGCCGATCCATATCGTGCCGTAGTCAGTGCGCAATTACCGTTGCCAACCGCGACTATAGAGAAACCCGCTGCCGCCGATGTTGAGCCGCTGACTGCCGAACGCGTGGCATTGTTAAAAAGCCTTGCTACCCGCAGCAATGAGACACCAGCAGCGAGCGATCAAAGTCGTGTTGCAACAGCCAGCGTCGAGACCTCCCCGAAGCCTGCCACCGGGATTTTACCGGTCGATGACAGCGTGCGGGTGTTTGCGGTTGAGGACAACGCAGAGCCTCAGCCTTTTGTAGTAACTGACGAAATAGTGCAGGCCGCGCTGCCTGAACCGGCGCCCGACTTGCCACTTGACGCAGACACTGCAACATCCGCAGACACCGAAGCACTGGATCCGGCCATCGTTGCGGCATTACCCCGCGTGGCCGCAGTGTCCACCGCTGCAACTGTCGATACCGGCGCACTCGTTGCGGCGGTAACTCCGGCGGTAGAGAGCAACGTTGATGATCCGCTGATCCGTCCGCTTGAGCCCGGAGACCCTGTCGCGTCAGAGGTCCGGTCAGCGGCTGTCTCGGCGTCTATTCCCGTGGAACCCGGCACCACGGTCGAGGATCGTGATAACAACTGGATCCTTGCTCAGCCCGAAGACAGTTTTCTGATTCAGATCGGATCAACGGCTAATCGCCCTTTTCTGGTGCGTTTTGCTCAGCAGTTTAACGACTACCCGACATCGATCTATTTGTTCCGTTTACGTCGGGCGGCAAGGAATGAATATGGTCTGAGCGTCGGTATCTTCCCCGACAAGCTGTCAGCCGAGGCTGCACTGGCTGCATTGCCACAACAAGCCCGGCGATATGGAGCGTTTGTTCGCGACGTAGAAAGTGTGCAAAAGCAGATCAGAGATGCAGATATTGCGCTGTCTCTGTCAACAGACCTGCCCGAAACACAGTAACGCCCCGGCTTTGGTGGTTGGATCAGCCACATTGCAATAGCACTGACGCGCTCATAGCGCCCCTGCACGGTGGCAGCCTTCGGGTCACTACAGGCATACTGGCCGTGTGTCAGTCGCATCTCTGCGCTGACCGTATTAACATTTAAACCCTGCACATCGTCAGTGTCTTTAATTTGACATCGACTCGGTCACGTGTTGGTGGTTGTCGTTGCTTGCAAAAAAATTTGTCTGGAGAGAAAAAATGTACCTGGGAATCGATCTTGGCACCTCTGGGGTAAAAGCCTTACTCATCGATGATACGCAAGGGATTGTTGCAAGCGCATCTGCATCGCTGACGGTGTCGAACCTGCATCACGGTTGGAGTGAACAGGCACCGGCGGACTGGGTCAGTGCCACCGAGCAGGCCTTTGATGCGTTGCGAGAGTCGCATCCCGACCAACTCGCCGCTGTCCGGGGTATTGGTCTATCGGGTCAGCAGCACGGGGCCACTTTGCTGGATAAATCGGATCAGGTGCTGCGTCCCTGTATTTTGTGGAACGACACTCGCAGCTATGTTGAAGCAGCCGCTATGAATGCTGATAGCACGATCGCGTCGATCCTCGGCAATATTGTGTTTCCCGGTTATACCGCACCAAAGTTAGCCTGGTGCAAAGCGCATGAGCCGGAGGTCTATAGCAAGGTGGCGAAAGTGCTGTTGCCCAAAGATTATTTACGTCTCTGGCTGACCGGGGAAAGCGTGTCGGATATGTCTGATGCATCGGGTATGGGCTGGCTGGATATTGCCAATCGCCAGTGGTCTGACGAGATTCTTGCAGCCACCGGAATGTCCAGAGATCAAATGCCATCACTGGTAGAAGGTACAGAAGTCAGCGGCCAGTTGCGTGACGGGCTGGCTGATCGCTGGGGCATGAATAATCGAGTTGTAGTGGCGGGTGGAGCCGGTGATAACGCGGCATCGGCCTGTGGTCTGGGTACCATTGAAGCAGGGTCGGCGTTTGCATCGCTGGGCACTTCAGGGGTGCTGTTTGTCAGTAACGATAGCTTTAAGCCCAACATCAGCAGTGCGGTGCATGCGTTCTGTCATGCACTGCCCGGAATGTGGCACCAGATGGGTGTGATTCTGTCGGCAACCGATTCACTGAACTGGTACGCCGGACTGGTTGGCGAAGATGCGGCCGATCTTACCAACGCGCTCGGCACTGAGCTTCAGGCGCCGTCGTCGCTGACATTTCTACCGTATTTGTCGGGCGAGCGCACGCCGCATAATGATGCTCACATCCGCGGGGTTATTGCGGGATTGACTACCTCAACATCGCGAGCAGAGATCACCCGCACGATACTCGATGGTGTGAGCTTCGCGTTCCGCGACAACCTGCATGCACTGAAAGAAGCCGGCAGTGATGTCTCGCGAGTGACCGCTGTCGGCGGTGGTTCGCAATCTGAGTACTGGCTGCGCAGTCTTGCCACGGCACTGGATCGCCCGGTAGACATATTGACGGCAGGGGAGTTTGGTGCGGCCTTCGGTGCCGCACGACTGGGCCTGATTGCCGCTGAGAGTGCCGATCCGATGGTCGTTTGTCGGGCTGCCCCTGTCGCTAGAACGGTCGAACCGGTGACCGCGCTGCGGGACAGTTACTTGCACGCCTACGAGCGATTCCAGGCCTTGTATCCAGCGGTGAAACCACTCTCGGCAACAACGTGACTTTGCTAATAAACGCACTGGTAATAAACGCACTGGCGTTTGCGCGGCGCCTGATTGTGACAGCGGCACTTGTGCTGGCGGCTTCCATGGGCGGTGCAGTGGCACTGGCAGATTGCGTTGTATTGATTCACGGGTTGGCACGTACCTCGGGCTCAATGACGCCGCTTGTGGCCCCGTTGCAAAAAGCAGGCTTTTCGGTGGTTAATGTAAATTACCCGTCGCGACATAAGCCGATCGAAGAGCTTGCCCCGCTAGCGGTGAAAACACGGGGTTATGAGCAATGCGCGCCCAGTGCGAATGTGCACTTTGTGACCCATTCGCTGGGTGGCATCCTGGTGCGGTATTATCTGCAGCACAACGATTTTCTATCACTTGGCAAAGTGGTGATGATCGCGCCGCCGAATCAGGGCAGTGAGGTGGTTGATCAATTGCGCAATGCGCCCGGCTACTCTCTGATTAACGGGCCGGCGGGCATGCAGCTCGGTACCGATAAGCACAGCATTCCACAACAATTAGGGCCGGTAGATTACCCCGTTGGTGTCATAGCCGGAACCCGGACATTTAATCCGCTGCTTTCACAGCTGCTGCCAAACCCTGACGACGGCAAAGTATCCCTCGAAAACACCAAAGTCGTTGGAATGACCGACTTCATCGATTTACCCTATACCCATACGTTCATCATGCGGGCCGGCGAGGTGATTGATCAGGTGTTGCACTTTCTGGAGCACTCCCGGTTCAACCGGCAAGAGTAGCGCTGGTCAGGCTGCGTAATCTATGCGGGCCGGCCAGTATGTATTACGCACAATACTTCGTACTCGTGGCACACGATGACTGATCAGCCCGGTGCAAATGACCGGGTTTGTCGAGCAAGACACTATTGTGATTGGCAAGGCTGAAAAACAGCAAAATCACTATAGTTATAGGTGATTTCGCGTTAAGTATAGCTGATCATCGAGCCAATCCAGGTTTGCCTCTGTCACCTGCATTGAAGCGCCAATGCCGCAATGCAGGTGGTCGCGCTAAGCGTCTATGGGATAGCGCACGAAGTCACGCCATTCCATCCCCATCCGTCGCCAACGGGCTCACTGTCGACACAGGGGCCCTCGGTCGGGTTTCCGACGGTGCAGGAGGTCGAGCCGTTCCAGCCCCAGCCATCATCTACCGGGTCGGTGTCGATGCAAACCGGCGTCGTAGTGATGCGGCAGCTGCTGGTGCCATCCCAGCCCCAGCCATCACCTACCGGGTCGGTATCAATGCACTGCGGTGGTTTGGCGATCTGGCAGCTTGTAGAACCGTTCCAGCCCCATCCATCACCGGCTGGCGGCGTATCAATGCACGGGGCCGGTGTTGGCGGCGGGCTGCCGGTTGGTGCTGCTCCGTCACATTGCCAGTAGCCCGCAGCACTGCTCCAGCCTCTGCTGGCGTTTGCATTGGCAGCCTGGAAGTCGACGTCAACAAATGCCGTCTGAGACATAAATGCCGCGCCACTATAGATGCCGTCGGTGATTGACCAGCTTGATGTACCGGCAAAATTGCCGTTTATTGTCTGAGTGACCTGTCCGTCCGCAGTGTGTGTGTAAACCGGGCTGAACGGATCGGCTATGTAGGAGCCTGTAGAGCTGTCTGCCGGGTCCGGGTAGAAAATATAGCTCTGGCAGGTAACACTGTCGGCAGTCAGGTCTGACTCAAGCCAGTAGGCACGTGTCTGATTGACTGTCTGGCCGTTGTCATTGCGAGTAATGACAGGGGGGACCAGCGGGTCTGCGACACGGCAGGTTGCATTGTTCTCCCAGCCGTAACCATCACCATCTGGATCGGAGTCTGCCAGAGTACACTCCGGAAAGCTCTGTGCTGAGGCGGCGGCACTGGCGGTGACCACCACCAGTGTGAGGGTGGAAGCATTTAACCATTTGATAAACATCGTGATGTAACTCCAGTAGGTAGACAATAAAGGTAATCAACCAGCGGGAGTGAATAATTCCTGCACAGATCTAGATACTGTCATGCCTCCGGGAGGGCTAGTTGCCAAGGCATCTTAACGGATGTCTCGCGAAAAATCATCGCTTAGGGAAATAGTCAGCGTTTCTTAAACAGAATTGACGTTTGCAGTTAATCTATAACGGATTTTACAGTGCTTGCAGCATCGTTATATAGATAGTCACTAAGCGTGGTTCGGCAGGCCCAAACTTGTGGTGGCTTCTATAAGTTGGTACTAGTGCTGGCTCTTTATGTTGCTGCAATTGACTACGATGCGGCGCAACAGTGAGATCAGTTCTGGCAGGGCATTGTCATCGGTGCCCTGCAGGGCAAGCTCGTCGTGCTGCCTGCCAAGCTTGATCAGATGTTCGACCCGGTCATGGCCTGCATTTGTGCCCTCCACCTGTAGCTGTCCGTCTACTCTGGTCACTTTGCACAAACCGTTTTCTTCCATCCCCTGCAGCATGTCTGTCAGGGATTCAATGTCAATGAAAGTGCGTTCTGCGAGCTCAGGCAGGTTGCGACTGGCGCGCCCGTGAAGCGATGCCAACAGCCGCCAGTCCGGCACGGTAAGGCCGCTGTCGCGAACGACGCTGTGGAAATGGCCGGACATCTGTCGATAGGCACGCGACAAATTATAGATCAATAAGCCATCTATGGGATGTGAACGCGAGTCTACGGTGTCGGTGCCAGGCTGTATGTTACGCAGCGGGCTGGCGGTGGAGTAAGCGCCAGCGCTAAACACCAGCGACTCGGTATTGGCGCGGGTGATCGCCTCGACTCTGCCGACAATAATCCAGTGATCGCCACCTTCATAGGTAGCCCAGGTGCTGCAGTCAAAGCGGCAAGCGCAGTGCGACAACAGCGGTACGCCATGCTGGTTGGTGGTGTAGTCTGTGCCGCTGAATTTGTCTTCACCGGTCTTTGCGAAGCGATTCGATAAGGCGACCTGATCACTCGACAAAATATGTACGGCAAAGTGTGTGGCCTGCTTGAATGCTAAAGCCGACAGCGCTGATTTGGTGACACTCCAGAGTATCAGTGGCGGGTCCATAGAGACGGAATTAAAACTCGATGCTGTCATGCCGATGGGCGCATCGGAGCCGTCCACTGAGGTGACAATCGTAACACCGGTCGCAAAGGTTGAGAGTGCGTCACGGAGGTCTCTTGAGCTGAACGGAGCATCTTCCATCGCGTTATCCTTGTATTTGCTGTTGGTGACTGTCTGCGTGTTAGTGTCTGATGGTATTGTCAGGCGGTACACAATAATTTTGCAACAGCCGGGTCAGCGTGCCCGGCCCCCGCAGGTGCAAGAGCAATTTCCTGCGTAGTCGCGCCGCGCAGACACCACAGTACCGGTGTCTGGTGGCGAACTGTCGGCTGATTATCGCCCACCCAGAAACAAGCGCTACTGCCTACCACTCAGGCACGCCATAGTTTGCCGACCACGTGTAGTTACTTAAGAACAACTAAGCGCCTACCTGTGGTCGGCAAAATCTCACGCACCTGAATGATCCTCGCGACACCGTGTTTCTGGATAGGCACTAATTAGAAGCGAGTAGTGACTCTACGCGTTCGGTTAGCGGGTCTTTGGCGTAGATATCGTAGTAGGCAGAAGCCATCAGTCCCGGTGGTCCGAAAAAGAACCGCTCATATAATGCCTGACGATTGCCGAATCCTGAAACGGCAACATCATGCGCCAGACGGTACAGGCCAACCCGGTCTCTGGATTCAAGGTTGGTAAGCTGAAAGTACTGTTCGACGTCGTTGGCCATTTCATTTGAGAAATCGGCCTCGGAGGGGGTGGCCATCAGTGACGATGAGCCAATCAGCTGAAGTATTTCAACCATCCTCGGGTACATCTTCGGGTACAGGTTACGCGAGGTATCGAGCGGCCCTCTGAGAGGCACAAAATTGCCGTACTGATCTTCGTGTGCCTGCGCTTCTGCAGAATAGAGCAGGGCGCGGACGGTTTCTGTCATTTGCATAACTTCGGCGATCAGGCCCTTTGTGTACATGTCTTTATCGCGGCCCGTCGCCTTGGCGATCGCACACATTAAGCCGACCATGAACTCGGACTTGGCCAGTTTGCCGCAAGCCACCTGATGAGCCATGTGGACGACAGCATTGGTGGTGCCAAAGGCCTGGTTGCACAATTCCGGCTGGCCGTACATGAACACCCGCTCCCAGGGAACCAGGACGTTTTCAAAAATAACCACGGCATCCATTTCTTCGTAGCGGGACGACAGCGGCGCATCAAAGTTGGACTTGCCGTGGTCGTAGGTATCGCGACAGATCAGTTTCAGTCCCGGTGTGGCAATCGGAATAGCAAACGCAAAGGCAAAGGGAATGTTCTCTTCTGATGCACGCAGCACCGTCGATGGGAAAACTTCTATTTCATCGGACAGCGGTCCCAGTGTGGCGAGTAGCCGTGCGCCATTGACGATGATCCCGTCGGCGGTTTCTTCGACTACCTGCAACGCTACTTTTTCGGAGAATTTTCCCGACGCCGCCATCGCGTGATTGACTGTCGGGTTGACCAGCGTATGGGTCAGGACCTTGTCGTTTCTGCGCACATCGTTATAGAAGTTCACCATGTTCTGTGCCATGGCGTCGCCACCGGGGCCTTTGGTGCCCTGCGCTAGAAAAGGCGTGGCTGCGGAGAACGCCATCAGCGACGCGTTTTTATAGTCGGGTGTGCGACCGAACATGCCGTTAGACCATTTAGCCCACTCGTAGTAGGCGCTGCCGCGAGCGCGAATGTCTTCTATAGATTTGGGCACCTGATACGCCATCGCGCAGCGCAATCCGTCTTCGGCAACATAAGTCACCGTGTCCTGATACTCTTCGCTGTGCTGTTTATCCAGAAAGGAGGCCAGGGTGTGCGCGCCTCGCATCATGCCGGGTTCGGCGGTGACATCGGTGATACGCTGACCCTGAGTCCAGATCTCGCGGTCATCACGTAGTCCGGCCAGGTACTGCGCGCCGGTGCGTATCCCTGAGCCGGTTGCGCTGCTCGCTTCGTCTTTGACAACTTTTGCAGTGGCCATGATCGTATACCTTAGGTTGTGCGATAAATAGAGGGGCTGTACCCGCCACAACAGTACTCACGCTTTTGCGGCGAGTGACTGCTCCGGTGATTGCATGCCCTCTGTGATTTTTTGCAATGTCTTTTCCATTGCCAGCCATTCTTTGTCACTCACGCAATTGCGGATGCGTGTTTGAATTGCCAGCACCTGGGGGGTGACTTCGGCCTGCAGGATTCGCCCCTCTGCGGTGGCCACCACGTAGATGCGACGCCGGTCATCGACCGATCTGACCCGCGATACCAGGTTCTTTTTCTCTAAGCGGTCGATGATGCTGACCAGGCTGGGAGGCGACAGCAGAGTCCGTTCTGAGAGATTGGCTGATGTGACATTTTTGCTGGTCCAGATCACTCGCAATACCCGCCACTGCTGCTCGGTCAGGTTGTAGCGCGTGAACAGCTCCCTGTAGGTGGGCATAACGGCGTCGAGCGCGCGGTTCAGCAGCATGGGAAATGACTGGTCGAAGTTCTGCATTTCATTCAACGTGAAATAGTTAATGTATTAATTAAATACCAACAGCGACAGGCATGCAAGTTAATTTAGCGGCAAGTAAAGGTCGGCGGCTGCAATGTGTGAAGTGTGGTGGCCGCGTCGCTGCAGCGCGCGCGATGGGGCGGGTGGTCTGCCGGTTGGCAGCGGTGGCCGGCAAAAGATTGCGTGCCTGAGTGGTACGCAGTAGCGCTTGTTTGTGGATGGGCACTAGCTATTCGGGGTGTCGCCCGCAGAGTTGTCGCTGCAGCCATTGGTATTGATGGCTCGAAGCGTCTGGTGCAGCACTGAGCTCAGCAACGCCATTTCCCGATCCGTGGGGCTGGCTTTCATGATCATCTGGCGCAGTGAGTAGTAGGCATTCCAGTTCTTCGTTGATAGATCGAAATTCAGTGATTCCAGCCAGTCGCGCAGCAGCTCATCCGGCAACTGAATATCCGTTTGAACTTCAGCAGGCGGCAGATCACGGGGCAGCTGCGACAGCGCAAGCAATACGGCGTGCGATAGATTCAGGCTCTTTAGCGGACCCGGAATATCGAGCGTTGCGGTACGATGTGCCCACAGCAGATCGTCCCGCGACAGGCCATGATCCTCAGTGCCGAATATCAGCGATACCGGCCGGTCATCGGCAAGTGCCGACCATTGCAGCACTTCGGCAAACGGTTGCGACGGTCGGCGACGGCCTTCGCGGCGACTGAAGGCGATGCGCGTGCCGTCCGGTTCGTGCTCGGCGTAGTCTTCCCACGATCGATAAGTCACGCATTCGGTGAGGGGTTGTTGTCCCTGTGCCGCGCCTTGTCGGGCGTCGACGTCGAGCTCGCATTTGGGGTCGAGCAACACCAGCCGCTCCTGCCCGAAGTTGCTCATCGCACGCGCCACCATACCGATGTTGCGCGGGTACTTGGGGCGCACCAGAATGACAGTAAACTGCTTCCCGCAACCTGTGCCGGTCAGCCCGCCGCCAGATGCGTCAGTCGCGGTGTTCGGTGTAATTGCTTGTGTATTCAGGACTCCGGTGCTCCGTAGCCGCCCGGGGTCGGGGTCTGCACAATGACCGCCTCACCGGCACTCAGGGTTGTTTGCGCGCAGCCGGCAAGTTCTTCCAGCGATCCGTCATTGCGACGCACATGGGTTGATCCGGTCTGTCCGGCCTCGCCACCGGCGAGTCCGGCGGGTGCCACAGTGCGATGCGAAGATAATATTGCGCAGTCCATCGGCTCCAGAAAACGCAGGGTTCTGATGGTGCCGTTGCCGCCTTGCCACTTGCCCCTGCCGCCCGAGCCTTTGCCGTCAGCGCCACGGTTGATGTGGAAGTCTTCCAGCAGCACGGGAAAGCGGAATTCCAGAACCTCAGGGTCGGTCAGCCGCGAGTTGGTCATGTGAACCTGAGTGGCATCGGTGCCGTTGAACCCCGGCCCGGCGGGAGACCCTGAACAGATAGTCTCGTAGTACTGGTATTGGTCATTGCCGAAGGTCAGGTTGTTCATGGTGCCCTGTGTGTTGGCCATACTGCCGAGTGCAGTCAGTAACGTGTTGGTGATGTGTTGACTGGTTTCGACATTACCCGCCACCACCGCAGCGGGATAGACCGGGCTGAGCATGCAGTCGTCGGGTACCACGATATTGATTGGCTTCAGGCAACCGGCGTTCATCGGGATATCGCTGTCGACCAGCAGTCGGAAGCTGTACAGCACGGCAGCCTGAGTAACGGGCGCGGGTGCATTGAAGTTGGTCGCCTGTTGCGCGGAGGTGCCGGTAAAGTCGACCGTCGCTTCGCGGTTGTCGTGATCCACGCTGATTTTGATTTTTATAGTAGCGCCCTGGTCAGTCACGCAGGTGGCTTGCGAGTCGTGCAACACCGCAATTGCGCGACGCACACTTTCCTCGGCGTTGTCCTGTACGTGCTGCATATAGGCCTGTACAACATCCAGCCCGAATTGCAATACAGCGCGCTGTAACTCGTGCACGCCTTTTTCGTTAGCGGCAATACTCGCCTGTATGTCGGCAATATTCTGCGTGATGTTGCGTACCGGGTAGGGGTGATCGGTGAGCACACTGGTAATGGCCGCCTCGCAGAACTCGCCCTGGTCGACCAGCAGTACATTGTCGAACAACACACCTTCCTCATCGACGCTGGTGGCCAGTGGTGTCATCGAACCGGGCGCGGTACCGCCAACGTCAGCGTGGTGGCCGCGAGAGGCGACATAGAACAATATGCTGCTGTCGTCGCTGTCAAACACCGGTGTTACGACGGTGATGTCAGGCAAATGCGTGCCACCATTGTACGGCGCATTCAGGGCAAACACATCGCCGGGCCGGATGCGCCCTTTGTTCTGCGCTATAACGGTTTCAACCGATTTGTCCATCGAGCCCAGATGCACCGGCATATGCGGTGCGTTTGCTACCAGGTTGCCGTGCTGATCGAATACCGCACAGGAAAAATCAACCCGCTCTTTAATATTGACCGAGTAGGCGGTGTTTTGCAGCGTCACGCCCATCTGCTCTGCGATAGACATAAACAGATTGTTAAACACCTCCAGCATGACCGGGTCTGCATCAGTGCCGATTACCTTTTGTCTTTCCAGGGCAATGGTGCGGGTTAACACAATATGATTGTAGGTGTTAACTTCTGCCTGCCAGCCCGGTTCTATAACAATGGTCTGGTGTGGTTCGACGATCAGGGCCGGACCATCGATGGTCAGGCCGGCGGTTAATGCATCGCGTTTTGTATGGACCGCTGCGGTCTGCCATTGCCCGTCAGTGAAGATGCGGGTGGTGTCGTCTGCAGGGCGCTGATGGTTACTGCCGGCTACTTTGTGTTCTTCGATTTGCGCGGCACCGCCGATGCCTTCAATTTCCACCGATTCAACCACGATTGCTTTGTCTTCAAAGATAAAACCGAATTGCGCTTTATGTGCTGCCTCAAAGCGTGCTGTCATCTTTTCATGAGGTGCTGCATCAATCGGAATAGTGGTGTCAGTGCCATCGTAGCGCAGGTGGTATCGCTGAATCACCGTGACGTCACTTTCGTCAATGCCCTGTGAGTCAAGTTCAGCAATGACGTCATTGCATAATCCGGTCAACAGCGGCTGCAGATTGGCAGGCAACTGCCCGGTCAGTGGTTTGATGACGGCCTGTGAGCGGTTGGCCCGGACGTTGGCCATCCCCATGCCATAGGCTGATAATATTCCCGAGTGCGGATGAATCAGTACACGTGTCATCCCCAGTGCATCAGCCACCAGACAGGCGTGCTGGCCTCCGGCACCACCAAAGCAGGTTAATGCATAGCGGGTGATGTCATAGCCGCGCTGCACCGAGATCTTTTTAATCGCATTGGCCATGTTTTCAACAGCGATAGCCAGATAGCCACTGGCTACTTCCTCGGCGCTGCGTCCGTCGCCAATGTCACTGGCCAGTTGCTGAAATCGCTGCTCGACGGTGTCAGAATCAAGTGGCTGGTTTTGATCCGGGCCGAAGATCGCCGGGAAATAATCCCGATTCAGCTTGCCCACCATCACGTTGGCATCGGTCACCGTCAGCGGGCCATTGTGTCGATAGCAGGCGGGACCGGGTTGTGCCCCTGCGGAGTCCGGACCAACACGATAGCGACTGCCGTCGAAGTGCAGAATCGAACCGCCACCGGCGGCGACGGTGTGGATCTGCATCATTGGTGCCTGCACCCGCACGCCGGCAACGACGGTATCGAAGGTGCGTTCGAGTTCGCCGCTGTAGTGGGAGACATCGGTCGAGGTGCCACCCATATCAAAACCGATAATGCGCTCAAAGCCTGCCATGCGGCTGACTTCAACGGCGCCGACCACGCCACCGGCAGGGCCGGACAGCACGGCGTCCTTGCCCTTAAACAGGGCCGCTTCGGTCAAGCCGCCGGATGACATCATAAACATCAAACGGGTAGTGCTGTTGCTGTCATCGACCTCGAGTTCGCAGGCCACCTGATCGACGTAACGCTGCAGAATCGGTGACAGATAGGCGTCAACCACGGTGGTGTCACCGCGACCTATAAAACGCATCAGCGGAGAAACCTTGTGGCTGACTGACACCTGCGTGAAGCCGGTGTCACGTGCTACTTGCTCGATCAGTAATTCGTGTTGTGGATAGGCATAGGCGTGCATGCAGACAATGGCAATGCCGCGAATACCCGAGTCGTAAAGCCCCTGCAGTGTGGTTTTCAGATGGTCCGTATCCGGTGCCTTCTCAACGGTGCCATCGCTGCGTACACGCTCGTCAATTTCGAGCACCTGCTCGTAGAGCAGTTCCGGCTTGATGATTTGCTTGGCAAAGATATCGGCACGCGCCTGATGACCGATCGCCAGCGCATCGCGAAAGCCACGTGTGGTCACCAGTGCGGTGCGGTCACCTTTGCGCTCAAGCAGCGCATTGGTGGCGACTGTCGTGCCCATCTTTACCGTGGCGATTTTATCGGCTGGAATGCGCTGGTCCGGCGCTAACCCAAGCAGATCGCGGATTCCCTGAATGGCAGCATCGCGGTAGGCGGTGTGGTTCTCTGAAAGCAGCTTGTGTGCTTGAATACCGCCTTCGGGGTTGCGCGCGACAATGTCGGTGAAAGTGCCACCCCGGTCTATCCAGAAATCCCATTGTGCTGACGTCATTGATGATCCGGCTGATGCATAGACCCGCTAGTGTCGCAGAGTCGCAATCAAGATCAAAGTGCCGCTGACAACAGGATTGATGTTCACCGTGGTCGGTGAGTGTTTGCTGGCGTGGCTAATTGCCTGGCTATTGCAGCCAGCAGGCGGTTATGAGTCCGGTGCACGGTTCGGGCATGTGGTGTGCTCTCTAAATCGGGAGAGGATGAGCCTGTGTGTTGTGTACCTGGACGGGTTCAGGAACGGTGGCGGTCTGCAAGCCCGTGACGGGCTTGCAGCGGCACTTATCGCCTCTGATTAACTAGATCGCTTTTTCGTTCATTTGTTGCGCGATGTAGTCTGCCTGTCTGATCGCCAGCGTGACAATAGTCAGCGTCGGGTTCTCTGCAGCGCCGGTGGTGAACTGGCTGCCGTCCGAGATAAACAGGTTTTTGATGTCGTGCGACTGGCCGAATTTGTTCACCACACCATCCGCCGCGTTTGCGCTCATGCGGTTGGTGCCCAGATTGTGGGTCGACGGGTAGGGCGGTGTCGGGTAGGTCTGTGTTGCGCCGACCGCATCATAGACCGCCGCGCCCTGCTGATAGGCGTGCTTGCGCATTGCCAGATCATTGGGGTGGTCGTCAAAGTGTACATTCGCCACCGGCATGCCGTGCTGGTCTTTGGCGTCAGACAGGCTTACCGCGTTTGATTCCTGCGGCATGTCTTCGCCGACCAGCCACATGCCCGCCATGTTTTCGTACATGTCCATCGCGGCGGTAAATTCGCGGCCCCAGGCCCCCGGATTCAGGAACGCTGCCATGAATGGTACACCCAGAGCGAGTGTTTCCATCTCATAGCCACCGGCAAAACCGCGGCTGGTGTCGTGGCGCGACTCGTCGGTAATGATGCCGGCCATCGTGGTGCCACGGTACATGTTCACTGGTTTGTCGAAGACCGCGTAAACCGACCCGGTCATGTGACGCATGTAGTTTTTGCCGACTTGCCCTGACGAATTGCCAAGCCCATCGGGAAACATCGACGAGGCCGAGTTCAGCAGTAGACGCGGGCTTTCAATCGAGTTGCCTGCCACGCACACGGCACGTGCTTTCTGTAGCTGCTGATTGCCGTCTTTGTCGGCATACAGCACACCGGATACATTGCCTTGATCGTCGTGTTCAATCTTCAGGACGTGGGCATGCTCACGCACTTCGAGATGGCCGGTGGCTTCACCGAGTGGAATTTCCGTGTAAGCGGTCGACCACTTGGCACCCATTTTACAGCCTTGAAAGCAAAAGCCGAGTTGCTGACAAGACGCGCGATCATCGCGTGGTTGTGAATTGATGGCCATGTTGCCGGTGTGGCAGTTCTTGTAGCCGAGTTTGTCTGCACCGGCTTTCATCACCTTGAAGTTGTTGTTGCCCGGCAGGCCCGGGATGCCATTGGTGCGGGTAACCCCCATTTTGTCTTCGGCTTTGTCGTAGTAGGGCTCCAGATCTTTCAGGGTGATTGGCCAGTCCAGCAGGCTTGCACCGTCGATCTCACCGTAAGTGGATTTAGCGCGGAACTCGTGATCCTGTATTCGCAGCGATGCGCCGGCCCAGTGCGTGGTAGATCCACCGACGGCTTTGACGATCCATGCGGGCAGGTTGCCAAAGTCCTTGGCGACGCGCCACGACCCGGATGTCGTGCGCATGTCGGTCCAGGCCAGTTGGCCGAAGCTTGCCCATTCGTCGTTGATGTAGTCCCCGGGCAGATGGCGGCCACCTGCTTCCAGGGCGACCACATCGATACCCTTTTGTGCCAGTTCGTTGGCCAGCGTACCGCCGCCGGCACCCGTGCCAATCACGACAATTACGCTGTCATCGTCAAGTTTATAAGGTGATGTCATGCTTTTGTTCCTCCGATGGGTCGTGGGCTAAAGCCAGGTGATGTCGCTGAAACCACGATTAATGTAGCCGCCTTTTTCAAAGGAGGAGCCTTCGTATCCGAGCTTGTCCCAAACCGCCGGCTGGTTGTACAGACCGACGACAAGGCCGCCCCGAATAGTTTGAAAAAATTCAGTGGATTCTATTTCCTTGAGCAGGGCGAGCCTGTCAATCTCCCAGCCGGTGGCCAGGTAGCTGTCGTTGCCTGCAGCCTCAGCTGACTTGTTCAGGGCGGCGACTCCGTCTTCCAGCATGGCCTTGAGTGCATCGTCCTTGGCGGCGTTTTCGTCATGGCCTTTGAGTGCTGCGGCATAGAGCGCGTCTTCGAAGCGATCGTGCGGATAGATGTCACGAGCCATTTGCACCAGTGTGGCCATCGTGGCCGGTGTAAGCGCCTTGACCTCGACCGCCCAGGCGCCGCTGCTGCCGGCCAGAAAACCACTGCCGACCACCAGGCCGGCACTGACTGCCAGACTTCGTTTCAGTAATTGCCGACGCGTGAGCGCAGGTGCAGGCATGCTAACGATGTTAACTGTCACAAGTATTCCTCCGGGGTTTGAATGTGAGTTACTTAAATCTGCCGTGTCTCTGTAGTACTTCGATCTGGTACCCGTCAGGGTCCTGGATGAAAAAGAAGCGCGCCATCAGAGAGCCTTCGCGGTGAAACTCGACTATGTCGCGTGGTTTTAAACCGAGACTGGCGATGCGGGCATGCTCGGCGTCGAGATCATCGACGCTGACGGCCAGATGCCCATAACCGTTGCCAAGATCATAGGGGGTCGTTTGATCCTTGTTGATTGTCAGTTCAACTTCAAAGTTACTGTCGGTGTTACTGAGGTACACCAGTGTGAAGGTCTCGAAGTCATAGCGATCAGCCACCGACAGGTCGAAGGCACTGGTGTAAAAATCACAAGATTTTTTTTCGTCCAGTACGCGGATCATGGTGTGAATAGTCTTTGCCACGCGGCCATTCCTGTATAAATGTACATCCATTCTAGAATTGCGTGACGCCAGCTGGTGTTATTTGAGTACTACCAGCGGAAGTTAGCTTGCAGGGAGCCGATGCGGCTGGTCTAACTGACTGAAATAATTATCAATAATTGCAGTGATAATTGTTGGCGGCGTGACACCGGGTCGCCGGCGGGGGGGTACTTTACGGCCATGATAGAACGTCCCGGACAGGCGTGAGTGACCGGAAATGCGCTGGACGACGCACTGTAAATCAGCCGTTAACCAGGTGTGGCGGAGCGTCGATATAACGCTTTCAACATCACCGGCCGCGCCGTTGTCGCGCGGCAGTTTGCTCAGATGGCTTCGGCCTGTGCAATTTCACGCTGCCAGTCAGGTGTCTGTGTTTGCTTGTTTCTTTCAGCGTGTACCAGGCAGGTGCAGCGAAGCAGTGATGAAAAATTGGTAGCTTCGCCGTGCAGGCTCATGACTTCGGAGTGGAGTTTCGAAATAAACTGCGGCGTTGATAGTTTTTCTGAGTCGGCAATTTCGTCAAGGGTGCGCCAGAAGGTGTTTTCCAGTCTGATACTGGTGCTTTGTCCGTTGAGTCTGAGCGAGCGAGTTTGCGACTCGTAGTTTGAACGTGCCTGGCCTGCGAACAATTGACACATGTTTTTGGATCCCCCGATTTTGTGTTTTCCAGCGGGCGCAACGATACCGGCAGGTGATCATCCCACAATTGTTAAGTAGGTTAACATGATATGCCATTATCTGTAGTGATGCTAAAAAAATGGATGTTCCACCCCCGGGGCGGCGATTCCCGGGCGCGCAAGTGAGGTGTTGAATGTGCCCGCAGTGCGATAAACTGCTGAGGGTTTGGCCGGTTGTTTGTCAAGCGCAGTGCGTTAACCGAGGTGGCACCACACCGGTGCTTCTCTGGCAGCAATGGCAACTCCGTGTCAGCAATCGCATCACGGTTCACCCGTCGAACTGGATACGCTTTAATGTTCCCTCAAACTGATTTTTCGTTGCTGCTGGTGTTGCTGGCACTGTTTGTTTTTCATTCACCATTTACGCGCTGGTGGACCAGTCTTGGCTTGCCCTGGTACACCGTTTTTCTGCTGTGGCTCGGGCTTATTGGTTTGATCGCGTTTAATACCATGGCTCGCGGCAAGCACGATGGAGATTGAATCGTGGGTGTTGTTTCTGGTGGCGCTGGTCTATCTGGGCCTGCTGTTCCTGATCGCCTATTGTGCAGATAACGATCTGCTGCCAGCCGGACTTGTTGAGCACCCGGTGGTCTATGCCTTGTCACTGGGTGTGTACGCGACGTCCTGGACCTTCTACGGCAGTGTTGGATTGGCCAACAGCAGTGGTCTGGCGTTCCTGACAATCTACCTCGGTCTGACTGCCGCGTTTTTGCTGGGGCCGTATCTGTTAAAACCAATACTGCGATTGTGTCGGGAGTATCAGCTCTCTTCGGTGGCTGACCTTTTGGCATTTCGCTATGGCGGCAGAGCCACCGGCTTTGTCGTCACCGTGTTTATGCTGATCGGTATTCTGCCCTATATTTCACTGCAGATTCATGCCGTGACCCGATCCATGCAAGTGCTTGCCAATGAGACAGCACCGAATCTGCTGGCGCTGGCGTTCTGCCTGATTATCGTGGTTTTCGCCGTGTTGTTCGGTGCGCGCCATTTAACACCGCGCGAAAAACACTCTGGGCTGGTGGTGGCAATTGCGTTTGAGTCTGCGGTGAAGCTGGTGGCCCTGCTGACCGCCGGGTTATTTGCCGTGACTCAGGTGTTTGGCGGTTTTAATGGATTGCAATCGTGGATTGACAGCAACCCGCAAGAACTCACCGCGCTCTACGAACCAGCCAGCACGTCGCTGTGGAGTACCTTGCTGCTGTTGGCTTTCGGGGCGGCGTTTCTGTTACCACGGCAATACCACATGACGTTTGTCGAAAACCAGAAACCCTCTTCGTTGAACACCGCCTACTGGCTGTTTCCGCTGTACTTGTTGCTGCTCAATCTGCCGATCTTCCCGATCTTGTGGGCTGGCAAGCAGCTGTCGCTGGAGACGTCAGCAGATTTCTATGTGCTTGGCGTGGCGATGGTGCTTGAAAACCACTGGCTGGCATTGTTGATCTATATCGGTGGATTATCCGCCGCCAGCGCCATGATGATAGTTACCACGCTGGCGTTGTCTTATATGTGTCTCAACCAGTTGTTGCTGCCGGTCAGTATCGCGACCAATAACCCGGATACCAATTTGTACCGGCGTCTGCTGTGGAGCAAGCGAATTATCATCGCCGCTATTATTGCTGCGGGCTACGGATTTTATCTGGTGATCGAGCTCAATGAAGGATTGGCAAGCCTTGGGCTGATCTCTTTTGTTGCCGCCATTCAATTGCTGCCGGGTGTGATCGGTTTGTTGTTCTGGTCGCGCGCTACTCAGGCCGGGTTTCTGACCGGTTTACTCGGTGGTGCGGCTGTCTGGTTTGTCTTACTGGTGAGCCCTCTGTTGATCGATACCGCATCGATCAGCAGCGTCGAGAAGCTCACCAGCAGTCTCGGGTTTACCGGCATCGATGTCTGGAGTATCGCGACTTTCTGCTCACTGACGGTAAACTGTTTTCTTTACACACTGGTGTCACTGTTAACTGAACCGACGGCAGAAGAACAGGAAGCCGCGCAGGCCTGTGTTTCAGATGCACTGCGTCCATTATCGGGCCTGGTAAACGCCCGCTCACCGGCAGAGTACTCTAAGCAGCTGGGTCAGTTGCTCGGCAGGGAAGCCGCCGAAAAAGAAGTGCAGCGCGCACTGTACGAGTTAAACATGACTGACTCACAGGGCAATGCTGCCGAGTTACGCCTGTTGCACGAGCGGCTCGAGCGCAACCTGTCCGGCCTGCTGGGCCCGACGGTGGCGCGGCTGACATTGCGCGGCAACTTACAGCTGACTCAACCGGCTGATCTGGCGCTTACCGAAAGCCTGCGGGCGATGGAAACCCGCCTCGAGACTTCGCGCCTGCAAATGCGGGGTATGACCAAAGAGCTTGATGATCTGCGCCTGTATCTGCGCGGTGTGCTTCATCAGCTGCCACTGGGTGTCTGCTCAGTGGGGCCGAACGGCGAAGTGCTGATCTGGAATCAGGCCATGCAGACCATCTCGGGCATTGGTGATTCGGTTGCCCGGCACGGCAAACTACGGGAGTTACCCGACCCCTGGAATCAATTGCTGGAAGAATTCTCGCGATCCTCACAACGCCATCAGTTCAAACTGCACACCAGCGTCGACGGCGGTAGTAAGACGTTTAATTTTCACAAGGCATCGGTGCCGACACCGGCCGGCAGCAGTGGTTCATCTGCCGGCCAGGTGATTCTGGTGGAAGACAGAACCAATGTTGAGCTACTGGAGTCAGAGCTGGCCCACAGCGAACGTCTGGCGTCGATCGGTCGGCTGGCCGCAGGTGTCGCCCACGAAATAGGCAACCCGTTGACCGGTATAGCGAGTATTGCGCAGAACCTGGAGTACAACGGCGAGCAAGTGACAGCCAGTGAAAACTCCAGCGACATTCTGGCGCAGGTGGATCGAATCAATGCCATTGTAAAATCTCTGCTAACATTCGCGCGCAACGAACCGTCGGTGGGCGATGATCGTGAGGTCATAGATCTGGCCGACTGCGTCGAGCAGGCCATTCAGTTAGTCAGCCTGGCTGAGCAGGCCAAGAATTTAAATTTTATCGTCCGGTTTGGTTCACCGCTGCATGTTCATGCCAATGCGCGCCAAATGGTTCAGGTGTTTGTCAATTTGTTAAGTAATGCCTCAGATGTTTCTACCTCGAGTGATCGCATCGTGATTTCCGGTGACGCTGTCGACAACCGTGCAGTACTGTCTATCCGGGACTACGGCCCGGGCATACCGATAGACCATCAGAAGCGTGTGTTTGAACCATTCTATACAACGAAGTCTGTCGGCCAGGGGACCGGCCTGGGGCTGTCACTGGTCTATAGTCTGCTCAAAGACCACGCCGGTATTATTCGAATCGATCCCTCGGTTACTGACGGGTGCCGTTTCGAGCTCTCCCTGCCCATAGCGCAAGCACAGATGTTTCAATCGTGAATCGAATCCTTGTTATAGAAGATGAAGAAATCATCCGTAAGCAGATCACGTTGCTACTGGAGCGCAACAGCTACGAAGTGACCGGTGCCGCAACTATAGAACAAGCGATCAACGCCCACCCTGAATCCTTTGACGTGATCCTTGCCGACATAAAGCTTCCCGGTGCTGCTGGCACTGACATCATCCAGCGCAGCGAGCAAGTGCCGGTGGTGGTGATGACAAGCTACGCCAGTGTGCGCTCGGCCGTTGAATCCATGAAGCTCGGGGCTGTCGATTACATCAGCAAACCATTTGATCACGAAGAGCTGCTGTTTGTGATCAACCGGTCGCTGCGTGAGAACCGGCTCGCCTCGCAGAATTCAGCGATGCGGCGTGACCTGGAACGGATATTTCCACACCACGAAATCTCAACCGACAACGGCTTGCTCGGGCAGACCATTGATGCGCTGGAAAACCTCACAGAGCGTGATCTGTTTGTCTACCTTCACGGTGAGCGCGGCACCGGCAAAGAGTTGCTGGCGAGGCTCTGCCACGAAACCGGTGAGCGTCTGCGAGGTCCGCTGGTGTTTGCCGATTTGCCGCTGTATAGCGCCGACCAGATAGACGCCGTATTGTTCGGTACGCAAAAAGTTGATGAACACACTCATCGACGGCTCGGGCTGGTGCAGGCGGCGCACGGCGGTACCCTGGTATTGCGCAGCATTGCAACGCTGCCACTGCAGACGCAGTACAAGCTGCTGCAACTCACCGACAGCAACGTCAATCACAGCAAGCCGTTAAATGTTCGGTTTATAGCGCTTGGCACCGAACAACTAGAGTCACGGGTTGCCGACGGGTTGATTGACGAGAATTTTGCCGCGTTGTTCAGCCGGAACGCCTATGCGGTGGTCCCGTTGCGTGAACGGCGTGAAGATTTACTGCCACTGGCCGAAACCTACCTGGCGCAGTTCGTTAAGCGATACCGGAAACGAAAAATCAGCTTCTCCCGCGAAGCGCGCTATGCGCTGCAGGCCTACCCGTGGCCAGGTAACGTCACGGAGCTTAAAAGTGTCGTGAAACGTGCTGTACTGCTGATTGAAACCGACGAAATCAAACCGCTTCACCTCGGCATTGGTGTTGTCGATGGCAGCAGCCGGCCGCTCCCGCTCGATCTCAGCCTCGACGCCTACTTTCGCTATTTTGTGCTAAATTTCCAAGGTCAACTGTCAGAGACTGAACTCGCCGGCAAGCTCGGCATCAGTCGCAAAGCGTTGTGGGAGCGTCGCCAGAAGATGGATCTGCCGCGCGCCTAGCAAGCATCCGAGGGCAGTCCGGTTATCGCGGGTGTTTTAGATTCGCAACAGTAAAGGGCGGCAGGCAGTATCAAAATCTATACAACTCGCGCGGCAGACAAAGACCCTCTGCGCCGCCTGTTGCCGTCGGCCGGGTGTCGGGCGTTGTACCGACACAGATAAACAGCTGGGCTGATACCCCTGTGTTAACTAAAGATAGGCAATTGTGAATAATATTCCTGTTACCTTTCGTAACAAAATGGGTTTCAGGCCTCAAAACCTGCCATTGTAAAACGGGCAATATTTTTAACTATCTGAAAATAAACAAAAAAACAGATTTGGACGGCAAGCGAACGACTCACTAAGATAGGCGGGTCGTTTTGTCGGGCAGTCTACCGACCAAAGACAACCCACAGGCATTGAGCCTGTGCTTATCTACTAAAGGGGCTCACGCACCCGCAGGAGGTCACGATTTATGACAGAGAAAATTAAAGACAATCAGGTATCACGGCGTAAGGTGCTGAAAGCAAGTGCCGCCGGCACCGCTTTCGGTGTCGCGCCAATGTTTTTTCACCGCAACGCACACGCTTACACCAACGCGCCTAAAGGCGGCAGCGTTACTCTCGGTTTCAACGTTCCTCAAACTGGTCCTTATGCGAATGAGGGTGCTGACGAACTGCGAGCCTACGAGTTGGCTGTTGAGCACCTCAACGGTGGTGGTGACGGCGGCTTACTGAATACCTTTTCATCTAAAGCGCTGAAAGGCAACGGTATCCTCGGCAAGAAGGTTGAGTATGTCACTGGTGACACTCAGACTAAGTCCGATGCCGCCCGTGCATCAGCCAAGTCGATGATCGAGAAAGACGGTGCGGTTATGATCACAGGGGGGTCTTCCTCCGGTGTGGCGATTGCCGTACAGGGTCTGTGTCAGGAAGCCGGTGTTATCTTCATGGCTGGTCTGACTCACTCAAACGACACCACCGGTAAAGATAAGAAAGCCAATGGTTTCCGTCACTTCTTCAATGGTTACATGTCCGGTGCAGCACTCGCTCCGGTACTCGAGAAGATGTACGGTGGCGACCGCGTCGCTTACCACCTGACTGCTGATTACACCTGGGGCTGGACACAGGAAGAATCTATCGCAGCAGCGACTGAAGCCAAAGGCTGGAAAACAGTCGAGAAAGTGCGTACACCGCTTGCCTCAACTGACTTCTCGTCCTACATTGCTCCGGTACTGAATTCCGGTGCTGACGTACTGGTTCTGAATCACTACGGCGGCAACATGGTTAACTCACTGACCAACGCTGTTGAGTTCGGCCTGCGCGACAAAGTCGTTAACGGTAAGAACTTCGAGATCGTTGTACCTCTTTACTCACGTTTGATGGCTCAAGGTGCGGGCACCAACGTAAAGGGTATCTTTGGTTCAACTAACTGGCATTGGTCTCTGCAGGATGAAGGCTCTAAAGCTTTCGTTAAATCCTTCGGTACCAAGTATGGTTTCCCACCAAGTCAGGCGGCACATACAACATACGTACAGACTCTGCTTTATGCAGATGCCTGTGAGCGTGCGGGCACATTTGAGCCTTGTATGGTAGCTGCAGCGCTGGAAGGCTTCGATTTCGACGGCCTCGGAAACGGTCCGACGCATTACCGTGCCGACGATCACCAGTGCTTTAAAGACGTGCTGGTAGTAAAGGGTAAAGACAACCCGACTACCGACTTCGACCTACTCGAAGTTGTGGAAGTTACTCCACGTGAGCAAGTTGAGTACCCTGCTGATCATCCGATGTTCGCTGGCGGTGATCTGGGTAGCTGCAACAACGGCGCATAGTCGCTGGTGCTGTCTGCTGGCTAGCCCGCTTCGGGCTAGCCTTTTTCTTTTTTAACACCTAACTCTGGATAGGGGTCGATGGACGCCGTTCTACTGCAAATACTGAACGGGCTCGACAAGGGCAGCGCTTACGCTCTTATCGCACTCGGGCTGACACTGATTTTCGGGACGCTGGGCGTCGTAAATTTCGCGCACGGTGCGCTCTTTATGATTGGCGCTTTTTGCGCGGTGACACTGAACAAGGTCTTCGCCTTGTCGTCGGTCGCTATCGATCCTGTTAAAACTGACTTTCTCGGTAATCCGCTGAAAGTCAAAACCCCTTACCTGGAAAAATGGTTCGGTGACTTTGGCAGCCTGCTGATGGACTGGTCCGTGCCGCTGGCGATACTGGTGTCAATTCCGGTCATGCTGCTGATTGGCTTTGTGATGGAGCGTGGTTTGATCAGGCACTTCTATAAGCGCCCGCACGCCGATCAGATTCTAGTGACATTCGGCCTCGCCATTGTCCTACAGGAAATCGTCAAAGCGTTTTATGGCGCAAACCCGATCCAGACTCCGGCACCTGCGGCGTTTGTCGGCACGCTGGATATAGGCGTCATGTTGGGTTTTGCCCAGAACGCGATCTCTTATCCGTACTGGCGACTGGTGTATTTCTGCTTTGCCTGCCTGGTTATTTTCTGCGTGTTTGCATTTTTGCAGTTCACCACCTTCGGTATGGTCGTTCGCGCCGGCATGGCGGATCGCGAAACAGTCGGCTTGCTGGGCATCAATATCAATAAAAAATTCACCATCATGTTCGGGCTGGCGGCTTGTGTGGCTGGTATGGCTGGTGTGATGTACACCCCGATCAACTCTCCAAACTACCACATGGGCATGGACTTTCTGGTGCTGTCATTTGTTGTTGTGGTGGTGGGCGGTATGGGCTCTCTGCCGGGGGCAGTGCTGGCCGGCTTCCTACTCGGAATACTAGAGAGTTTTGCCTCAATGAATGAAGTAAAACAGTTTTTTGAATCAATCTATCTGCCGTCCATCGACCAGGTGATCATTTATCTTGTCGCCGTCATTGTGCTACTCGTTCGACCTCGCGGGTTGATGGGGCGCAAAGGCGTGATGGAGGAATAAGCCATGACCAGTGCAAGTAAAACAAACGATACCGCGCTTTTCCTGTTCTTTATTTTTATGGTAATAGCAGGCCCGATACTGCTCGCACCGATTGGTGCCAGCTACCCCGATCTACTACAGAAGTTTGCCATTTTCGGTATTTTTGCCATTGGCTTTAATATTCTGTTTGGACTGACGGGCTATCTGTCATTCGGCCACGCTGCGTTTCTCGGGGTGGGCTCTTATGCCGCCGTCTGGATGTTCAAGCTGCTGAGTTACAACGTGCTGCCGGCGCTGGTGCTGTCAGTGGTGGTGGCGGGGCTGTTTTCCGTCGTGATCGGCTACATATCACTGCGCCGTTCGGGGATCTATTTTTCAATTCTCACACTCGCCTTTGCCCAGATGATGTTCAACATTGCCTATTCGGTTGCCACGCCGATCACCAACGGTGAGACCGGCCTGCAGATTTATAACGACGATCCGCAATGGCTGCAGGGAGCCGACAGCCCGTTAACCACCAACCTGTTCGGCCTGAAAATGAATGACGTGTTCTGGCGACCGGAGTATCTGGGTTTCGAAGCTCAGTTCAATGTGGGGTACTACTTCTGTGCGATATTTCTGATCATTGCGTTTTATGTCGCGCTGCGCATCAACCGTTCACCGTTCGGTATGATGTTACGTGCCATTAAGACCAACCAGAATCGCCTTAACTACACCGGCATATCGACACGTCCGTACACGCTGGCGGCGTTTGTCATCTCTGGTATGTATGCCGGCCTGGCCGGTGGCCTGTGGGCGTGCATGGATCCGTTAGCCGGTGCTGAACGCATGCAGTGGACAGCCTCAGGCGAGGTGGTCCTGATGACGATTCTCGGCGGGGCGGGCACGATGCTGGGGCCGGTGCTCGGGGCTGGTTTTATCAAATACTTTGAAGCGATTTTCTCCAAAATCAACGATCAGGTACTGCACAGTGTCTTTTCTTTCATGCCAGAGGGCGCGGATAATTTTATTGTCGCTATCGTTCATCCGTTTGTCGGAAAAGGCTGGCACCTGACTCTGGGGCTGCTGTTCATGGTGATCGTGATCTTCCTGCCGGGTGGTCTGATCGGTGGACTGACTCGCCTTGGTCGACTGTTCCGCAGAGGCCAAAGTGATTCCGCAGGGCGTCGGTAAGGAGGCAACTATGAAAATACTCGAAGTCCGGGGCGTCAACAAAAGATTTGGCGGCCTGCAAGCACTTAACGACGTCAACCTGAGCGTAGAGGACGGCGGTGTTCATGCGATCATCGGCCCGAACGGTGCCGGCAAATCTACGCTGCTGAATTGCTTTGTCGGGCGGCTGACACCTGACTCCGGCAGCGTAACTTTCAATGGTCAGAGTCTGCTCGGTATCAAACCGCACGAGATCAACCAGGCTGGTGTTTCCCGGGTTTTTCAGACCCCTGAGATTTTCACCGATCTTACCGTCCTCGAGAACGTAATGATTCCGGCGCTGGCGCATCGTGACGGGGCTTTTCGACTCAATCCCATGCGGCGGCTGCGTGATGAAGGCATTATTCGTCAGAAAGCCATCGACGTCCTTGAAGATATCGGTCTCGAGGAAAGCCTCGATATGGTCGCCGCGTCGATGTATCGCGGTGACAAGCGCCGACTGGAGATGGCTATGGGCCTGGTGCAGGACCCCAAGCTGTTGTTACTCGACGAGCCAACCGCCGGGATGAGCCGCGCCGATACCAACAACACCATTGATGTGCTTCGTCATATCAGCGACACCCGTGGAATCACTATGGTTATTATCGAGCACGATATGCACGTTGTGTTCAGCCTGGCCGATCGCATCAGCGTGCTGGCGCAGGGTGGAGTGATTGCCGAAGACGTGCCTGGCAACATTAAAGGTAATCCGAAAGTTCAGGAAGCCTACCTGGGAGGAGCGCATTGAGCACGTCAGATATGGCTGGTAACAAGGGTTCAACACCGTACTTTTCCTGCCGTGATATACACAGCTACTACGGCGAAAGCTACATTGTTCAGGGCATTAGCTTTGACGTAGCCGAAGGCGAAATTCTAGCGCTGCTCGGGCGCAATGGTGCGGGTAAAACATCAGCGCTGCGCACTATCGCCCGGATGGATGATCCGCAGTTGCACGAAGGCGAGATCTGGCTCGATGGCGAAGCCCTGCACGGAATGGAAAGCTATCAGGCGTCTATTGCCGGTGTCGGTCTGGTGCCTGAAGACCGCCGTATTATTCCCGGGTTATCTGTCGAGGAAAACATCAAACTGGCACAGATCGTCGATCCGGTTGGCTGGTCGCTTGATCAGATCTATGAGCTGTTTCCGCGGCTTGGCGAGCGCCGCAAGCAAGAGGGTGTCACGCTGTCCGGTGGTGAGCAGCAGATGCTGGCTATTGGCCGCGCGCTGGCTCGCGATATCAAGCTGCTGTTACTCGATGAGCCCTACGAAGGACTTGCACCGGTGATTGTGCAGGAGATCGAAAAAACGCTGCACTACATCCGTGGCGAAGGCATGACAACAATTATCGTCGAGCAAAATGCGGTCGCGGCACTGCAATTGGCTGATCGAGCAGTCATTCTCGATACCGGCCAACTTGTCTACGAAGGAGCGGCCAAGGAAGTACTCGATAACGAGCAGCTGCGTCACGACTACCTCGCCATCTAGCCAGACGATTTTTACCTGGCTGTTACCTGGGTAACAGTCGGGTGTTCACTGGTAACTCGGGGCGTGCAGCCACTGTACAGACACGGCTTTGTGTCTAGCGACAAGCTACATTCATCCTTATTCTGACAGGCGCCGCGCTCTAGTAGCGGGCGCAGGGCCGTAAACCGACAACCGTGTCAGTTTTCAGTGGCGCCCTCAGGAAAACGAGTAGCAGGACTGTTTCGAAAAATCGCTCTTTTGCTGACCGCTAACCGCTCTAATCTGCAGGCAGCCTGAAATCAGGGCGGGGTTCTCATGCAGCCGGATTTCAATCAGGTTGTCGTCGACGGTCTTTAAATATTTTCCGTTATGCCAGATTTCGTAGTGCAGTTTTTGCGTCGAGAACGGGTTGTATGTATTCAGCCTGGGCCAGCTAACCCGCAACAGGCTGGTTGCGCTTACTTCTCTGGTATCCTGCAGAGTTGATGCATAGGTATTGCAACTTAGTACAACGATGAGAAACATCAGTACATTGTGCATAGGTGTGGTAACTGGCCTGTGTTAGTTCGATTCAGCGAAAATTAACACAGGCGGCGAATCCGGCATGATTAAGGTTTGGTAGTAATTGACCCGGTGCATCAGGTGGCTGTCAATTAGTTTCTATAAAGTGACAACTCACCGTTATTTACCCGCATATGTGCATTATCGCGGTTAGGTGGCGTTGATAACCCGACCGCGATTTAGAATGTTGTGTGGATCAATAGTTGATTTAATCAGGCGCATCAAAGCAATTTCTTCTGCACTGCGCGAGAGCGGCAGATAGTCAGTTTTGAGCTTCCCGATACCGTGCTCTGCTGAAATAGATCCGTTGAACTGTCCCGTCAGTTGATGGATCCAGTCTTTCAGTGGTTTGAACTCCCCGTCTTTGTAGTCACCGATAACGACATGCAGATTACTGTCACCGATGTGGCCGAACAGCAACAACGTGATGTGCGGGTAAGTGGTTTGCTGCTGTTGCAGTATTTGCCTGGTGAAGGTGTCCATATCGCCAATCGGGATACTGACATCATAGTTTATCAGCGGTCTGCCGGAGCCGAACTCACCGATTCCGTGACGCAGACTCCAGAGGTTGTCCGCTTGCGTATCGTTCTGTGCGATCACTACATCGGCGACAATGCCGCTTTCCAGTTGCTCGGCCAGAAAAGATTCAAGCAGTTCGGAATCGCGTTGCTGGTGATTGCCGCAAAGCTCCAGAATGGCGTAAGCGCCATGTGATTCGTCAAATGGTTTGCCGAAGTTTTTAACGGTGGGGGCCACGTTATCGAAGTAGCAGTCCCACATCACCTCATAGCAATTCACCAGTCCGGTTAAATCTGCCTGAATCTTTCGCAGTAATTCAACGCTGTTGGCAAACTCGTTAAATGCCAGTACCGCGGTACAGCGTGATTTGGGTTTGGCGAATAGCCGCAAAACCACCCGCGTAACAATACCCAGGGTGCCTTCTGCACCGATAAACAGATGCTTGAGGTCGTAGCCGGCATTGTTTTTCAGCATTTTATTGAGTGAGGTGATTATCGTGCCGTCCGGCAGTACTACTTCCAGTCCCATCACCAGCGCGCGTGTCATACCATAGCGAATCACCTGCACGCCACCGGCGTTGGTCGAGACGTTACCGCCTATAGTGGCCGTACCGCGTGCACCGAGATCCATCGGAAACACCAGGCCTTTTGCCAGTGCGGCATCCTGCACCGTTTGCAGCGGCGTGCCCGCCTTGACAGTCATGGTCATGGCGAATTCGTCTATTTCTTCGATACCGTTGAATTTCTCGAGCGATACAGCAACCTCACCGTGGCTCGGGGTCGCGCCACCGGCAAGACCGGTCAGTCCGCCCTGTACAACGACCGGCTGATGATTCTGGTGGCAGGCCTTCATGATCGCAGCAAGTTCCAGGGTGCTGGCGGGCCGCAGTACCGCATCGGGTTTGCAGTGATTGACGAAGGTCCAGTCGCTTGTGTAGCGGTCAGTGATGTCGTCGCCACTCAGTACCGTCGCACCGACGCTGAGAAATTGCAGGCTCTCGGGCAGTGAAGCCGCCATGTGTTCCTCCGGAGTTATCGCAATCCTGCAAGATACATCGTTTGCGCCTGATCGGCGATAGTTGATTTTCCGGTCTTATCAGCCGGTAGGGGTAACTACCGGTTGCTGTCACCAGCACATTTCTGTGCGTACGGTTACCGGTGGGCGTCCAGATTAACGCGCGCTGTCTTTCGGGGTTGGCGGACACCACTGCGTGTACCGGCGTTCGAGGTTCGGCTGGTGCCATGGGGCGCGGGACCCGATAAACTGCTCGTAGTCGATACGATCCGGTGCTCCCTGCGTTATGCAGCCAAGCGACCGGTACACCATCTCCGGTGCCAGCACATGCGTGGTCAGTAAAAACGAACCGCAGTTACCGCAGAAAAAACGCCTGGTGTCTGGCCCGGGGCGGTAACACTGTGGGGCGGCGCTGTTCCCGGTCCACTGAAATGCGGCAGCGGGCAGTGCACCATAGGCCGAAAACGCGCTGCCTGACAGCTTCTGGCAAATGCTGCAATGGCAGTAGGGGCAAAACTCGAATTCAGCGCTGAACAAATACCGGCAGCGTCCACAATTGCATGATCCGGTTCCCAATGTATCTCCTTGATACGGCAGTTGCCTGGCTGATTGATGAAAATTGAAAATAGAGTATTTTGCGCTCAGGCGTTGAACAGTCGGCCGGTCGACACAGCGTAACACTACCGTTGCGACATGACAGACTCTGTTGTGCGCTGCTAGAGTATGACGAAACACCGTTAGAGTATCTCTATGACCGTCTACACGTTAGGTAGTGACAGCCGCCCCGACATCGCCGATGACGCCTGGATCGCGCCAGGCGCTATTCTGATTGGCCAGGTTACCATGAAGGCACGCAGCAGCATCTGGTTTGGTGCGGTCATACGCGCAGAGAATGATCGCGTCGTGATCGGCGAGGGCAGTAATGTGCAGGACGGCAGTGTATTGCATGTCGACCCGGGCTATCCGCTGGAGTTACATAAAAACGTCACCATCGGCCACAAAGTGATGCTGCACGGCTGTACGGTCAAAGAGCAGTCGCTAATCGGTATAGGCAGCATATTGCTGAACGGCTGCGTTATTGGTAAAAACTCGATTGTCGGTGCCAACACGCTAATACCGGAAGGCAAAGAATACCCCGATGGTGTTTTGATCCTCGGCTCACCCGGCAAAGTAGTGCGTGAGCTGACACCGCAGCAACAAGAGGGACTGCTGCGTCCGGCACAGCACTATCAGGACAATGCGGTGCGCTACCGTGAGCACTTGACCGAAGTGCCGGGCGTCTGACAAATACCGCCGCGTGTATGCGGCGGCGACCCGGCTTCAAAAAACAACTGCCTGATGTTGTAGGTGCGCTCAGCGCCAGTGTACAGTAAGCGTTCCGGTCTTACCGCAACGTGCCAGCCGGCTACGTGTGGTTTACCGTATTGGCTATAAGCTGACGTTTTTGATGCGCTCTGATTTTGCATCATACATCGGGCGCAGACTCGCTTCGGCTTTCACCCGTGTGCCTGCCACTTCAATCTCATAGCTCGATGCGATCAGCTCATCGGCGGTCTCACCTTCGCATGGTACGTACCCCAGACCCATGGCACCGCCCAGCGCATGGCCATAGTTGCCGGAAGTCAGGTAAGAGACAATCTTGCCATCACGGATAACCGGTTCGTTGTGATAAAGCAGAGGCTCCGGGTCAAGCAGGCGAAACTGCACCATACGCATTTTTAAGCCTTCATCGCGTTTTCGCAGAACGGCGTCACGACCGATAAATTGCGGCTTGTCGGTCTTCACTGCAAAGCCAAGTCCGGCCTCGACGACATGATCTTCGTCGGTGATGTCGTGCCCGAAATGCCGGTAGCCTTTTTCCAGTCGACAGGAATCCATCATGTGCATGCCACACAACTTAACGTTGAGTTCCTGACCGGCATCGAACAAGGTTTCGAAAATGTGGGCGGTCTGATCAGAGGAACTATAGATCTCGTAGCCTAACTCTCCCACATACGTCACCCGGTGTGCACGTGCCAGTCCCATGCCGATCTCAATCTCTTTGGCCATGCCAAACGGGTGATTGTCGTTTGACCAGTCGTGCGGACTGACTTTGCTCAGTAGTTTGGCCGAATTGGGCCCCATCACGGCGATAACACCTTCGCCGGCGGTGACGTCAATCATCACCACATTGGCATTGCCTTTGTGGCGGGCCAGCCAGGCCATATCGCGAATGACTGTCGCGGCCGGAGTCACCATCAGGTATGCGGTTTCATGCAGGCGGGTCACGGTGACATCGGCCTCGACACCGCCACGCTCATTAAGCATTTGCGTATAGACAATTTTACCCGCAGGCACGGACAGGTTGTTGCCACAGACGCGGTTCAGGTAAGCCTCGGCGTCCGGTCCTTCAATGCGAATTTTACCGAACGAGGTCATATCATACAGGCCGACATTTTCGCGAATCGCCATGTGCTCTGCACGTGCGTTGTCAAACCAGTTCTGCCGTTTCCAGCTATATTCGTACTCGGCTGCCTGGCCTTCGCTGGCAAACCAGTTAGCGCGCTCCCAGCCAGCTGTTTCGCCGAACACCGCGCCGTGTTTTTTCAGGGTGTCATGTAGCGGTGTGCGTCGAATGCCGCGAGCCGTCGCCATCTGCCGGTAAGGGAAGTGGTCGGCGTAGAGCAGACCCAGAGTCTCGGTGACGCGACGGGTCAGATAGGTTTTGTTACCCATAAACGGCTGCATACGGCGTATATCGACGTCGCTTAAATCAAACGGCGGGTGGCCGTGCTCCATCCAGTAGGCCAGCGCCATACCGGCACCACCGGACGATTGAATACCCACCGAATTAAAACCCGCACAGACAAAAAAGTTTTTAAGTTCGGGGGCTTCACCCAGATGATAGGCATCGTCCGGGGTAAAGCTCTCCGGGCCATTAAAGAAGGTATGGATACCGGCTTCGCCAAGCAGCGGCATGCGGTTGACCGCCATTTCCAGAATCGGCTCGAAGTGGTCAAAATCTTCGGGCAGCTGATCAAAGCAGAAGTCGTCGGGGATACCGTTAACGGCCCATGGCTTTGATACCGGTTCAAACGCACCCAGCAGCATTTTGCCTGCGTCTTCTTTGTAGTAAGCGCATTCGTCAGGCACACGCAGTACCGGCAGTTGTGTCAGTCCGTCGATGCTTTCAGAGACGATATAAAAATGTTCACAAGCCTGCAGCGGTACATTAACACCCGCCATGCGACCCAGGTCGTGAGCCCACATGCCACCACAGTTCACTACAAAGTCAGCGTCAATAGTGCCGGTCTCTGCGCTGCCATCGCGCTGCCAGGTCACACCGGTGACACGCCCGTCGTTTTTTTCTATAGACGTGACTTTCACGCCTTCGTACACCAGTGCGCCGTTCTGACGTGCACCCTTGGCCAGCGCCAGCGCAATATTGGCGGGATCACCCTGACCGTCTTTTTCCAGGTAGACCGCACCTTTTACATCATCGGTGTTCAGGTGCGGGTAGCGTTGCTTTACATCGCTGGCAGAGATCTCTTCAATGATCACATCAAAGGCGCGTGCCATAGAAGCCTGCCGGTAGATTTCCTCTTTGCGCTCTTCGGTCAGTGCCACAGTAATAGAGCCACAGCGCTTAAAGCCGGTGGCGACGCCGGTTTCGGCTTCCAGTTCACCGTAGAGCTCCTGACTGTACTTGGCCAGGCGCGTCATGTTTTTTGTTGCACGCAACTGTGCGATCAGTCCCGCCGCGTGCCAGGTGGTGCCACTGGTCAGCTGCTTGCGTTCAAGCAGAACAACATCTTTCCACCCGAGTTTCACCAGGTGATAGGCCACCGAGCATCCGGCGACGCCGCCGCCGATCACCACGGCACGCGCTTTTGATGGTATGTCTTGCTTGCTCATTGCTCAGGCTCTGATGCGTTCGTTTTTCGGATCCCACAAAGGCTGGTCTTCCTGCACAAGCGCAGGGCGGCGCTCACCGAATATTTCAACTTCCAGTTTGGTGCCGGCCACCGCCAGCTCGGCCTTCAGCATACCAAGTGCTATGGATTTGTCGACCCGGTGTCCCCAGCCGCCAGAGGTTGTTTCACCGACGACCTCACCGTTGTGCCATAGCGTCGACATGTAGGGCGCATCGCAGTCAGTGGCATCGACCACCAGTGTGACAAAGCGTTTGCTGACGCCGGCGTCGCGCTCCGCTTCCAGCGCGGCTTTGCCTTTGAAGGTCGGCTTGTCCCATTTGACGAAGCGTTCCATGCCGCCTTGCAGGATCGTGTAGTCGGTGGACAGATCGCCCTTCCAGGCACGATAGCCTTTTTCCAGTCGCAGTGAATCGAGTGCATACATGCCAAACGGCTTTAAGCCTACAGGGGCACCCGCCGCCATAATCGCATCGTAGACGACAGCGGTATCGGCCACCTTGGTGTGAATCTCCCAGCCGAGTTCACCGGCAAACGACACACGGATCAGCTGACACCAGGTGTCGCCAATCTGTGCGCTCTGGTGGGTTAGCCAGCCACCGGTGAGGTCGGCATCGGTCACTGCTGCAAGTATCTCGCGTGACTTCGGACCGCTTAGTATCTGGCAAGTGAATTCGTCAGTGATGTTGCTGAGTTCGAGATCGGCTGGCAGATGCTTTTGCAGCCATTCGAAGTCGTGCCACTCGGCACCGGCGGCGGTGGTCAGAAAGAAAACGTCATCGGCCAGCGCCATGATTGACATCTCTGTGACGATGCGCCCCTGATCGTCGGCAAAGTAGCCCAGGCCGAGTCGGCCGGTTTTCGGGACGTTGCCGGTTATCATCTCCAGCAGCCATTGCCGGGCGCCATCGCCTTTCAGGGTAAAGCGTGAAAAGCCGGGCAGGTCAAGTATGCCGGCGGCGTCGCGTACCGCCAGGCATTCTTCCCTGATGCGCTGCTGCCACGGGCCTTCGCGTGTCCAGGTCTGGGTTGCCTCTTCGCTGGTGTCATCACCGGCCTGTGCATACCAGTTGGCGCGCTCCCAGCCGTTATAGGCCCCAAGCTGCGCACCTTGAGCAACCACTTTATCGTGTATCGGTGAGCGTTTTTTATTGCGACCTTCCGGCCATTCGTGTCGTGGGAAATGCATGGCATATTCGTGTCCATAGACTTCCATGCCTTTCTTATTGACGTAGTCCTGATCGCAGAATCCGGTAAAGCGTCGTGGATCGCAGGACCACATATCCCACTCAGTTGCGCCTTCGGTAATCCACTCGGCCAGTACCTTGCCGGCACCGCCTGATTGGGCAATACCAAAGGTAAACACACAGGCTTCAAAGGCATTGCGCACGCCTGGCATCGGTCCGATCAGCGGGTTGCCATCGGGGGTGTAGGGAATAGGGCCGTTGATAACCTTGTTAACCCCCACAGACCCCAGAATTGGCACACGCGCCATCGCATCTTCTATGTACCACTCGATCCGGTCAAGGTCGTCCGGGTAAAGCTGGAACGAAAAGTCCGCAGGCATGGGGTCGCCGGGTGTCATCCAGTGACCTTTGCAATTGCGCTCGTAAGGGCCGAGGTTCAGGCCGTTTTTGTCCTGCCTCAGGTAGTAGGATGAATCCACATCACGCAGCAGCGGCAGCATGTGGCCTTGCTCTTCACACCAGGCTTGCAGCTCGGGAATTTCTTCGGTCAGCATGTATTGGTGGCTCATTGTCATCATCGGGACTTCGCGGCCACCGTGCGGAATAAACCAGCGCCCGACTTCCTGTGCACGATAGCCTGCAGCGTTCACCACATACTCGCAGCGCACTTCGCCTTTTTCGGTTTCAACAACCCAGTCGTCGCCATCGCGGCGGACTCCGGTTACCGGACAAAAGCGCACTATCGTGGCGCCTAGATCACGTGCGCCTTTGGCGAATGCCTGGGTTAACTGTGCCGGGTCGATGTCACCATCGTAGGGATCATAAAGGCCGCCAGCCAGATCATGAGTTTCCAGAAACGGATAGCGGTCCTTGAGGTCTGATACCGAGCACATCTCGATGTCCATGCCCTGATAGCGACCCATGCCTTTGACGCGTTCGAACTCACGCATGCGCTCGGCATTGTGGGCAAGACGCACTGAGCCTGTGACGTGGTAGTTCATCGGGTAGTCAACGGCGTCGGCCAGTCCGCGATACAACTCGGTGGAATAGCGCTGCATATTCATCACTGACCACGATGCCGAAAACGTCGGCACATTACCGGCAGCATGCCAGGTGGAGCCCGAGGTCAGCTCGTTTTTTTCCAATAACAGGCAATCGGTCCAACCGGCACGGGCAAGATGCAGCAGAGACGATGCGCCGACTGCGCCACCACCGATGATGACTACTCGAGCTTGTGAGGGTAATTCGGCCATAGAGACTATCCACGCTGGGTTAATGTAAGCAACAGGAAATTCTCACCGTCAGAGGAACAATGAGTCAAGTACTAAAGTTGCAACTTGTGCCTTGGAGATCAGTCATGTCGTCGAGGCGATGACTGCCTGCCGGTCTACCGGTGGGTATAGCTTAAGATCAGCTGATCACAAATCCATCGTAGTTGCGCGCTGCGATGTCATTGCAAATCTCTCTGAAGCGGCCCAAACCACCGGCATAAGGCATAAAAACCCTGGGTTTACCGGGTATGTTAGCGCCCAGGTACCACGAGTGAGCCACCGTCGGCAGCAGAGTTGCATCGGCGGCGGTGTTAACTTCGCTCCGCCAGTTTGTCATGGCTTCATCGCTGGCTTCGATTCTGGTTTTGCCATGTTGCTGCAGATGATTGATACATCCGGTGACCCAGTCAACATGTTGCTCGATTGCTACTGGCATGTTAGTCAGCACGGATGGGCTGCCAGGACCGGTGATGGTAAATAGATTGGGGAATCCGGTGATCTGAATGCCCAGGTAATTGCACGGGCCGTCTGCCCACTTCTGCTGCAGCGTAGTGCCACCGACGCCCTCTATGTCAATGCTCAGCAATGCACCGGTCATGGCATCAAAGCCGGTCGCAAAAACAATGATGTCTAGGTTGTGGTGTGTGCTTTCAGTGCGGATACCGCTGGCGGTAACTTCAATGATTGGATCGCTCTTTAAATCTACCAGCGATACATGGTCCCGGTTGAATGTTTCAAAGTAGCCGGTATCGATAGGCGGTCGTTTAGCCCCGTATGGGTGGTCAATATTGCACAGCGCCTCGGCGGTGGCCGGATCGCGGACTTTGCGTCGGATTTTGCTCTTGATGAAATCAGCCGCGGTTCGATTGGCCTGCGCATTGGACCCAAGGTCACTATAGGCGGCACGAAAACGCAGCCCGCCGTCAGTCCACATGCGTTCATAGCGGGCAGCCCGTTCATCTGCTGAGGCCTGCAGTGCGCTCTCGCTATTGATCGACCACGGATGACCGTTGGTGTTGCTGCGCATCAGTTCACGTACAGCGGTGGCATTGTCTCGCTGCTGCTGTCGCTGTTCATCGCTCAGTGGCGCATTGCGGGCCGGCACACTGTAATTGGCAGTACGCTGAAACACCGTCAGCTGCTTTGCTGTTTCTGCGATTACCGGCGCTGCCTGAATACCGGTTGATCCGGTGCCGATCTGACCCACCCGCCTACCGCTGAAATCAACCCCGTCATGCGGCCAGGCGCCGGTGTGGACCCACTGGCCGTTAAATCGGTCGAGGCCTGCTAACGCAGGGACGTTGGCAGAAGAAAGGCAGCCGATAGCGGTGATCAAATAGCGCGCGACGAAAGTATCGCCGGCGGCGGTCTTCACGTGCCACTGGTGACGGTCGTCGTCGAAGCGTGCTGAGACCACCCGGGTGTTGAGCTGAATATCACGGCGCAGGTCAAAGCGATCAGCCACATGGTTAAGGTATCTGACAATCTCTGCGGCCCCGGGATAGCGTTCTGACCACTGCCATTCCCGCGTCAGGGAGTCAGAAAAACTGTAGCAATAGGCGTGGCTCTCGGAGTCGCATCGTGCGCCGGGGTAGCGGTTCCAGTGCCAGGTGCCACCAACACCGTCACCGGCTTCCAGCACCTGCACCCGGTAGCCGTGGTCGTTGCGCAGGGTGTGCAACTGGTACAGGCCTGAAAACCCGGCGCCAATGACAATGGCATCGAGCGGCAGGTCGCCCTGAGATCCAGAGGCATTGCCTGATACTGTGGTCATGGTGACTGCTCCGTGGTGGCTTTGACAGTGGACTATTAATAAGCCACAAGTCGGATTATCGCAGTATCATCGTAAGGTGTGATGTCAGATTCTGCAATTGAGCAGGCGCGCAATCACCGTGCACATTAAATGGTTTTCGTTCGTCTATGTTGAGTCAGCCCATGAGTGATCCTGTCGATCTGTTCCCCGGTTTTGCCAGTCAGCGTATCAGCACCACCAGCGCGGAGATTTTTTTGCGCACCGGTGGCAGCGGCCCGCCATTGCTGATGTTGCACGGGTACCCGCAGACACATGTCTGCTGGCACCGCGTGGCAGCGGATCTGGCCCGACATCACACGCTGGTGATTATGGATCTTCGCGGCTATGGTCAGTCGTCGGCACCAATCAGCGACGTGCTGCATCAAAGCTACTCCAAACGCGCCATGGCCACTGATTGCATCGAGGTAATGCGCGCTATGGGTTACGACCGATTCTCGGTGCTTTCACACGACCGTGGAGCGCGGGTCGGCTATCGACTGGCACTCGATCACCCGGACGCGGTAGAGAAACTGGTAGTGCTCGATATTGTTCCCACCTCGGAGGCATGGGTGGCGATGGATCACGCCGGTGCGATGAGCAAATTCCACTGGACGTTTCTGGCGCAAGCTGCACCGTTGCCCGAGACATTAATCAGCGCAGATCCCGATAGCTGGCACGAGTATCTGCTGAAAAGCTGGAATGCCACGGGGGAGTTAACCGTCTTTGATCCCGCCGCGCTTGAGCACTATCGACAATCCTATCGTCGTCCAGAATGCATACACGCGATGAGTGAAGACTATCGCGCTGGCATCACCATTGATTTTGACCTGGATATCGCCGACCGTAACGACGGGCGTAAAATCCGTTGCCCGACGCTTGCACTCTGGGGTGAAAAACGCTCTCTGGGGACGGTGTCCAACACGCTGGGTGTGTGGCGTAACTGGTGTGAAACGGTCACCGGCGGGCCTGTGCTATCGGGACACTTTCTGGCAGAAGAGAATCCGCAGGAAACACTGACGCAGGTGATCCCGTTTCTAACCGATGGCGCTGTGGTAACTTAAATTGCGGCGTGAAAGCCTGCCGCTTTCAGTTGCGCGGCGCCGGTGCGTTAGAGTGAGCGCAGAAAGCTCTCGTAGTCAGAGATCACGCTACTCAATGCGACATGGTTGTTGGTGCGCTGCCAGTATTGCATGACTTTAAACCCGGAAATGCTGGTGCCCTGTCGCGGGCCCGGACGAGTCCAGATAGAGCATGCACTGAAATGTATTTCGTCATCGCCATACACTTCAGGTGGCAGATGGAATGATAATTCGTAAACATCCAGCCGTTTGATCGGGCGGTTGCACTCCATGCGTATGCCTTCAAGCGACACATCGAGGATATGGCCGAATTTTCGACCGGTAACCTGCGAATCGACATTAAGTACGTACTGCAGCTGTTGTCGCGGAAAGCTGCGTCGGTCGTAGCTGACACTGTTTTTCATGTGGCGCATTCCGTGGTGACAAATACGTGGCTGCAATCGAGTCACCCTGCGGCGACCGGATTATGGTCACAATTCCGGGTTAATGAGAGACTGATGCCGGGATCAATTGTGCTTCTCTGCAACGCACACCGGCCGGTTCAGAAACTCGCTGACGTATAAGGTAATCGTACCGTTAGTTATAGAGTAGCTTGTTGGATATGCAAGTTGACATGTATCATTCTAAGCGGTGGCAAGTCAGAGGCTGCTGAACGAATAATGATGGTTGCTGCTTTTTCGGACAATGACCGGGTAGAAAGATGCCCATTGTCAGCGAGGCAGTATTGGCCGATTGCCAGGGTGGGCGCTGTCGGTATCGACGGTGCCTGATGCGGCAAAGAGTCAAATGGTCAGGGTGGCTGGCGCCGGCACATGAAAGCACTGTGCCGGCGCGGATCAAAACTACACCCGGTTCAGAGTCAGCGGGTTGACAGTGTGAGTCAAATCGGTTCCGAGCGCAGATATTCCACGTTGTGCTCGATGCCGTTATTGGAGGACTGGCGCACGAACTTGACATGCTGCGCCAGTGCCGGGCTGTAGTAGACGGTCCATGTTTTCGACCAGTCGCCTTTTTTCCTCACACAGACCACCTTGAAGGTGTCCAGGTTGCCGGCTGCCACATCTATATTGACGGTGTTTTTTACCTCGCAGGTGCGTGTTACTTTTTCAGGCTGCTGGTTGCCGCGTGCGTTCACCTGAAAGTAGCTATAGGAGACTTTGTTTCCAACCGCGAGCGGCCAGATTTCACCCCTCTTAACCATGTCTTTGTGTTCACCTGCCTGCCATTCAGGGTTGCTGCCACAGTTTGCCCACGCGGACGTGGGAGTCATTACATCGTCGGTGGCCTGCCATTGGCAGCCTTTGTGGTTGCGCCCGTTGAGGGTAGTGCCATCAGTGGCTGCCAGGTGGTCGTAATAAATTTCGGTGTTAGTCAGGGTATCCAATTCGTAGTTGCGGTGGTTGACTGCTCGAACCGGCTTTTGCATCGGAGCCAACTCAGCGGCAACTGGATTTTCCTTTATCGTAGATTTTGCTACGCAAGCTGCCAGCGCCAGTGCCGCGATTGTCAGCGTGAGCGCCGCCGGTGCTAACGTTGGCTTATAGATTTTTTCATCTGCGTTGTTCATAAGTAACATCCTTATTTATTGATGGATTGCTTGAATATTACGGGGTGGTTTGTGTTAGAGCCTCATGGGCGGTACTGCGCCAATTGCTCGCCGTTGAAAGTTGCCCGCTGCACCGATTTGTTCTGGTAAACCAGCTTCACAATGTTCTGCTCATAGCGATAGCTATGGCAGTCCTCGTCGGGGCCCCAGAGCTCTACAACAAAGCACACGTCCCGGCTTCGGTGACTCGCCAGTTGCCGCTTGTGTCCAGGCCATCCCAAACCACCTGCAGACTGCCGTCAGGGTTATAGAATGCGCCACCCTGTGACCAGGTTTCAGTTTTACCGCGAATGTGGTTAAGGACCTCGGCCTGCTCGAGCGCGGTGAACGATGACGGTATTGGCTGTGGATTGGTGGCGCACGATTGCACAGCAATGGCTGGTACGCAGAGCAGGGCGAGTAACAAATAGCGGCTATTGTCAGTGACCCGGCGCTTGAGGTCAGGCAGAATTCTTTTTGCGCGCAATAGCCGCAGTAGCAATAACATCAGCAGGCCAGGCGCTGTTGATCCACCGCCGGATGAACCATCGGTGGTGGTCGAGGCGTTACTGTCACTACGGCTTGAGACCAGCGTGCTTGATGAGTCGGCCAGTGCGACCGGATTCTCTGCGAAGGACAAATCGTCTGCCCAGGCGATTACCTTGCTGCCTTCGGATGTACTGGCTCGTACGCCACTGAATGGTTCGGCGTTACTGATACCGGTGGTGATGTTATAGATAACCTCCTCACCGTTAAACCCGAAGGTCAGTGTGGCCGCGTCGCGATCCAGCCTGATGAAAGCCGGGTAGGCCGTGTCAAATTCAGGCACTGTGGTGAAGCGCGGGCAGTTGTCAGGGTCGCCGCCGACCAGCTCGGTGGTATCGTCGAAGCTGCTATCATTCGATCTGAATGCACAATACTGTACATAGCGTTCGGTGTTGCTCTCAGCGGTCAGGCGCACAGTGGCGAAAACCCGGCCTTCAGAATTGCCTTGCTCTATAGTGCCGCCCGGCAGGTCGTTGTACATAATGCCGTGCACATCGATCAATACCGTGCCATCTGTCTGTATCACAGAGTCGCTCGACAGCTCTATAGATGCACCAATGTAGTCAGACGCACTCAGTGCTGCGATGCGCGGGTCGCGGTCACTGGTTAACGCGCCATCTGCCTCCAGTCGCAGGCGTCCATCCACGGCTTCCACAGCAACACCGGGGTACTGCGCATTGAAGGCTGGCCGATACGGTGCAATTAATGGTGCTTGCTGGCTGAAGTCGACGTCGATACTGTCTGTTTTAATTGAATGGATGTTGCCGACCGCAACACCGGAGCCGCGGAAGTGGCTGACGGATATTATCGAGCGCTGCCTCGCTGGCAGGAAGGTACCGGTTAAACTCTGGTAGTCAGTAAATTGATCGTCGACGCCAAAACGGATAACGCCGGTACTGCGGTCAATGCCTATGCTCAGCTTGTATTGGGTGTCGAGCTGCGGGATTATCGACCCTATACCGTCGTCAAATTCCATGAGGCCTTCAAGCAGGTTAAGATCACGGTTGCCGCTGGCATCGGTACGGCGAAGCCGCACGCGCATGCGCCGACTGCCGTCGCCCTCAAACTGAATACCAAGCTCGGCCTGTAGATCGCCTTCCTGATCGTTGAAGCCATAATCCTGCGTATCGTTATAGAGGCTGGCCAGAATGATAATTTCAGCACCGGTGTCGCCGGACGGCGGCAGACGCGTGGCACTGGAAAGACTGACGACCGCCTCAATCAGATCCGATTTTTTCTGCAGGTAGAGCTCGGTGTAGTTGCCGTTGTCAATGCCTTCCGCTGTGTTGGTTTTCAGCGTAACAGCGCCGTCGTTCCATGAGATGGCCGATTCTCCCCGGTCCCGCCCGCCCCAGAAGCCGAAGGCGGTGGTTATGCCACTGAAGTCGTCGACAAAGTCCAGCGTTGGCTGCTGGTTGGAAAAATCGAATGGCTGCTCGATGCTGGAATCGACTTGCAGCAGTGCGGCTGCATCGACCGGGTCGGGAAATGGTGCGGGGGATGTCAGGCCATTGGTCACTTCTGTTGGTGTCAGTGAGTCCGGCGATGTGCGCAGATCGTCAACGTGGACCACTCCGGTGGCCTGGCGATTTGCACTGACACCAACATAGCGTCGCGGACCGGCTGCCTGATAGATATCAGACTGTATGTTCACGGTGTAGCGTTGGTCATCGAGGGCGAACGACATGGTTTTTGCGGCCCTGTCGAGTTCAAGTGCTACACGATACGCACGGTCAAACTCTACCAGCAAAGGGATATTGAGGCATTCTTCACCGTCTTCAAGCAGACCGGTGACACTGTCATAGTCGGGGTCATTGGCGCGAACCAAACAGTATCGTGCGGCGCGACGCCCATTGCCCTGGGTTCTGAATTGAATGCGGGCCTCAACATCGCCTTCTTCACCATTTGCACCACCATCCTGAACATCGTTGTAAGCCGCAAGTTTCACGATAGCGCCCACATCAGATTCGCCGCTGGTGAAGCTGGATTCGCTGGATAAGGTAACCACGGCTTCGAGGTAGTCACCGGATTGCTGCAGCCAGAGTTCGGCACTCTCACCGTCATCCGGGTCATCAGTTGTGGCAAATAGAGTGGCTTGTCCATCGGTTGCTGATAAATTCCGTGAGGCGGGAAAATAGTTATTGCGATAGCGATTGATCGGTGGTCGCGTAACTGAAAAATTATCGCTGAAGGTGTCGGTTTCTATGCGATGCACCAATACCACGGTCGTTGCCGGTGCGCCGAATTGCCGGGCCTGCATACGCTGCTGATTTCGGTAGGGCTTGTACACGTTGCCGGTCAGCGCTATTTGTCGGGAGAGACCTCCGATGCTCACTGTGACGGATTTTGCGGCTCGATCAATCTCGATGCCGGCTTTGTGTTGGGTGTCGAGCGGTAAGGTAGCGGCATCCGGCAAATCGTTACACAGTTCTGAACCCGACTCGCCAATGTTTTGTCGATCGCCGTTCGAATCAATACGGGAAAAGCAGTAGTCGGCGACTCTGTCTCCGGATTCATTGACCCGGAAACCCAGTGATATCCAGATGTCACCCTCCCGACCGGTTTGCGCTTCGGTATCGTAGGTGTCGTTATAGAAATAGCCTTCAATATAAACAGCAGAATTCGATGCACTGCTTTGCTGAAGTACCGTGCCC